>JBBRLR010000068.1:0-25730 GCA_038231255.1 Thermomicrobiales bacterium | reverse complement strand
TGGTGGATGGCGGTGGGGCCGGGGCTGATGATCTTCCTGACGGTCTTGAGCATCAACTTCATCGGCGACGGGCTGCGCGACGCCCTCGACCCCCGCAAGACCCAAGGGTAGCCCACACCGACACCCCGCACCCCGACCGACCCTGCACCCTGCGCACCGACCGACACGCGGCCCTCCCGGGCCGCCTTTGCTATCTTCGGTCAAATGCTACGGATGAATCTTCTCGCCGTTCGCCAGCATCCCGATGAACTTTTCAATCCGCGCGGCGCGTGTCTCGGCTTTTTGGGCCGTTTCGATCCTGAATAGGATCGCGTACCGATTGCCGCTATTTAGCGTAGCGAAGAAGTCCCGCGCGCTCGGATTCGCGTCCAATGCGCGCTGAAAATCCTCAGGGAACGCCATCGCGCGCTGCGATTGATACGCCGCTTCCCAACGACCATCGCTCTTCGCCCGCTCGACCTGCTCCAATCCCGCCGGCCGCATCCGACCTTCGGCGATTAGCGTTATCGCTTTGTCGCGATTGACGCGCGACCAGATACTCTTCGGTCGGCGCGGCGTGAATCGTTGCAGCCAGAATCCAGCATCCGACGTGGCCTTTTGCCCGTCAATCCAGCCGAAACAAAGGGCGATCTCAATCGCTTCCGCGTACGTCACGGAAAAAACACCCGCCTCTTTTTTGGCGATCTTCAGCCAGATTCCCGGTGTGTCCGCGTGGCGTTCTTCGAGCCACGCTTCCCAGTCCTGTTGCGTCTCGAACGTTAAGATTGGGAGCGTATCGCCATTTTTCATGAAGGCAGTGTATCAAATCACCCGTGCTGTATCGCCTAGCGCTTCGGGCGCCGCCTACTTCTTCGCGTCGTAGGCGAGCGTCGCTTGCAAGACTTGCTTGGCAATGGGAGCGGCGACAGTCGAGCCTTCGCCGCCGTTCTCGACGAGGACGGCGATGGCGTAGGTCGTCGTCTTGCCGGGGGCATAACCGATATACCAGGCGTGCGGCTGGCCGTTTGACAGCTCGGCGGTGCCTGTCTTACCGCCCGATTTCACGCCGGGGATCGCCGCCGTGTTGGCGTAGCCGTTCGCGACGGAGTTCTCCATGATCGCGCGCATCTGCACGGCGGTTTCGGCGCGGATCGGTTCCTTCCAGACTTTCGGCGCGTGCTGATCGGCAATCGTGCCATCCGGCCGGCGGACAGCCGAGACGAGATAAGGCTCCATCTCCTTGCCGTCGTTCGCCATGCAGGCGGCAACGAGCGCCATCTGGAGCGGCGTCGCGAGCAGTTGCCCCTGCCCGAATCCGGTTTCGGCGACCGCCGGCCCACTCTGCAGGAAATCCGGGCGGTCCGAAACGCGGCTCGCATTCGTACCGAGATCGAAGGGAATCTCCTCACCAAAGCCGAATCGCTTGGCGTAATCCTCGAGAAGCGGGCCACCGAGGGTCCGTGCCGCGACTTGCGCGAAAACGACGTTGAGGGACCACTGGTACCCTTCTTCGAGCGTCCACGATTGCTGACTTTCGCGCCCCTTCGGGATATTCTTTTCCTGCAACTGAAAGCCCTCGATATTATAGAAACCGCGATCTTCGTATTTGGTATCCGGTCGCGCCTTGCCGGAGTCGATCGCGGCGGCGGCGGTAATCGTCTTGAAGATCGAACCGGGTGTGTACAGCCCCTGCGTTGGACGCTGAACGAAAGGTGAATTCGAGTTATTCCGCAGCGCGTCCCAGTATGCGGCGGGATTGTTACCGGGCACCGCCGCCAGCCCCGCTGGGTCGAGGTGCGGATTGGAAACCATCGCCAGCACCGCACCTGTCTTCGCGTCGAGCAGCACGATCGAGCCGTTCCGGTTGCCGAGCAGATTCGTCGCCTGCTGCTGCAACGCCGCATTGATCGTCAGGACGAGATCATTTCCCTGTGCAGGTTGGTGCAGCAAGGACCATTCGAGCGCCTTCGCCGGGTCAGCATCCGTCCGGCCGCTCAACTGCGCGTTGTACGCATATTCGAGGTTGCTCGTGCCGTAACGGACGGGGTTGTAGTAGCCGACGAGATAATCCGCGACCGGGAGCGGATAGGTGCGGCGCACCGTCTTGTCAGGCTGCACGTCGCGCCCGACGATCTTGACGCCGTCCGACGAGAATACCTCGCCCCTGAGCGCCTGCAACTGCGCGTCGAGCAGGCGCGGGTTGCGCACGACGCCGAGCGGCGTATCCTCGGATCGCACCTGCGTCGCGCCGGACGTTACCACCTGCGCCCGGACGAGCTGCATGCTGAGGAGCACGAACAGCGTCAGGAGGATGTGCGCCAGTTTTTGCGCCGTCCGGTTGAAAAGCGGTTCGTCGCGCGGCGCTCCCCGCCAGAGCGCGACCGCCGTAAACGGCACGGCGAGCGCCATGCAGAACAGCCAGATGTGGTCGTTGCGCGCGATAATGCCGATCGCCACGACGCCGACGAGCGCGAGCGCCGCGAAGAGCCGGATGAATCCACGCTGCCCGCGCGTCACGTCGGCACCCCCGGAATCTCGACGGCCCGACCCGGTTTCATCGCGGAAATCGCCAGCAACATGCCGACGATGATGAAATTGGAGAGCAGCGAACTACCGCCGTACGAGATGAATGGCAGTGTGATACCCGTCAGCGGGAAAAGCCCCACGGTGCCTCCAATGATGATGAATGCCTGCAACCCGAGGACGGCGGTCAACCCCGCCGCGAGATAGCGGCTGAAGTCGTCCACGGCGTCGAGCGCGATGCGGATGCCGCGATAGACGAAGAAAAGATAAAAAATCAGCAGTGCAATCGTCCCCAGCAGCCCCAATTCCTCCCCGATAGCGGAAAAAACGAAGTCGGTCTGGACGAGCGGGATGTTCGTTGGGTCGCCCAGCCCGAGGCCAGAGCCGAAAATGCCGCCCGAGGCGAGCGCATATTGCGACTGCACGAGCTGGGACCCCGTCCCCTGCCCGCGCGACCACGGATCGAGCCAGATCTGCACACGCACCTGCACATGCGGGAAGATTCGGTACAGCACATACGCGCCGATGCAAAAGGCGACGAGGCCGCCGAGCACGTAGCCGATTTTTCCATTCGCCAAATAGAGCATCGCAAGGAAGACACCGAAGATCAGCAACCCCTGCCCGAGGTCCTTTTCGACGACGACGATCATCAGCGACAGTCCCCAGAGCGTGACCATCGGCAGCAGGTACGGCAACGGCGGCAGGCGCAGCCGACCAATCACGTACGGCGCGTTGAGCAGCTCGCGCTTCTCGCTCAGATACGCCGCGAAAAAGATGACGAGGATGATTTTCAGCAGTTCCGCAGGCTGAAAATAAAAAAATTTGAGGTTGAACCAGAGCCGCGCGCCGTTGATCTCGACCCCGAAGACCATAACCGCCGCCGTGAGCGCAATGCCGACCAGCGCCCACGAGTACTTATAGTCGCGCAAGAGGCGCAGATGCTGCCGTTTCATGCCAATCGCGATGGTGGCCATCAGCGTGAGCGCGATGACGAGGTAGACGAGTTGCTTTTCGCCCAGGTGTGCACTCGGTGCGACGGCCGGGCCGAGGCGCTGGATCATCAGGAAGCCGAGGCTGGCGAGCGCCGCCGTGATCGGGAAGAGCAGTTCGTCGCCCGAAAACCCGACGGCGGAAAAAATCAGCGAGACGATGTAGAAGGCGAATACCACCGCCAACCCGACACTCATGTCCTGCCAACCCCAGCGCGCGATACCGGTGCGGACGGTCACGAGGATCAACAGGCCGATGATGGCCGTCGCGGCGGGCAAAAATAGCAGTTGCAGTTCCGCCCGGCGGGCGCGCCCGAAAAATGTTGTCACACCATCCACTCCCCGCCGACGTCAGGATGTCGGCAGATACTTGTCCACAAGGATGCCGAGCCGGGCGCGGACATCCGTCGGCACGCGCGCCGGTTCGGTCATCAGCGCACCCGCCAACGCGGTCGCGCACATGTCGTCCCGATCCAGCGCGATCCGTGGCACGACGCGACGGATGATCTCCTGCGCGGTCGCGACATTACGTAGCAGGTTCTGGACAACTAAATCCACGCTCACCTGCTCTTCGCTCTCGTGCCAGACATCGTAATCGGTGGCAAGTGCGAGGACGGCGTAGCAAAGTTCGGCTTCCCGCGCCAGTTGCGCCTCCGGCATCGCCGTCATGCCGATGATGTCGAGGCCCCACTGCCGGTAGAGCCGCGATTCCGCCTTCGTGCTGAAGCGCGGCCCCTCAATGCAGAGGTACGTGCCGCCCGCGTGGATCGTCGCGCCCGCCTCCCGTGCTTCCGCGATGAGCAGGTCGCGGAGAGACGGGCAGAACGGCTCGGCGAGCGAGACGTGGCCGACCAACCCCTCGCGGTCGAAAAACGTGCGCTCCCGGCTCGTTGTCCGGTCAACAATTTGATCGGGCACGACCAGATGGAGCGGCGCGATCTCCTCGCGCAAACTACCGACCGCGGAGACCGAGATGACCGCTCGCACTCCCAGCAATTTCAGGGCGTAGAAGTTCGCGCGGGCCGGGACGAGTGTCGGCGGAATGCGATGGCCGACGCCGTGACGGGGCAGAAAGGCGACGCGACGCCCGGCGAGCGTGCCGACCGTGATCGCGTCGCTCGGCGCGCCGAACGGCGTCTCGATCACCCGGCTTTCGGTGTCGGCAAGGTCGGGCATGCGGTACAAACCGCTGCCGCCGATCACCGCGATGTGCACCTCGTCCCCCATCATTCGTCCTCCATCTGCGCCCGCGATGAGCGTACGCGCGCGACCGTGCGGTGTCAACGTCGCCGGAGGGCTGTGATACACTACCGGCATGGAATATCGGACCAACCCATTCGACTACACCCCTGAATCCGCCGTCACCTGTGATGTCTGCGGCGCAGCAATTGCTGAGGGCATGGAATACGTCAACATCGCCGCCGAGGACGAAACGGGCGCGATCATCGGCACCTTAATTGCCCATCCGCACTGCGCCGAACACCTCAACCCATCGGACATCGCCGCTTTGCTCGGCGCGGCGGTCGGCAGCGACGAGGACGACCTCGATGCGCTCCTGCCGCTCGAACGGTGCTGCCTGTGCGGCGACCCGATTGCGGACACGGACTATCTCAATCTGATCGAGCCGATGCATCCGGGCGTCGTGGACGGCCCGCTCGTCGCAACTTCCTTCCACCTTGCCTGCTATCGCGACGACCCGGACGGGGTGCAACGCGCGCTCGATGAGGAAGTGATGAAGCAACGGATGCGCCGGATACACGGCACAGCGGAGTAGTAAATGGGGAGGAGTGCATGGCGACGGCGATGGATGTGCGTGATGAAGTGGCGGAGTGGGAACCGGAGTTGGTCGCGACGCGGCGCGACCTCCATATGCACCCGGAGACGGGGTTCGAGGTCGAGCGGACTGCCGGTATCGTCGCCGACCGCCTGCGCGCCCTGAACCTCGATGCAGTAATGACCGGCATCGGGCGGACGGGGGTGAAGGGAGTGTTGAAGGGCGGCAAGCCCGGTAAAACGCTGTTGATCCGCGCGGACATGGACGCGCTGCCCATCGAGGAAGAGACCGGGCTGGAGTTTCGCTCCGTGAATGCCGGCAAGATGCACGCGTGCGGCCACGACGGGCACACATCCATCCTGCTCACCGCCGCGCGTATCCTCGCCCGCCGCCGCGAGGAACTGCCCGGCACCGTCGTCTTCTGTTTCCAGCCCGCCGAGGAGGGCGGCGGCGGCGCGCGGGCGATGATGGCGGACGGCATCATGGAGAACCCGACGGTGGACGCCACCATCGGCCTCCACCTCTGGCAGGATTTCCCGGTCGGCGATGTCGTCGTTGTCACCGGCCCGGCGATGTCCGGCGCGAATGGCTATCATGTGACGATCCAGGGCCAGGGCGGGCACGGCGCGATGCCGCACAAGACCGTGGACGCGCTGCTCGTCGCCGCGGCCATCGTCAGCAATCTCCAAATTCTGATTAGCCGCGAGGTGGACCCGCTCAAACCAGTCGTTGTTACCGTCGGCGCACTCCACGCGGGCACCGCCGCCAACATCATCGCGGATACTGCCGAGTTCCGTGGCACGACGCGCTTTTTCGACGCGGAGGTTGGCGACTATGTCGCCAAGCGCTTCCCAGAGATCGTCGAGCAGATAGCGGCCAGCATGCGCGCCAAGGCGACGGTCGCGTACCACACAGGCGGCCACCCCGTCGTCAACGACCCGCACATGGCGGACCTCGTGCGCGATGCCGCCGCTGCTGTCGTCGGCGCGGAGCACGTCAAGCCCGGCCCGCCTCTGATGCCGAGCGAGGACTACTCGGAGTTCACGGCGCGCGTGCCCGGTTGCTACTTCTTCGTCGGCTCGTCCAACGCCGAGACCGGGCAGGTGTGGGATCATCACCACCCGAAGTTCGACTTCGACGAGCGCGCCCTTGCCATCGGTGTCGAGATCATGGTCGGCGCGGCATTGTGCTATCTGAACGAGCATGCCGGGTAGCACAGTGGAGTGTCGCTGATCGGTAGCGTAGGCTTCAGCCTGCGTCCCTGATTTGGTAGCGTGGGCTTTCCCGCTTGCGGGAGGTGGGGACGCAGGTTGAAACCTACGCTACCGAGATTACATTAGGGGATGAGATTGGCAGAAATGCACGCGCCGCTCATTGATTTCCACAGCCATTACTACGATCCGGCGTGGTTCCCGGAGGAAACGCCACCTGGATTCAGCGCAGCGTTCGCGCGGGCACAGGCATTGCTAACGGACATTGACGCGCAACTAGCGGCGATGGATGCGGCGGGCATTGACATGAAGGCGCTCAGTGCGCCGCTCAGTACGCTCGTCGGACCGGGTGAGGAACCGCCGGTTGCACTGACAACGCGGATCAATGACCGCTTCGCGGCACTCGTGGCGAAGCATCCCGCCCGGCTGCTGGCGCTGGCGGCGATTGATCCATTCGGCGGCGATGCTGCAGCGCGTGAAGTGGAGCGGGCAATTATTGGCCTCGGTCTGGGTGGCATCTGCCTCGATTGCGCGTGGGGCGAACGATTCCTCGACGCGGCGGAGTGCCGACCCGTGCTCGAAGTGGCTGCGGCACTCGGCGCGCCGGTCTTCGTCCATCCGGTCAGCCCGGCGGGATACACAGCGCACCTCGCCCCGCACGGGCAGGTCGGCATTCTGATGGCGCGCGGGACGGAAGCGGCGGCGAGCGTGCTGTCCCTCGTTCGCAGTGGCATCTTCGATGCGTTGCCGGCGCTGAAAGTCATCATCTCGATGATGTCCGCATCCATTCTCCTCTTCGCCGGGATGCTCGACCACGAGGGAGGCCGCGAAGAACTGACGAACCCACCGCCGAGCATGGCGATCAAGCGGCTCTTTATAGACACAATGGGCTTCGACCCGGACACGATTCGCTTCGCGGTCGCGACAGTCGGAGCCGATCACGTTGTCGTGGGCAGCGACTGGCCGATCATGCCGATCCCGACGCGCGCCAAGGTGGACGCCGCCCTCGCCACCGCCGGGTTGACGGCCAAGGAATGCGACGCGGTACGCGGCGGGAACACACTCCGCCTCCTTCGCCGTCGGTAAGCAACGCGCGAAACGAAGCCCGGCGGCGCGAATTTGCGGAAAACCTTGTGCCAGCAACAAAACTCTGCAATACTATCAACGATGCGCGCGGTTCGCCGCCCGGATCGGTTTCTTTCCCCCGCCTTGAGCGGGCGCGGCAATTCTGCCGCGTGCAGACAGACAGGTAGTATGCGCCCGTACGTTCATCACAGTTCAACTTCCCGCTCAACGACCTCACGGCGCAGCGCGTCTCGCTCCCTTTCTTCATCATCCCATACACACGTCGGCACGCGCACCCGCGCGGAACATGCGGAGATCGCCCGCGCATCATCGGCGTGGGAGCATGAAGTCGCGCGCGGCCTCCAGGCGTTCGTCGGCCGGACGATCCCGCTCGCCGCGCATGAAAGCCTCGCTGTCACGCACGTTTTGAATCTCGCGGAGGATGAGACCTTCGCCGGGTGGTACAACTGGCGCGGCATCACCAACCCCGACATGGTACTGCTCGGCGTGCTCGAAGGCGGGACGGACGATGGCGCCAGGGCCACGATTGCTGTGGACGCCAAGCTTTCCGCGCGGTCGAGCAAGACACAGGTGCTCACCGAAACCCTCGCACTCCTGCTCGAACCCTTCCAACCGCTCAGTAATCTTGTGGATGCGCTCCTCGGTCCGGGCGCGAGCGAGCAGCTCGTTTTGCGCAATGGTTTCCATGTCGTGCGCGGCGCCGCGACGACGATTGGCACGGCGGCAAAATCCACCCGCGCACTGCTCGATCCCGAGTACGCCGCCGAATTCGTGGCGACGCGCCCGGTTTCGCTGCGCCCTCGCCATCACCGCGCACAGGCCGAACCAGCAGCAGTCGCTGCGTTACCGCGTGGGCGCGTCGCTCCCGCACGCAAGACAAACGCCGCGCCCGTCGCCGATGGCGTGGCGCTTTTCACCGAGACGGTCTGGTCCCTCGACCGCGTCGCATCTGCAGGGATCGAGATGCCGGAGCCGAAGGGCATCTATCGGATGGACGATGTGCTGGCGCTCGCCGATGAGGCCGGTGCGCCCGCCGAAATTATCATCCTCGGCACGCACGGCGGCGAGCGCATCGCGCAGGCGGTTGTGCTCGGCCCGAAACGCACCCTGCCGGACGATCACGCCGTGCGTGCCTATCTCGCTGACCTCCGCGCGACGAAGGGCGGCGCCTTCCGCGTTGTGCCCCCCTTCCGCGTTATTGTCGGCAAGCACGATACCCTGCCGGTGCTCGGAAACCGCCGTACTGTCGTCCTCCCTGTCTGACATGGCGGACCGAGCAGACCTCGTCGCGCGGGCAGTGTCGCTCCACGATGCGAGCATCGTCATTGACGCGCACACCGACATTCTGATGGGCATCACGGGCGGCTCCGCCGGTTGGGACGATGCCGCACCGACGGCCGAGACCGATGATGGTTGCGACGGCCAGGTCTCGTTGCGGCTGCTGCGCGCGGGTGGCGTCACCGCACAAGTCTTCGCACTCTTCACCGCGCCATTCGGCATTGATTACCGCGTTATCCGACCGGAATATGCGGGGGCAACATTGCCGCATGCCCTCGCCATGGTCGCCACATTCCACGAGGCGCTACATGCCCACGGCGACCGCTTCCGGCTCGCGACAACGGCGGCGGACATCCGGCGTGCGAAGGCCGACGGCGTCATAGCGGGCCTCCTCGCCTTCGAGGGACTCGACCCCATCGGCCACGATCTCCGACTCCTGCGCCTGTTTCGCAGTCTCGGCGTGACCATCGCGTCGCTGACGTGGAGCAACCGCAATCCGTTCGCCGACGGGTCCTCGACCGCCGCACATCCGGGCGGATTGACACGGCTCGGCGAGGAAGCGGTCGCGGAATTGGAACGCCTGCGTATCCTCATTGACCTCGCCCATCTCGGCCCCACGGCGACGGAGGAAATCCTCGAACGCGCGACGCGGCCGCTTTTCCTCTCGCACACGCGCCGGATGGATGACCAAGGGCGCGGTGCGAGCGACACGATACTCCGGCGGATCGGCGAGATGGGCGGCGTCGCGTGCGCGATCTTCTATCGCATCCCGACGGTTGCCGCCCTCGCCGACCTCCTCGAACAGTTGATGGAGCGATGCGGGCCGCAGGGCGTCGGCCTCGGCGCGGACTTCTACGGCACACGCCACGCCCCGGCCGAGGTGCGCACCGTTGCCGACTTCCCCCGTATCACCGAGGAACTGCTGCGTCGTGGGTATAAGGATGACACGGTGCGTGGTATTCTCGGCGAGAATGTCCTGCGGCTATATGGGCAGGTCGTCGGGTAACCGAAAAGCCTCGTCTGGCAAGAAGAAGGAGCCGACTCCATGGCGAATCGCAAGGTACTCGTCACCGGGGCGACCGGATACATCGCGAGCCGGTTGCTGCCGGGCCTACAGGGGCGATATGATCTGACGCTGGTTGATGTGCGCGCGACGCGCGGCGACGGCACACCCGTCGCGGACGTGCAGATCGCGAACCTGCTCGAGGACGACGACGAAACGCTGCGCCCGTTCTTTCGCGGGCAGGATGCCATCGTCCATCTCGCCTTCAACCGGTCGCCCGATGCCGCGATGTCCACCGGGCAGCGCGCGACGCGGCTGACGCCCGGCTCCGCGTACGAGGCGGAGCGGGCGAATGTGGACATGGCCTATCGCGTCTTCCAACTCGCGCTCGAAGAAAACGTCCGGCGAGTCGTCGTCGCCTCGTCGAACCACGCGGCGGACTGGTACGAGCACCTGATTCACGATGGGAAGATGGATGTCGTGCTGCCAAGCACGTACCCGAAAAGCGACAACTGGTACGGCTGGGCCAAGGCGACGTACGAGCATCTCGGCTTCGTTTTCGCGACGGGACCGCTCGGTCGGAAGGTCGAGAATGTCCATCTGCGGATTGGCGCGCCCCGCGAGATCAACGCGGACCAGTTCGCCGACGACCCGAAGGGGTACAAGCGCGATCTCGGCGCGTACCTGAGCGCGCGCGACCTCCAGCAACTGACGATCAAGTCCGTCGAGACGGAGAACATCGAGGACGAACACGGCATCCCGTGGCAGGTCTTCTACGGCATCTCCGGCAACACGCGCGCCTTCTGGAGCCTCGTCAATGCCCGCACCGTGATCGGCTATGCGCCGGAAGACGACAGCGAAGTCCTCTTCGCATCGGACATCCAGCGCCTCCTCCGCGACAAACCAGGCCGCACCTGAAAGACTCGAACCACGAAGACACGAAGAGCACGAAGAGGGAAAAGAGAAGAAATTATCTTTCTCTCCTCTCTTCTGTTTTCTTCGTGCTCTTCGCGCCTTCGTGGTTCAAATGGTTCCCGGATGCGTGTCGAGGTAGTGTTGGGCCATGAAGAGGGTGGCGATGCTTTTGGCATCGTGGAGGTCGCCGCGCGCGATGGCGGCGGGCGCATCGGCGAGGGCGAGATGTTCCAGGGTAATTCCCTCGTCGTCTTCGGGCGTCGCGTCGCCCGCGTGGAGGCCGACCGCGAGGTAGACGTGGATCTCTTCGGTGCAGAAGCCGGGCGCGGTGAAGAACGCGCCCAACGGGATGATTCGGTCGGCGGTGTAGCCGGTTTCTTCGGTCAACTCGCGCGCGGCCGTCCGCTCCGGCGGCTCATCCGGCTCGCGCGTCCCCGCCGGCACTTCGAGAAGCATCCGCCCGACCGCGTGCCGCCATTGCCGCACGAGTACGACCCGTCTATCATCGAGGAGCGGCACGAGCGCAATCGCGCCGGGATGGACGACGACCTCTCGTCCCGTCTCGCGGCCCGACGGCAGGCGGACGGTGTCAACGCGCACGGTCAGCAGTTTGCCCCGATGCACCGTTTCGGTGCGCACCAGCGTATCCGGCGAGGAAGCATCCGCGTCGGTCATCGTGCGTCCTTTCTTGTCGGGTGGATGATTGGAGGCGGCGACCGGATTCGAACCGGTGATCAGGGTTTTGCAGACCCATGCCTTGCCACTTGGCTACGCCGCCAGAGCGCTTCATTTTTCCCGCTCAGACCGGGAACAAGGCTTGATAGTAGCATAGCCTGAAACCCCTGTCACCTCGCGCGAGCACCTATCTGGGCAATCGCGTCAAGTTGGGGCAATTTTCACTGGCGGTTATGTGGCGGGACAGTTCATATGCGATTACCCCGCCAACCATCCCATCGGATTGGTGGCTTTATCGTAGATCGGCTAAACTATGCGTGTCGGCACCTCATCATGATCACTCTGGCAAAGGATGGGAAATACCATGGACTACGTACTCGCGATCCTCCTTCCTCCAGTCGCGGTTCTGCTGAAGGGCAAGCCCGGCCAGGCGGCGCTCAATCTTGTTCTGACGCTCTGCTTCTGGGTTCCCGGCATGATTCACGCGATCTTAGTCGTGAACAATGCCCATGCCGATAAGCGAAACAAGCAACTCATCAAGGCCGTGAATAACCAGAACCGTCGCTAAATTCCATCCCTCATCACACGGAAGGTATCGGGAGCTTCACGGCTCCCTTTTTTGGCTATTGATGACGAAACGAACGAGCCGGACGCTCAGCGACGGGGACGCGGGCACGGTCGGTAGCGGCGGCGGCGGCGACCAGCGCGACGAAGAGCATCGCCAGCAGTCCAACAAACATTACGAGCAGTACCATCGTCGCTTTAATCATTTCCACGCAATTTCCTCCATTACCCGATAATCTATGCAATATGCGTACCTAAACCGTTTGCTTCATTACCGTGTATTTTCGATGGTGGATGTGACACGGACGCGCGCATCTCGGGGCGTCTTTCTTGCAAGTCTGTCAGTGCGTATGAGGTGCGTGTGACCGATCAACCGCTCCGTCTCGGGTTCGCCGTCAAGGTAGTGGGCGAAGCCGATCTAAAAAGCAATGACGCCCGACGCTGGCAGAGCGGCCCGCACTTGCGGGAATCGCTCGTCTATCTGCGCGCCATCTTCGAGTACCTCGGGCGGCACGATATCGCCATGTACCGCATGTCGTCCGATGTCGCTCCATACGCGACGCATCCCGACTTGCCACAATTCCACAATCAAATCCGTGAATGCGCGGTCGAACTGCGCGATCTCGGCAGGCAGGCCCGCGACATGGATCTGCGGCTGTCGTTCCATCCCTCGCAATTTATCGTCATGAATAGCCCGGACCCGGCGGTGGTCGAGAAAAGCATCTGGGACTTAGCGAGCCAGGCGGAACTGCTCGATTGCATGGAACTCGGCCCGGAGGCGGTCGTTGTCATCCACGTCGGCGGCGTCTACGGCGATAAGGTGAGCGGGCGCGCCCGTTGGATCGAGACGTACCGGCGCCTCCCGGAACCCGTCCTCCGGCGACTCGTGCTCGAAAACGATGACATTCGTTTCAGCGCCGCCGATGTGCTGGCGATCCACGACGCGACGGGCGTGCCGCTGATCTTCGACAACCTGCATTTCTGGTGCAACAACCCGGAGGGATTGGAGATCACACCGACATTCGCGCGGTTCGCCCGCACCTGGCCCGATGGCGTGCGCCCGAAGATGCACTTCTCGTCGCCGCGTACGGAGTTCCGCGAAGTGACGCGAAAGAACCGCAAGACCGGCAAGGCGGAAACGACGCTCCAACCGCCGATCTGGACGGGGCACGCCGATTTCCTCCATCCGTTCGAGTTCATCACCTTCATGCGCGCGGCATCGGCCTTGACCTGCGATGTGATGCTCGAAGCGAAGGCGAAGGATGTCGCCCTGATTCGCCTGCGACGCGACCTCGCGCGCTACGCGCCGGACGTTGCCGCACGCTTCGGCATCGCGCCCGAGGTCGCACAAAGCACGAACCGTGAAGAGGGCATAGATAATGAACCAGATGAAGAAAATGCCTAAGCATCCACCTCGGTCCGACACGTTTTATCTGGGTAGTAGCAAGCTTTCCTGCAAACCGCGCAACGATTGCTCACTCACCGCCGAATAGATGGAGCCGAGGAAGCGACTCGGGACCGACGCGAGCAACCGCGTCGTGGCAAACCCTGCTGCGCTGGCGAGGGTGACCCAGGTCGGGTAGGAAAGCGGATATGGCACCCAATGGTTGCCGCGATCCGCGTCGTACTCGACCAGAATCAAACGCCCGCCCGGACGGAGCGACGCGCGCAGTCGCCGCACGACCGGCAACTTCCCGCTCTCGCGCACGAAGTGTAGCGCGTTGGCGATCACGATGCCGTCGAGTGGGGGCAGGTTCAGCGGGAGCGTGAAGTCGTTTTGGTGGTACCGGACGGTGGTCGCCGGGAAACGCGCCCGCATCGCGCGTTCCTGTGCGGTGAGCGCGCCGCGCTCCCGATCCACCGAATGGATTACGGCGCCATCACCGAGCAGATCGGCCAGCGCGAGCGTGAATGCGCCGCCGCCCGATCCGTAGTCCGCCCAGACCGGCGGTTCGCTCGGATCATCCCGGCGCGCAATGCCATGCCGTAGGAGCATAACGTGATCGTTGTGGTTCATTGACACCTTCCTATCTGTCCCGTTTGACAGATCGTGCGATCTCTTTCTATACTCTCGCAAGCGACGTACCCGAAGTAACGGAGAACCCATTAAACCGAGGGGAGGAGACGGCGGTGTCAGACACGGGCAGCAGGCGGCGGGGACTGATTCTCAGCGCGGTCGCGGCGCTGGTCGTCGCGGCGATCTATGTGCTGCTGCGCCAGCGGAATGTGCCCGATCTGCTCGTTCAGAGCGATGAGGGCTGGCAACCGGAGGTGCGCGCAGCGGTCGCCGGGGAAGTCGGCAATCCGGGGACGTATACCCTCCGTGGTGACGCCCGATTGAGCGACCTCGTTGCTGCCGCCGGTGGATACACCGACAAGGCGGAACGCGCCGCGCTGAACCCCGCCGCGCGCGTGAGCGACGGTATGGAGTACATCATCCCGGTCCAGGCCGCACGCCTCGCGTCGGCAACCGCCCGCGCCTCGGTGTCCGCGAACCCAAGCCTGCCTCCGACCGTTGGAACCATGGCCGCGTCCTTGCCTCCCGTGTCACCAACGCAGCAACTCGCAACAAAAAAGACGCCCTCCGCGCCCGGACGCATCAATATTAACACCGCGAGCCTAGGGGAGATGGAGGCATTGCCCGCGATTGGCCCGGCCATCGCCCAGCGCATTATTGATGACCGGACGGCAAATGGTCCGTATAAGCAAATCGAGGACCTGGCCCGCGTCCGTGGCGTCTCCGCGCGAACGGTAGAGCAGCTCCGTGAACGCATCACCGTCGCTCCATAGCCCGCACCCGGCACATCCGGCGACCCTTCCCCTCGCTGGGATGACAGCGCGTCCGGGTACACTCCCGCCGGTACTCTGGCCATGTTGCGGTATCCTCGTTGCCGGTGCGGTCGGGTCGGCCCATCACGATGCGTGGCGTGTCATCCTACTCCTCGCCATCGGCATGATACTGCTCGCCGCCATTGCACGGAGTGGTGGCGCGATGATCGCCGCACTCACCTGTCTGGCGCTCGCTGTGGGTTTGTATCGCGCGGAGCCGGCCGCACATCGCGGCGTGATCTGGACAAGCCAGACCGTCAATGCCGCCCGAGGCGTCGTGGATGGATGGTCAACCCCGCACGGCGAAATGGCGCAGGTTCGGATACACGTCATCGCTGTGCGCACCGATCGGGGCTGGCAACCGGCCACGGCAATCCTGCGTGCGACGCTACCCTCCTATCCACCGATTAATCGCGGTGACGTGATCGTCGTTGGCGGGGTCGCGACGCTCCGCCAGAACTGGTTTGCCGATGCAGACGGCTCGCTCTATGGACGGTGGGCGCGCATCGAGCGGCGCGACGACGCGACGACGCCGACCGATCTCCGCCATCGCGCGGTGGCACGCTTCATCGCGGGGATCGAGCGGTACGTCCGGTCGCCGGAGGCGAACCTCGCCTCCGGGATGCTGCTCGGCGAAAAGAGCGTTCTCGACAGTGCGACACTCGATGCGCTGAATGCGACCGGCACGACCCAGCACGTCGTCATCTCGGGCTGGAACATCTCAATCGTGATCGGGCTGTTCGCTGCGCTCGGCAGGAATCTCTCGATGCGACACCGCCGGGCGTGGTCGCTCGCCGCACTCGCGACAGTTGCCCTCTATACCTTCGCGGTCGGGGCGGACCTTTCTGTCGTGCGTGCCGCCGTGATGGGCGGTGCGGCGCTGATTGCGCCCCTCGTCGGCAGGCGTGCGGACCCGTTGGTCTGGCTCGCCCTGACCTGCGCGACGATGACTCTGCTCGATCCGATGGTCGTGCATAATCTCTCGTTCCTGCTCTCGTCCACCGCGACGTTCGGCGTCCTGGTCGTCGCACCCTGGCTCGCGGACATCGCGCGGCGGTTCTCGTTTGGCCGACATTCCCCACACCTGACAGAGTTGGGGGCGGTCGCGGTCGCCGCATATCTAATGACCGAGCCAATCATTCTCCATTCCTTCGGTCGCGCATCGCTGATCAGCCCGCTAGTGAATATCGTCGTCGAGCCGCTCGTGCCCATCATCATGGCGTGCGGCTTCGTCACGGCGCTGCTCAGTTTCCTGCCATTTTCGCTGCCCGCTGCCGTCGCCGGAATATTCACCGCCGTGCCCACATGGTTATTCTTGAGAATCATTTCGGCCGCCGGCGCCCTACCATTCAGCGCCGTTCGGCCACCGCAGCCCGGCCTCGATTTGACGATGCTCCTGTACGCCATTCCCGCGTGCATCGCTGGCTTCGCTGGCAGATTCGTTCCAACGCTGCGACTGTCGGCCATCGGGTCTCGGAAGCCGGACGCCGCGCTGTATACCGTCGGTTTCGTCGGCACATTGATCCTTGCGATCGGGTTCGTCGCGTGGCTCGGCTAGCCGCCTTGCGGGATTTCGGCGTCTCCGGTACACTACGGCTGGTTTGGCGCGTTCGTCTAGTGGCCTAGGACGCCGCCCTTTCAAGGCGGAGATCAGGGGTTCGAACCCCCTACGCGCTACCACTTCTATCCCATCCCGATGCGACAAAGAGAAAGCCGCCCGATGGCGGCTCTCGTGTGTTGTGGCTCCATGGGGACGTGGTGGGGACGGAGGCTATGACGCTACCCCGATGAATGCCAGCGCGGCCGGTGCCTTCGCATCCTCGTTTTGCACGTCCGAGAGCGCGTGCGCGTAGATGGTCATCGTGATGCCGGGATTGGCGTGGCCCAGACGGCGGGAGACGGTTGGTATGCTCCACCCCGCGTGCAGCAGGTGCGTCGCGTGGGTATGGCGCAGGTCCTGGATGTCGAATGTCGGCAGCCGATCATCGTCGTCGCGCGCCGCCGCGTTCGCCGCGCGGATGATCGCCCGCAGGTTTCGGAGCGCGTTGGTCGGCGCGACCAAGCCGCCCGTCCCGGTGCAGAACAGCAGGTCGTTGTCCGTCCATGTGGACGCCGCCATGCGTCGCTTCAGCTGACGTGCGCGATGCGCCCGCAGTGCGGCCACGGTTTCGGGGAAGAGGGTGATCGTCCGCAGCGCATTCGCCGTCTTCGGCGTGTTGAGATGCGGCACCCCATCCCGCGCCTCGACGCACTGGCGCACGCGCAATGTCCCCCTTCCGAGGTCGATGTCCTGCCAGCGCAGCCCCAACGCCTCACCCCGGCGCAATCCGGTCTGCACCAGGAGGAGCCAAAGCGGATTGAACCCATCGCTCGCGGCGAGACTCAGGAAACGCTGCACCTGTACTGCCGAGAGCACCGTGGGAAGCGCATAGCGCACGCGTGGCGCGTCTACCGCCAGCAGGGGATTAGCGCCGACGATGCGCCGCTTCACCGCGTAGTCAAAAACTTGCTGCAGGCGCTGGTGCACGCGATGCAGTGTGTGTTCGCTGCACGCCTCCGCGCGTAGCGCTGCATAAAGGGCGTCGATCGTCACCGGACTGACCTTCTGTGCGGGCAATGACCCGATGTGCGCGTTCGCTCGGGCGAGGGTTGGCACGTAGTGTTCCAGCGTCCGGAATTTCAGGTCGGGCCGCTTCACATCGAGCCACTGCGCGCACAGTTCCGCGACGGTCAACGTCGTGTTCCTGATAAAGACGCCGCTGTCCACTTCCCCAAGCCACCGATTGCGGCTTTGCTCCGCCTCCTTCTTCGTGCGGAATGTGCCGCGCTTGCGGTCCCGGATGCCCGTCACGGAATCGGGCGGCAGTTCCACCGTCACGCGATAGGATGCCGTGCCGTCCTTTGCGATGCGCTTCTCGATGCTGCCTGCCGCCATGCAATCCTCCCGATCGATAATCCGAGTCCGCCCCTCTATTATATAGATATTACTATACAATGCAAGCGCGGGGGGCATCATCCGATACAATCCGCCCATGGACGTGGCAGGTGACGATCGCATCTTGACCTTGATTGAAGCCGCCGCCCTGATCGGCCGCAGCCCGCAGACGCTCTACCTCCAGGCGCGCCGGGGCAGGCTGCGGGCCGAGCAGCACGGCGGGATCTGGCTGGTGCGCGAGAGCGAGGTGCGGCGGTACGAGCGCGAGGTGATGGGTCGCCACGGCTTCGCGTCCGATACGCACCCCTCGCGCGTCACGCGGGGGCTTGGCAGAAAGGGGCAGGGGGGCGAGGATCCGGGGGCGTGAAGATCGCGCCGCACACCGACGCCCGCAGTGGTCGTCCGGCATAACGCCCGATGGATGGTGGCGAGGGGGCAACGACCATAGATGGGCGGCGGGATACGACGGGCAGCATGCGGAAGGCGGGATTTTGCGACGACCGTACCGATTGGCGCGACATTGGCGCAGGGAACGACCGCCAACGCACCGTAGAGGGGTCGAGCCGCCGACACGACGCACGTCGCTCGGCCATCGCGCGTGTCGCCGATCCATAGATGCCCACCTCGCGCCGAAGGTGCTCACCCCCGGAGCATGAGCATCTTCGGCCGCGATGCGCACCTTTGGTCAGATCGCGGTACTGCCGGGGCCGTACGGGCGTTCGCGGCTACTCCGTTGTCACGGCGTGCCCGCGTCGTGCAGGTTGGTGGCCGCCCCTGTTCGTCGCTCCCGCTATCCCACTGATCGCCGCATAAGCCCCTCTCCCCGAGCGAACATGCGTGCTACAATGGCTGTGTTGGCCGCAGCGCCGTTTCATCGCCGCTCGACCAAATCCCGCTGACCGGTCCAGTCGTTGCGGGAGTGGCTCAAGGCCCGCCTTGCCCTGTACCGCCGTCTGCGTGCGTCGACGACACACCACGAGGATCGACCATGACCGCCACCGCCGCGACGCCCTCCATCGATGGCGCGAGCCCGCCCCGCCGGGAGTTGAGGGGAGTCGTCGAGCGCATCACCTACCAGAACGCCGACAACGGCTACACCGTCGCCCGCCTCGCCCCCGAACGGCCCCGCGATGAGGCGAGGGCGGCGCAGGGGGATGACCGCCTCGTCACCCTGGTCGGCGCGATGGCCGACCTCACCCCCGGCGAGGCGATCGTCGCCTCCGGCTGGTGGCGCAATGATCCCAAGCACGGCTGGCAGTTCACCGTCCTCGATTACCGCACCGCCCTGCCCGCCACCATCCAGGGGATGCGGCGCTACCTCGGCAGCGGGCTGGTCAAGGGGATCGGCCCGGTGATGGCCGGGCGGATCGTCGACCGCTTCGGCGAGGGGACCTTCGACGCGATCGAGGAGACGCCCGACCGCCTCACCGAGGTGCCGGGCATCGGCACAGTGCGCGCGGGGCGGATCGCGGCGACGTGGGCGGAGCAGCGGCGGATCCGGGAGGTGATGACGGCGCTGCAGGGGTACGGGGTCACGACGTCGCTGGCGGTGCGCATCTACAAGCGGTTCGGCGATGACAGCGGGCGGGTGGTGGCGGAGGAGCCGTACCGGCTGGCGCGCGAGGTGTGGGGGATCGGCTTCAAGACGGCCGACACGATCGCCAAAGCGGTGGGCATCGCACCGGACGCCCCGGAGCGGCTGCAGGCGGGGGTGCTGCACGCGCTCGGCGCCGCCGGGGACGACGGGCACACGCTACTGCCGGAGGAGACGCTGATCGCGCAGGCCGGTGCGCTGCTCGGGGCGGAGCGGGCGCCGATCGAGATGGCGATCGCGGCGCTGGTGGCGACCGGCGACGTCGTCGCGGCACGCGGCGAGGATGGGCAGTTGCTCGCCCTCGCGCCCTTTGCGCGCGCCGAGTCGAGCCTCGCCTCCCGTCTGCGGACCCTCGCCGGTGCCACCCCGGACGCCCGCGTGGCGCAGGCCTTCCTGTCTACCGATTGGCCGGCCGCTTTCGGCTGGCTCGCCGCGAGGCACGGCATCACGCTGGCGCCGGCGCAGGAGGCGGCGGTGCGGATGGCGCTCACCGCCCCGGTCTCCATCCTGACGGGGGGGCCGGGCACCGGCAAGACCCACACCCTGCGCGCCCTCCTCACCCTCGCCCGCGCCAGGCAGCTGCGCCCCCTGCTCGCCGCCCCGACGGGCCGCGCCGCCAAGCGGATGCAGGAGGCGACCGGGCTGCCCGCAGGTACGCTCCACCGCCTCCTCGAGCTGCGACCGGGCGGCAAGGCGGGGCGCGACCGGGACCGGCCACTGGAGGCCGACCTGGTCGTCGTCGACGAGGTGAGCATGCTCGACGTCCTCCTCGCCAATCAGCTCGTCAAGGCGATCGCCCCCGGCGCCCACCTCCTGCTCGTCGGCGATCCCGACCAGCTGCCCAGCGTCGGGGCGGGCGCGGTGCTCGCCGACCTGCTGCGCGCCGACCGCTTCCCGGCGACGCGGCTGACGCAGATCTTCCGCCAGGGGGCGGGGTCGGGCATCGCGATCAACGCGGCGCGCATCAACGCTGGGGAGATGCCCCGCTTCGGTGGTGACGTGGCGGACTGCTTCTTCCTCGCAGCGGACGACCCGGCCACCGCGGCGGCACTGGTCACCGACCTGGTCGCCCGCCGCCTCCCCGCCCGCTACGGCTTCGCACCGGGGGACATCCAGGTGCTGGCACCGATGCACCGGGGAGATGTAGGGGTAGGCACGCTCAATACCCTCCTGCAGGAACGGCTGAACCCGGCGCGGGAGGGGAGAGCGGAGGCGCGCGGCGGGGGGCGCGTCTACCGGCCGGGCGACCGGGTGCTGCAACTGAGGAACGACTACGACCTGGCGGTCTTCAACGGCGACCTCGGCACGGTGCGGGAAGTCGATCCCGTGGAACAGGAGCTGGCAATTGAACTGGATGATGGACGGACGGTGCGATACCCGTACGCGAACCTGTACGCGCTGACGCACGCCTACGCGGTGTCGGTGCACAAGGCGCAGGGGGCGGAGTTTCCGGCGGTGGTGATGCCCCTGGTGACGGCGCACGCGGCGTTGCTGGGGCGGACGCTGCTCTACACGGCGTTCACGCGAGCACGGCGGCTGGTGGTGCTGGTCGGGCAGCGGAAGGCGCTGGGGCTGGCGGTGAGCGACTGGCGGCAGGTACCGCGGCACACGGCGCTGGGGGGCATTCTGACGGGGGCGATCGCGTTCTCGTGGCCGGGACAGGGGCACACGGCGCAGGAGGCGCCCGATGCGGACAATGGTTGGTGGGAGGGGCTGACTGCGGGGGAGACAGCGGCGTAATCCGGGCGAGGTCAATGTCACACTGAGTGACCGACCGGGCGCGCGGGACGGTGTGCGGCGGGGGTGAGCTTATCCCAAAGATGCGCATTGCGACCGAAGGTGCTCACCCCGGAGCATGAGCATCTTCGGTCGCGATGCGCGCCTTTGGGCGTTTGGCCGATTCCCAACGGCGGTTGCGGCCCAAGGAGATGTGCGGGCGATGCGCGCGCGGCAAACGCCCGACGCCTCGGTGCGTCTGCTTCATGGCTGCAATCCCCAGCGCGCCGGGATCGCCAGATGAAGGCCCGTCGCCCGCTGCGCGAGGGAAAGCCCCGGCACCCATCCCGCATCGCCCGTGTGGCTGTAAATGCCGACCGCGCCGACCGGGCCCTCCGGTTGAGTATGGAACACGGGCTCGCCGGGGAACCGGTGCTTGAGGAGGATCAGTGCCGCAGTGACGATCTCGTCATACCCCGTGCCGCCGTCGCGCGTCGTCCGCAGTGTGCCGAGGAACCAGTAAGCCATCCCCCATCTGATCTCGCCGTATGCCAGGTCGTACTCCTGCGATAAGCGCAGCGGGCGATAGCCGTCCTCGCGCGGCGCGTTGAAGGCGACGAGCGCATCGGTGAGCACCGGCGTGCCCGTGCCGTCCGGCCCCGTGATCGGGCAGTCCGCCGCCGCGATCACCCGCGCCACGTCATCCTTCCACGCCGCGAACCCCTCGATCAGGAAGGCGAGGGGCCGGATCCAGCCGTGCACCCGGTGCGGGATGGACAATGTGCGCCCGGTGACCCGCTCGGCGAGGGCGAGACCCGGCAGCCAGTGATCGGTGCGGTACTCGCTCGACACGTCGACGGTGTCGCCGAAATGCGCGGCGAAGAGGATCAGGGCTGCCACGGCGGCGATGTCGATCGGCAGGTCGTCCGCAGCAATCTTATCGGCGAATGACCCGTCGTCATCGAAAGCGATCGCTCGACGGTCGACGACCCGCGCGATTCGGAAACCGAAGCGGGCGTCATGATCAAAGTCGTGGTCCGTCCGGTACGCCGCGAGGCGATCAGGGTCGCGATAGACGGCGATGGGGTCGTCATCCCACGAGACGCGGTAGCGACGATTGCCGCCGAAGGCGACGAGATCGTCGGTGGCGACGGGATCGCCCTCGCCGTCCACACCGCGAACCATCTCCACCGGCAGGGCGGCGATCACTGCACGGACGTCCGCCGCCCACGCCGCGAACCCCTCCGCGGGGAGGACGGCGGGTCGCCGCCATTGATGCCCACGATTCCACTGCCACATCCGCGCCTCCTCGATCCGCCATTCAGCGCGCTTGCCCGTCAGATGCCATCGGGCACGGGGGGCGCGCGCACCGTTCATGCATCGATGGGCGGCGCGGCACCCCATCCGCAATGCTCGGCAGTCTATCAGGCGGTGGCAGCATGGAATACGGGCGCTGTATGGAAATGCCGTCGCGAGGCGCAGGATGCGCAATGAGGGCATCCTCGCGGCTCTTCGAGATAGGCCGGCGTCGCCCCCACCGTCGCGGCAACGTGAGTAAAGGCGCATCTCCACTTGGCGATCGCGCCGCTATTATGCCATGCGTTCCCTGAGCGTCATGAGCACCGCGACGACGAAGAGGCGACGGCATCCCGCCGACGGCACATCAGACGATCACCCTTCCTCCGTTCGGGCGGGGAGCGATCGGCCCGTGATGGCGATGCGCGGTGTAACGGTCGGAGGCGTCCGGATACCCGACGCCTCGTTGGCAATCGCCCGCAGGCGCTTCGTGGGACGAGGGGCACCGATCGCGTTGCGCCCGATCAGCGTGAAGGTGCTCATGATCCGCCAAAGATGCTCATACCCTGGGGGTGAGCATCTTCACGAGCTCATGAGCATCTTCGTCCGCGATGAGCACCTTTGGGGCTTTGGAACCGTTCCCGACGGCGGGCACCGCCCCAGAAATGGTCGTGAGCGCGTCTTCGGGCGCTCAGCCGATGGCGAGGCGGGCCGCCAACGCGTCGGCACGGGCGAGGACGGGCTTCGCACCGAGCGGCGCGCAGGTGGACTGCACCGCGTCGAGCAGTCGTTTCGCGTCGTCGCTCGAACCGATCGCGGCCCGCAGTTCCGCCATCGCCAGCAGCGTCAGCGCCCGCTCGTACGGCGCTTGGCAGGCATCGGCGAGGGCGAGCGATGTCTCGAGATGGCGGGCGGCATCCTCGTCACGCCCTGCCTCAGTATCGAGTTCGCCGAGCAGTCGGTGGGCGGCGATGAGGGCGAGCGGCTGGCGCGGCGCGTTGGCGTGGGCGAGGGCGTATGCCTGCTGACTGTCGCCCGCCTGCCGATGGTACTGCGCCCAGAGTGCCTGCCCCTCGGACTGGCCGCGCGACCCCACCGGCATGGCCGATCTGCATGCCTCACCGCAGATTAGGTGGGACCGGACGTGGCGAACGGCGCGCCCTGCTGCGAGCGCAGGGCGCGCTGCAGCGCGTCGATCGAGTCGCGGGTGTGCGCCCGCGCCACCTGGGACTCGGCCATCATGTCGAAGGCGTGGAACGCCCCCGGGTATACATGGAGTTCGGTCGGCACCCCTTCCCGCATCAGCCGGCGGGCATACTCGATGTCCTCCTCTAAGAAGAGGTCGAGGGCGCCGACGCTGAGGTAGGTGGGCGGCAGGCCCGCGAGGCGCTCGGCGCGCGCAGCAGCGGCATACGGCGACACACCCGCACCGCCCGGCTCCTCCCCTAAGAGTGACGCCCACCCGAAGCGATTGGCGTCGGGCGTCCAGATGAACTCCCCCGTATACGGGTGCGGGTCGGACGCACTGACGGTGCGATCATCGAGCATCGGATAGATCAGCAGCTGGAAGGCGAGCGGCACCTCACCCCGGTCACGCGTGAGCAGAGCGAGGCCGGCCGCCAAGCCGCCGCCCGCGCTCGCTCCACCGATCGCAATGCGGCTCTGGTCGACCTCAAGCTCCGCCGCGTGCGCGTGCAACCACAGCAGGGCCGCGTAGCAGTCCTCAACCGGACCGGGGAACGGCGTCTCCGGCGCGAGGCGGTAGTCCACCGAGACGGCGGCGCACCCCGTCTGGGCGACCATACTCTTGACCTGTGCGTCAGTCCCATCGGCGCTTCCGATGACGTAACCACCGCCGTGAATCCAGAGCAGCGCGGGCAGCGGACGCGGCACGCTTTTCGGGAGGTAGACGAGCACGCGCACGTCGGGCGCGCCCTGCAGTCCAGGCACACGGCGCTCCGCCACCGCGATGTCGGGGAAGTCGGGGAGCTCAGACGCCCTCTGGGCGTTCATCGCGGCGAAGTCGGCGCGGACCTGCGGCAACGTCTCGGGCGTGAGCTGAACCTGGGGGAACAGGTCGAGCATTGCGAGGATCTCGGGATCAACGAGATGTTTGGTTGTCATCGGAGCCTCCCTCTATGGAACAACGGTGAAGGCTGTCAAACTATCAACTCGGCGGCGCATACGCTTCTTCAAGGTAGACAACTACTTCTCGCGACTCATTCCCTCCTCCTTCGAGCGTCAAAGACACCGTACACGACGCTCACGTGAATGATACAGTATCGTCGGTCGCTTCACGGGTATGAGAAGCGAGATTTCTTCACTCCAACAGTTATGAAGGCGTGTTTTGGAATGAGACTTAATGGGCTCCTTCCCGCGACTTTCCCCGTTTAGACGGAGGGGCCCATCGGGTTTCCCCTTGCCGAGTCAGCAGTGCTCGATCGTGCGAAGACTTTTCGTCTCTCACCCCTGCAGGTTGTGTCCGGAGACTTCTGTAATTTGAAGATGGCTCGTCACTGCAGCCATCGTCCTCCACGATCGGGGAGCGCACGGCCAAGCGTTACCTGCATCAGTGGCGCACGACCGGTGTCCTCGTCCCCCGTCCACGCGCCGGCAGACGCCCAACCATCCGGCCTGAGCAGTACCCCGCCGTGCTCGCGCAGTTGGCTGCGACCCCCGACGCAACCCTGGCGGAGCATTGCGCCCGCTGGCACGAGCAGGCCGGAGGGAGGATCAGCGCGAGCGCATGGTGCCGCCTGGAACAGCGACTCGGGTGGACGCATAAAAAAAGTCACTGATCGCCAGCGAGCAGGATCCGGCGGCGCGGGCGGCGGGCTGGATGCGCCGATGGTGCGGGAAGGAGCGATGGATCGCGAGGCGTTCGTGGCGTGGTTGCGGCATTTCCTCCTGCCGACGCTCACTGCGGGGCAGGGGGTAGTGATGGACAATCTCAATGTCCACAAGGGCGGGGCGGTACGCGCGATCATCGAGGAGGTAGGCTGCGACCTCGTCTACTTACCGGCATATTCGCCGGACTTCTCACCCATCGAGGGGGCGTACAGCAAAGTGAAGACGCGGGTACGTCGGGCGGCGAAGCGGACACAGGAGGAGTTGGAGACGGCGATCGGGGAGGCGGTGGGCGCGGTGACACCCACCGATGCGGCAAGGTGATTCCGGCATTGTGGCTACCATCCCACGGGCCAATATCTATGACATCCGCTCTAACCGTAGTTTGTTGACCAAAGGATGAGCTGGGAGGAGAATCAGGGCAGGAGGTGTTTGCCATGACGACGCGCTTGCCTGTCGAACCTGCCCCCGGCCCGCTCGAAGCCTTCGCGCAGCATTTCGATCCCCTCTTTACTC
>JBBRLR010000067.1:0-26548 GCA_038231255.1 Thermomicrobiales bacterium | reverse complement strand
CCGAGCCGTACATCCGCCGCCGCGCGCTCCGGCATATGGAGAAGGGGCGCGTCGTCATTCTCGCGGGTGGCAACGGCAACCCGTATTTCACGACCGACACGACGGGCGCGCTCCGGGCGCTTGAACTCGAATGCGAAGTGCTGCTGATGGGCAAGCACGGCGTGGACGGCATCTATGACCGCGATCCGAAGAAGTTTCCCGATGCCGTCCGCTTCCCGCAGATTTCGTATGCGGAGGCGTTGCAACGCGAACTCGGCGTGATGGACAGCACCGCATTCGCGCTGTGTATGGACAATAATCTGCCGATTATCGTGTTCAACATCCAGGCGCCGGGCATGATCGCGCGAGTCTTGCGCGGCGAGGAAGGTTTCGGTACCGTTGTCCGATAGCGGTTTCGACTGGAGGCGGGACGATGTACGAAGATATTATCCAGGATGCCAATGAGCGGATGCAGAAGGCGATAGAGGCATTGCGCGGCCACCTCGGCGGTATTCGGACAGGGCGTGCTTCGACGGGCTTGATCGAGCGGATCGTCGTGGATTATTACGGCGCGGAGACGCCCTTGCAGCAGCTGGCGGGCCTTTCCGCGCCGGAAGCGCGGATGCTCGTCGTGACGCCGTGGGACAAAGGCTCGATGAAGGCGATCGAGAAGAGCATCCGCGCCAGCGATCTCGGCCTCAACCCGACCAACGACGGCCAGGTGATCCGTATCGCGATCCCGGCTTTGACCGAGGAGCGGCGGCGCGATCTCGTCAAGATCGCCAAGCGGAACATCGAGGAAGCCCACGTCGCGGTGCGCAATATCCGGCGCGACGCGATGAATATGCTCAAGGAACTGGACGACAGCGGCGACATTTCCGAAGACCAACGACGGCGTGGCGAGGAACAGATCCAGAAGCTGACGGATCGCAGCGTTGCCGAGGCCGACAAGGTTGGGCGGGAGAAAGAAACCGAGATCCTCGAAGTCTGATGCGTGCGTCAGGGACGGGTAACAGGGATGACACACACCGCAGCCGAAACCGACAGCAGCCACGGTACTGACGAAACGGTGGCAGCGGAATCCGTCGTCGTCAGCGGGAAGCCGCCGCGCCATGTCGCGATCATCCTCGACGGCAACGGGCGATGGGCACAGCGACGGGGCTTGCCGCGCAACAAGGGGCACGAGGCCGGCACCGAGAACATCCGCCCGATTGTTTCGGCCTGTCCGGAACTCGGCATCGAGTATCTGACGCTCTGGGCCTTCTCGACCGAAAACTGGCGCCGCCCGCAGGACGAGGTGCAGGGCATCTTCCAAATCCTCAGTGAGCGGATCGCTATCGAGACGGAGGCGCTGTACAACGCGGGTGTCCGGTTGCGGCACATCGGCAGCTTGGAAGGGCTGGACGCGGAACTGGCGGGCGCAGTACGCGCCGCAGTTGACCTCACCGCCGACAACGACCGGATGACGCTGACACTCGCGTTCAACTACGGTGGCCGCGCCGAAGTCGTCGCGGCGATTAAGGAGATGCTGCGGGACGGCCTCGATCCGGAGACGGTCACAGAAGAAACGGTCAACCGCTACCTTTACACCGCCGATATGCCCGACCCCGACCTGATTATCCGCCCCTCCGGCGAATTCCGCCTGTCGAACTTCCTGATCTGGCAGGGCGCATACGCCGAATTGTACTTCCCGAACATCCTCTGGCCAGATTTCGGCCCGGATGATCTGCGCGATGCCGTGACGGATTTCCAGAAGCGGCAGCGTCGGTTCGGCGCGGTCCCCGCGTCGGTCCCTCCCGCCGCCCAACCCGCGTAGCAGATGTTCCGCCAGCGCGCGCTGTCGTCCGTCGGCGTTGTGGCCGTCGGTGTCGTGCCGGCGTTCTTCGGCGTGTGGGGCGTCGCGGCGATTTTCTCCGTCCTGGGCATTATCGCCCTGACGGAACTTCGGGCGATGTTTGGCAATCTCGATCACGTCGTGCTGCTGCCGATCTGCGTCGTCATCGCGGTGTTGACCGTCATCGCCGTCGCCGTCGGATGGCCGGGTTGGGTGTTCGGCGCGCTCGTCGCCGCGACGCTCATCGCGCCCGTCACCGTACTGATTTTTCGCCAGTCACTCGACGGCACACTCGCGGCGTGGCTAGCGACGGTCTTCGCGACACTGTATGTCACCGTCCCAGTCGGTCACATCGTCGCGGTACGCACTATTGCCGGGGTGACATCCGGCGCGGGACTATGGCTGACGACGCTCGAAGAACGATTTGGGTTTCGTGGAACGGCACTCGGTCTTGGCTGGTTTCTGCTCGCGCTTGTCACGACGTGGCTCACCGATACTTCCGCCTATCTGAGTGGCCGCGCCTTCGGCAAGCACTTGATGGTGCCGGTTATTAGCCCAAAGAAGACGTGGGAAGGGTTCGCGGGTGGGATCGCCGGTGCGATACTGGCGGCGATGATCGCAAACTGGGGCTTCGGCGTCGGGCTGCGGATTATTGTCGCCGCCCTCGTCGGCGTGCTGATCGCGCTCGCAGCGACGGTCGGCGATCTCGCCGAATCGCTGCTGAAGCGCCAAACGGGCGTCAAGGACTCCGGCGCGCTGATCCCCGGCCACGGCGGCATTTTGGATCGGATTGACAGCTGGTTAGTTGTCTTCGTCGTCGTCTACTATGTCGCGCGCGCCGTGGCATAACCTGGTAGCGCAGGCTTCAGCCTGCGTTTCTGCCCTCGTAGCCGGACACCCCTGGGCAGCTTTCCAGCCTGTGATACAGGGACGCAGGCTGAAGCCTACGCTACCAGATGAGGGAGCAATCAAGACATGTCGATCCGCCTCGCCATTCTCGGTAGCACCGGCTCCATTGGGCGGAGTACGCTCGAAGTCGTTGATGCGCACCCGGACAAACTGTCCGTGGTCGCGCTCGCGGCGGGGCGCAATGCCGAATTGCTCCGCGAGCAAACCGCCCGCTACCACCCAACGTTGGTGAGCCTCGATACGGGAAGCGATCACTGGCGATCGGAGGGCGTTGAGCGGTGCGCGGGCGCCGAAGGGCTGCACGCGGCGGCGACGCACCCCGATGCCGATATCGTCGTCGTCGCGACCTCGGGCCATGCGAGTATCGAACCGACCCTCGCCGCGCTGCGGGCGGGAAAGATCGTCGCGCTGGCGAACAAGGAGACGATTGTCTGCGCGGGCGAACTCGTTGCCGCCGAGGTGCGACGCGTGGGGAATCGCCTACGCCCGGTGGATAGCGAGCATTCGGCGGTCTGGCAGTGCCTCGAAACGATGCGGCCCGGCGCGGAGCCGACGCGGATCATCCTGACCGCCTCCGGTGGCCCATTCCGCGCGACACCGGCCGAGCAGTTGCGCGCGATGACGGCAGCGGACGCACTCAAACACCCGACGTGGGATATGGGCGGCAAGATCACGATTGACTCAGCGACGCTGATGAACAAGGGGCTGGAGATGATCGAGGCGCATTGGCTGTTCGACACGCCGTACGAGCGGATCGAGGTCGTCGTCAATCCGCAGAGCGTCGTCCATTCGTACATCGAATACGCCGACGGCTCGCTGATCGCCCAACTCGGCCCGGCCGATATGCGCCTGCCGATCCAGTATGCGCTCTCCTACCCGGAGCGATGGCCCAACGCATTTCGCCGCGCCGATTTGCCGACCGTCGGCCACCTCGATTTCTCTGTGCCCGATGTCGCGCGCTTCCCATCGTTGCGGATCGCACGCGAGGCGGGGATAGCGGGGAACACCTACCCAACTGTCCTGAGCGCGGCGGACGAGGTGGCGGTTGAGCGTTTCATGCGCGGCGACATTGGCTTCCTCGATATTCCGGCGCTCGTCCAGCAGGCGCTCGATGCGCACACCCCGGATGGCCCGCTCACACTGGAAAGCATCCAGGCAGCGGACCGGTGGGCGCATGCGTTTGCGCAGGGAATCCGATAGCGCAGGCGATTGCCTGCGGTGGACTTGGCCCGAACCGCATAGGCACAGGAGTGTGCGGATCCATGCCAACGCGTTAGGCCGCCTCATCGCACCACCGATGAGTTTCCGTGCGATCCGACGTTACACCTTGGAAAGCATCGGCTGGCGATTTCGTGCTCCGCCGAACGCCTACCGGGTGTCAGTAGTTGCACCGGGATATAGTGAAGGCGCTCCTGCGCAGCGACAATCAGTGGTAATCGCGATCACGGCGTACGGAGAGGAAGGCAAGGAGGGATCATGATGAACAAGCAAACCTCATCATGACATGAGGGTACACATTCCAGTCACATTCGTGACGAGGTATGCTAGCATCAGAACGTGGGTTCTACGAATCCGTCTCTGGAAACAAAGGAGAAAGTGACCATGCCCGATATGAAACTTGAGCTGGTGTCAGTGCCGGTTGCTGATGTTGACCGCGCCAAGGCCTTCTATGAGCAGGCGGGCTTTACATTAGCGGTGGATACGCGGCCGACCGACACGATGCGGGTTGTCCAGTTCACGCCGCCCGGGTCGGCGTGTTCGATTGTCTTTGGGACCGGTATGGGCGAAATTACTGAGATGAAGCCGGGATCGGTGAAGGGGCTGCACCTGGTCGTGGCAGACATCGCCGCCGCGCGCGCGGCGCTCGTTGAACGCGGACTCGAAGTCGGCGAGGTCACCGACCTCGGGGGCGTCAAGTATGCCGGATTCAGCGACCCGGATGGCAATTCGTGGCTTCTGCAGGAGTTCACGCCAGCGCTGAGACAGCCGGGGCAGAGCTTCTACAAGAAGAAGGAGTAGCAGGATGCAAATCCAAGCTACTAAAACGACAGAGGACATACGCCGTTGCGCCTGCTCGGGGAACCCGACGTAAAGCCCCAGTTGGTGCCAGTCGTCGTGGGCGTGACGCGCCGCCGTTTGGTCATGTTCGCTCCGTTGAGAGACGAAGGGCCGCCCGTTCCTGACAGAAACAGTGGCGGCTCCGCATCATGTCAAGTGACGGAAGGATACTTATGAGTTACGAAGAATGCAAGCGGGGCCAATTTCCGTCACCGATGTGAAAGGAGTGCATCATGGATTGGAAACTCGAACTCGTCGTCGTGCCCGTCGCGGACGTCGATCGCGCCAAAACGTTCTACACCGAAAAGGTCGGCTTTCATCTGGACGTTGACCACCGCGCCAGCGACACCTTTCGCGTCGTCCAGATGACGCCGCCGGGATCGGCCTGCTCAATCAGCATCGGGACGGGGATCACCCAGGTGGCACCAGGCTCCGTCCAGGGGCTGCAGCTGGTCGTCTCCAATATCGACACCGCGCGCGCCGAACTTGCCGAACGTGGTGTGGACGTCAGCGAGCTCTTCCATTTCGCGTCGGGCGGTCGGGTGCCGGGGCCTGACCCCCAACGCAGCAACTACAATTCGTTCCTCTCCTTCAACGACCTTGACGGCAATAGCTGGCTTGTACAAGAGGTCAGGCGAAGTGAACCGGGGACATGATCGGAGAGATCGCGAACGTGCTGTGCGGACGGGTGCGCAGATGACGACAGGTCATACCGACGCGAGCGTCGCCGGTGAGGAACCGGCCTTCGCGGCGCTCACCGAGCGCCATCGGCGCGAACTGCACGTCCACTGCTACCGGATGCTCGCCTCATTCGACGAAGCGGAGGACGCCGTGCAGGAGACGTTCCTGCGCGCGTGGCGCGGTCGCGACGGCTTCGACGGCAGCGTCTTGTTCCGTGCGTGGCTCTACCGTATTGCAACGAACGTCTGCCTCGATCTGCTTCGGCGGCGCGCGCGTCGTTTGACGACGATGCACTCCTTCGCCGAGGTGCCGTGGCTCCAGCCGTACCCGGACCGATTGCTGGACGAGCTTGCACCGGGCGAAATCCAGCCGGACGCGATCATCGTCGAGCGGGAGACAATTGAGCTTGCATTCCTCATCGCTCTGCAAGTCCTGCCGCCGAGACAGCGCGCGGCGTTGATTGCGCGCGATGTGCTCGGCTGGTCGGCCAGCGAGACGGCGTCCCTCCTCGGGACAAGCGTCGCTGCAGCGAACAGTGCGCTCCAGCGCGCGCGCACGACGATGCAGGAGCATTTGCCGTCGCGGCGCGCGGAGTGGTCCGCCGGAGCGCCGAGCGCTGCGGAGCGAGCGCTGCTCGGGCGGTTCATCGCCGCGCACGAACGGTGCGACGCTGCGGCTGCCGTCGCCATCGCTGCGCAAGACATCCGAATTACGATGCCGCCGCACCCGTTCCGCTTTGAGGGGATCGAGGCGATTGCGCCGCTCCTCGAGCGCGCGTTTGGAGCAGAGAGGGACGGCGATTGGCGCCTTGTGCCCACACAAGCCAACCGGATGCCGACCGCCGCGAGTTACCTCCGCCGTCCGGGCGATACCGCGTTCCGGGCGTTCAAGCTCGATGTGCTGCGCATTGAGGGGGGCGTCATCGCGGAAATCACCACGTTCGGCGCCGGGCTGTTCCCGGCATTCGGCCTCCCGCCGATGCTCAAGCCGATCATTGCATCGGGCTGAACGGGGTCGGTGTCAGGATCGTGCTGGAGATGCGGAGGAGGATATTGCCGTCCTTCTCCGATTCGGCGCGCACCTTTTGCCATTCCGGGTCGTTGCGGAAGGCATTCCATTTCGGGTTGTAGTCGGCCAAATCGTCGAAGCGGAGGAGATAGTAGAGTGACGGCTGATCTGCGCCGATCTCAACTGTCCAGAAGCCAACGGGAACAATGCCATGTTGCGCGAAGATGCGCGTTGTGTGATCGTTGAACCGCTTGTTAACGGCGGCAAATGCCCGACCGTTCTTGCCGCGATAGATGCGCTCCTCGAAGATGCCGGGAGAGGCAGCGCTCATGAACTGGAATGGATCGGGGGAATATGCGGTCGGGTTCAGGAGTGCGGTATCAATGCCGGTAACGAGGCTTTCTTTACCGGTGTAGAGGCGATCTTCGATCTGACGCCACGCGTCACTTTGTCGGAAGTCCCCGAACTGCGCTTGCCGCTGATTTGCGTCGTCAAACGCGAGCATCGTCGCGAAACGTGGCTGCCCGCCGATTGCAACCGTCCAGCAACCCACGACGCGCATCCCCCGTGCAGTCCATTCGGGTACGACGTGCTCGCCGAACCACGCCGAAAGCGCGCCCATGCTCGATGTGTCGGGCGTCGTGTAGTGCCGCAGTTCGTAGAGCATCGGTACCTCCATCTATATGGTAGCGTAGGCTTCAGCCCGCGTCCCAATCTGCGTAGGCGGTCTTTATCGAGGCGACAATACCAATACAGAGACGCAGGCTGAAGCCTACGCTACCGCAACTAGATTAGAGCGTTGCCGGTTTCCGGGTCGAAGAGGTGCAGGTGTTCGGGCTTGAAGCCGACGTACAGACGGTCGCCGGTGCGGGCGCGCTGCGAGGGATCGAACCGGCCAACGATCTGCCTGCCACCGGTGCCGGACATGTACATCAGGACTTCCGCGCCGAGCGGTTCGACGATGTCCACATTGACCGCCATCCGATCCTGCGCCTCCGCGCCATTACCACTCATCGGCAGTGGCATGACGTGTTCGGGCCGGATGCCGAGGGTCATCTCCTTGCCGATCGCTTCGCTCAGGCGCATCTTGACGCGACCGGGCACGGGCAAGGCGAAATCGCCGTTGGCGAGCATCAATTGATCGCCGCTCCGCTGCACCGTCACGGGGAGCACATTCATCGCCGGGCTGCCGATGAACGTGGCGACGAACAGGCTCGCCGGATGGTCGTAGATGCGCTGCGGCGTGTCGAGTTGCTGGATCTGGCCTTCCTTCATCACCGCAAGGCGGTCGCCCATCGTCATCGCTTCCTGCTGGTCGTGGGTGACGTAGATCGTCGTCACTTTCAGCCGTTGGTGCAATTTGAGGATTTCCGCGCGCGTCTGCATGCGTAATTGGGTGTCGAGGTTGGAGAGCGGTTCGTCCATCAAGAAAGCCTGCGGTTCCCGCACGATGGCCCGACCGAGCGCGACGCGTTGCCGCTGGCCACCGGAAAGTTGGCGCGGGCGGCGCTTGAGCAGGTCGGACAGGTTGAGGATTTCGGCGGCATGGCGGACGCGCCGATCAATCTCCGCATCCGCACCGCGCAGCGGCGCGTTCTTGCTGAAGAACCGCCCGAGGAAGCTGGACGATCCATTGCTTTCCTCGTCCACGGGAGCATTTGCGGCGGCCGCCGCCATCTCCTGCTTGCGGAGCCGCAGCGCGAAGGCGAGGTTGCCGTAGACATCCATGTGCGGATAGAGCGCGTAGTTCTGGAAGACCATCGCGACATCGCGGTCCTTCGGTGGCAGCGAGGTGACATCGCGGTCGCTAATATACAGCGTGCCGTCCGTGACCTCCTCCAAGCCCGCAAGGCAGCGGAGCGCGCTCGTCTTGCCGCAGCCGGACGGGCCGACGAGCACGAGGAACTCACCATCGGCCGCTTCCAGCGAAACATCGTTCACCGCGACAACATCACCGTATTTTTTCGTCACATGATCGAAGGCGATACGCCCCATCGTCGTCCCCTTGGCGTTCGGAAAGCAAGAAAAACACGCTGTATGTCAGCGAAATCGTTGTGGATTGTACCACAGGTAGGGCGGCATGGTAGCGTAGACTTCAGCCCCCGATGCGATACATCGGATTGCCGAGCGTGCCGATGCCATCAATCGTGATGCTGACGATATCGCCCGCTTCGAGCGTGAAATCTGAGGGTGGGACGATGCCCGTACCGGTCAACAGCACCGCGCCATTCGGGAAATCATTCGCCTTGAAGAGGCATTCGACGAGTTGGGCGAGCGGGCGGGCGATCTGGTTCGTGTTCGACTCCCCCCGGAACACGTCGTTTCCGCCGCGTGTGATCGCCATCTTGATCGCGAGGTTGCCCACGTCCGGTATCTCGTCGGCAAGCGCGACGGACGGGCCGAGGGAGCAGCAGTCCCGGAACATTTTCGCCTGCGGGAGATAGAGCGGGTTCTCGCCCTCGATCGAGCGCGAACTGACGTCGTTGCCGATTGTGTAACCGACGATCTCACCGGCAGCATTGACGACCAGGGCGAGTTCGGGTTCTGGGACATCCCATGTACTATCCGGTCGGATGGCGAGCGGCTGGCCGGGGCCGACGACACGCAACGGCGTCGCCTTGAAGAAGATTTCCGGCCGCTCCGCGCCGTAGACGCGATCATAGACGCTCTGCTCGCTACTTTCCTCCATCCGGGCATCGCGGGAACGGAGATAGGTGACGCCGCACGCCCAAACCTCCTGCGCGTCGAGCGGCTTATGCAGCATCGCGTCGGTGTGTGTGCAAACAGGCAAGCGGTCGAACGGTGCGTCGCGCAGCAATTGGCGCACCTCAGCGAACGGGCGGGAAAGCACATCGCGCAGCGACTGCAAGCCCGCGCCCTCCCATGCCGACAGGTCGTACACACCGCCGAGGTCCGCCCAACCGAGGCGCGGCGTCGAATTGAACGAGGTCGTGAAGTGGCAAAGTGGCATCGCGTCGAACCTCCGTCGTTAGTGGCCCTCAGGAAGCGAATATCGCTTGTCCTCGAATACGCCGTGCGCTTCATTGTACGCGGCAATCAGCGGCGTCAGTTCGTCCCAGAGGGCGTCTGGTACCGGTGTCAAGGCATCGTCAACGGCTTGTTGCACGCGCTCCGGTCGTGTCATGCCGACGATGGTGCTGTGGATGCGCGGGTCGCGGAGCGAGAAATGGAGCGCCGCGACGCGGAGTGGGATGCCGTGGCGCTGGCAAACTGCATCCAGTCGCTTTGCCTGCTCGATCATCGCAGGTGGCGCTTGTTGGTATTGATAGCGCGGGTAGGCGTCCGGGCCTTTCGCGAGCATACCACTCCCGTACGGCGCGGCATTCAGCACGCCGATGCCGCGTTCGTGCGCGACGGTCAGGAGCGGGTGGGCGGTCTGATCGAGCAGCGTGTACCGATTGTGCGTGATGACCGCGTCGAATATCCCCGTCTGGACGTAGCGGATCTCCATGTCAATCGGCCCACCCGCGACGCCGAGGTGTTCGACCAGCCCTTCCTCCTTCAGTTTCCGCAGCACTTCCACCGGCCCACCGGGCGCCATCGCCGCTTCGAAGGTCGTGTGCTCCGGGTCGTGGAGATGCATCAGTTGGATTTTGTCGAGATTAAGCAGACGCAGACTCCGCTCGACACTGCGGCGCATCTGGTCGCCGCTAAAGTCACCGGTATGCAGATCGCGGTCGGCCTTGGAGTCAAGGACGTATCCGGTAGGCAGTCCGCCGCGCTCCTTGAGGGCGATGCCGATGCGCCGCTCACTCTCGCCGTCGCCGTACGAGGCGGCCGTATCAATGAAGTTGATCGGGCTATTGAGCAGGGCACGCACCGTCGCCAGCGCGCGTTCCTCGGGCACGTCGTACGCGAACGTTTCCGGCATATTGCCGAGCGGCGCGCCGCCGAGGCACAAGTTCGTCACGAGCAGCCCGGTTTTTCCGAGCGTGGTTTGCGGTAGTGTGGGCATTGGGAAACCTCACTCCCCGACCCTTCCCTAAAGCGATGGGCCGATGCGGTTGATGCCAAACTCGTTGCAGCCCCACTCCTCGGAGCGGGTTTGCTCGCCGTTGGCGACGGAGATGATCTTCTCGAAGAGGCGGCGACCGACATCCTGCAAGGTTTCGGTACCGTCCACGATGGTGCCGGCGTTGATGTCCATGTTGTCGGACATCTTCTCGTACATCGGCGTGTTCGTCGCGACTTTGATGACGGGCGCGATGGCCGCGCCGGTGACGCTGCCGCGCCCGGTGGTGAAGACGACCATCTGCGCCATGCCGGCGAGGTTGCCGGTCACGCTCTCGATGTCGTTCCCCGGCGTGTCCATGATGACGAGGCCCTTCTGGGTGGGCGGTTGGGCGTAGGCGATCACTTCGTTGAGCGGCGTGCTGCCGCCTTTTTTCATCGCACCGATGGACTTTTCTTCGATGGTCGTCAGGCCACCCTTGATGTTGCCCGGCGCGGGGTTGCCTTTGTTGAGGTCCACGCCCATCCGCAGCGCGTCCTCCTCGTAGCGGCGCACGGCGGCGACGAGTTGCTCGCCGACTTCGGGCGTCCGGCCGCGTGCGGCGAGCAGATGCTCCGCGCCGAGGCATTCGGGTATTTCCGCGAGCATCACGGTGCCGCCCGCCGCGACGAGCATGTCCGAGGTGATGCCGAGCGCGGGGTTCGCTGTGATGCCGCTGAAGGCGTCCGAGCCGCCGCACTGCACGGCGAGGATCAGTTCGGAAAGCGGCACCGGCTCGCGCTTGACGCGGCTCGCCCGTTCGAGCAGGCCGCGGCACTTCTCGATGCCGAGTGCAACCGTCGCTTTGATGCCGCCGCTCTCCTGGATACCGAGGAACTCCACATCCTGGCCCGTGTCCGCGATCATCTGCGCGACGCGGTCGCCTTCGATCGTCTCGCATCCGAGCGAAACGACGAGTACGCCAGCGACGTTCGGGTTCGTCGCGTAACCGATCAGCGTTGCCCGCGTCTGCTCGACATCGTCGCCGACTTGCGAGCAGCCGTGCTGATGCGTGACGAAAACGCATTCCGGCGCCTGCTGCGCGATCCGCTGCACGACGGTGTTGGAGCAAACGACCGATGGGATAATCAACACGAGGTTGCGTACCCCGGCCCGGCCGCTATGCGCCCGCCGATAGCCCATGAATGTGCGTGTCGTCAGGTCCGCATCATGATTTATTATCCCGCGCGCGGCGGGTGCGGTCAGTGTCATTGCGCTTGCTCCTGTCCGCCAGTGTGCCGGCCGATGAGGTCGCCGCGACCGCGCTGGCTCGTGATGTTGTGGATGTGCGTGTGCGAACCAGCGGGGATGAACTGGGTCGCGCGCCCGATCCGCTCGCCGTACTTGACTACCTGATCGCCCTCTGCAATGTCCGCAGTGGAGAACTTGTGGCCGAACTGGATCGGCTCGACTGTCGTGACGGAGCGTTCCGAGCCGTCAGGCGCCGCGATGACAAGCTGTTCGCCCGCCGTCAACTCGCGGATCGCGACGGCGACATTGTCCTTCGCATCCATGATGAGCGCGCGCGTTTCTCCAGCGATACGGTCCTTCGTATCGGGCATCGGCAATCCTCCCCACCTCTTGTTTCATGCATTGGCAATGGACGACACGCCGCAGCGTGCATCCGGCACGGTACGGCGGCTTGCCCCCACTGTCAAGACGCGCCGAAATCGGAGCGAATCAGGGCTTCGGCGGCTGATTGCCGAGCGGTGTGGCGGCTGGTGCGAAGTGGACGGTCGTTCCCGGTTGAACGGCGATCACGCCAACATGATCCGCTTCAATCGCCGCCACATCACTCGGCGTCGCGTCGCGCATTGCTTTGAGCAGGGTATCGTCCATTAGGGCAACGTGTTTGACCCCTGCTGGCACGACGATGGTGCGATCCGCCTCCGTACCGTAGGTCACGTCCACGAACCGGACGCGATAGTCGGGTAGATACAGCAGCCAATGCCGGTAACTCTCGTACGAGACGAGCAGCGTCGTCGCGGGATCGCCGTGCGCATGAACATAAGCAATTTTCGCGTCAATCGTTCGATCCTGCTGGCGGATACCGTGTGCGGTCAGAGCCAGGGGGCGAAAAAGGAAGATGCCGGTGTTGGCGACGATCACGAGGAGCACCAGCGCCGGAATTACGACCGACCGGAGCCGACTGAGACGGAGCCGCGCGGCAATCTCCGGCAACGCAACGGTAAACCGCGCCGCGATCAGCAGCAATGCCGACAGGAACGTGAAGACATACCCCGGATCGCCGATATGCACCCACGCATAAAAGAGCAGCATCGGCGCCATCCAGAGCACGAACAACGCGATGGCGGGGCGCACGGCGGGGTGCCCCGCCCGCACATGTCGCCACTGGGTCGCCAACCAGACCGCCGCACCCGCAACTGGCAGTGCAAGCGCGTACAAGGCATATCCCGTGTACTTCGCGGTGTCCCGAAGATTGACAAGGAGGGCGCGCGGCCCGTTTTCGGCGACGGAGTACCGTTTCAATACATCGTCGCTCGTATACGCACGAAACACCGCCCAATATCCCGACCAGCCGCCGGACAGTGCAACCGTCGGGATAAACCAGAGCAGGACAATACCAGTAACACACAGCCCGCTGAGAAAAATCGTTCGAAATGGCAGCCGCCAGTGGCCGAACAGCCATAACGGCAGCAAGAAAAGCAGGAGATCGGGGCGGAAGCCGCCGCCAATCGCGTACGCGGCTGAGAGCGCGAGCGGCAACCAGATGGTGACACCTCGACCCTCCTGGTGGCATCGCCATGCGAACAAGGCGACGAGAGTAGTAAAGAGCGCGAGCGACGGATAGGCGAGCGCGACCGCCCCGTTCGTCCAGAAGGTGACGCTGCACAGAAGATAGAGCGCCGCGACGAGGCCTGCCCCCCACCCGAACAAGGTGCGCCCAAGCAAATAGATCGCTGCGACAGCGCCCGCGCTCAGAAGCATCGCGACGGTGACAAGCGCGGAATTCGGATCGGGGATGACAAGTTGAACGACGCGCCCCATGGCGACAAAGACAGGATAGCCGGGCGGCTGTGGGTGATGAAGGCGGACGTCATAGTCGCCAAGGGCGAGGACAAAGTTCACCGCGTCCCAGTTGAAGACGCGGTGCGAGCGGAATGGGAAGCGCGTGACGATGGTCAGCAGTGCGAACGCCACTGTGATGATCGCATCTGAACGAATGCCGACTTGGGCGGCGAGCGTCGCGGGGCGTTCGACGGTGAGCCGCACGATCAGTCTTCCCCAACCGCTTCCAGAGCATTAACCGCAGCGCGAATTCGCTGATCCACGCGGCCCGGCCCGAGGACGAGCATTAAGTCCGCCTGATCAGGCGCGAAGGTGCGGCCGGTCGTCGCGATCCGCAGCAGGCCGAATGGCACACCGCGCTTGACGCCGAACTGCTGCATCACTGTATCAATCGCCGCGACAAGATGCTCGCGGGCACTCCAATTCGCGTCCGCCAACGCATTCAGCGCGGCTTCCAGAATCGCCGCTGCCTGATCGCCGCCCTGTTTTTTCAGGAGCGCGACCATACCGGTATCGGCATCGGGTTCCTCGAAGAAGTAGTTTGTCGCCGCCGGGACCTCCGCGAGTGTCTTGACGCGCTCTTTTTCCAGTGAGAGCGCGCGGCTGACGTACTCACGCGGGGCATCGAGCGCCAGCCCTGCGTCATGTAGGAAAGGGAGCGACCGCTCGACAAAGTCTTCCAGCGTCAGGCGGTGGTTGATCCACTGACCGTTCATCCAGAGCAGTTTGTCCTTGTCCCACGCGGAGGGCGCGGGGCGGATGTCCGCGATATGGAATCGCTCGGCCGCTTCTTCTTTGGTGAACAACTCGATGTCGTCACCATACGACCAGCCGAGGAGCGCGCAGAAATTGACCAGCGCTTCGGGCAGAAACCCTTGCTCGCGGTATTCGTGCAGCGCCGAGTCGCCGTGCCGCTTCGAAAACTTCTTGCCGTCCGTCCGCGTGACAAGGGGCAGGTGGCACCAGACCGGCCGCTCCCAGCCGAACGCGTCGTACAGGAGCGCGTGGATCGGCAGACTCGGAATCCACTCGTCCGCCCGCATGACGTGCGTGACCTGCATGAAATGGTCGTCCACGACCACCGCGAGCGAATAGGTGGGGTAGCCGTCACGCTTCATTAGCACGGGATCGGCGGGGATTTCGCTGTTCTGCCAGCGGATCTCTCCCCGGAGCAGGTCACGCGCGACCGTTTCGCCATCGAGCGGCGCCTTGAACCGGACGGCGGGCGGCAGTTCGCTCTGCGCGCGTGCCGCATCGCGCTGCTCCGGCGTCCAATCGCGGTACTTGCGATACGCGCGGGCCGTGTCCGGCGCGGCGTTCTTGCCGGGCGGTGGCGGCGGATCGAAGTCTTCATACGCGAGGCCGTGATCGAGGAGCCAGCGCGCCCACTCCTGATATAAGGGCAACCGCTCGCTCTGGATGTACGGCGCGTATGGGCCGCCGATTCCCGGCCCTTCATCCCACAGCAGGCCAAGCCAGCGCAGACCATCGGTAATCGCGTCCAGCGAATCCTCATTCAATCGCCGCTGGTCGGTGTCCTCGATGCGTAGGATGAATGTGCCGCCCGACTGATGGGCCGCCAGCCAATTGAAGAGCGCGGATCGCGCCCCGCCAACGTGCAGATAGCCGGTCGGGCTGGGAGGAAAGCGGACGCGCATCGGTGCTGTCGGTTCGGTATCAGCCATCGTTCATTCTCTCCTTCACCATCCTGTCTCGGTACAGCATAGCAGAGGCGGAACCGAAGCAACATCCGCTTTGACACCCGTACGGTCGGGTGTTACTCTTTCGATTGGCGTGGGCGGCGGTTCCGTTGGCGTCTTTTTTTCTTTCGCTCCGGGAGGATCCGTCCGTGCGAATTCGTCCGTGGTACATCTTTTCCATCATCGTCGTTTTGACGATCCTCGCCACCTGGATTGCTTTGCCGGGGCAGCGGCTGAATGTGTTCAATGCGAAGACGCGCACTGAAACCAAGTTGGGGCTGGACCTCAAAGGTGGCGTACATGCGGTCTTGCAGGCCCGGCCCGCGCCGGGGCAGAAGATTGACGCCGACGTCCTTTCCGGTTTGCGCGACACGATTGAGCGCCGCGTCAACGGTCTCGGTGTGAGCGAGCCGATCATCCAGACACAGGGTAATGACAAAATTGTCGTCGAGCTGCCCGGCGTGCAGGACCCGGAAGCGGCTGTGCGCGTCCTCAAGCAGACGGCGCTCCTCGAATTAGTCGGCAGCCAGACGCAGTTGCCGGTCGGCTCGGTCATCACGACCTCGCTCGGTGGCCCGGAAACGGTCGGCCTCAACCCCGATGGATCGCCAGTCAGCACGGCGACGCCGGGACCGGGCACGACGGTCCCCTCGGTCGGCACAGTCGCTCCAGGCAGCACTCCCGCCGCTGCGGCATCGGATACAACGACTTCGACCGCAGGTACCGCGACGCCAGCCGGCACGGCGAGCGCGACTCCTTCTGCCGATGCCTCCGGCACCCCATCGGGGTCTGCGGCTGCTGCCGGGACGAGTGGCACGCCCGATCCGAACAGCACGCCGGGTGCGTCCGCGACCGCAGCACCATCGGCGACCGCTCCGGCGGGGCCGTCGTACGAGACAATTGTCACAGGGAAAGAACTCGCGGATGCGTTTCCGCAGACCGATCAGAGCGGCAACCTCGTCGTCGGCTTCAAGTTGAACTCGGACGCCGCGAGCAAATTCGGTGACTACACGGGTTCGCACGTCGGCCAGTTCCTGAATGTCATTGTGGATAAGAAAGTCGTCAACAGTGCGACGATTCAGAGCCGGATTGACCAGAGCGGCGAGATCAACGGTCTGGCCCGTACCGAGGTCCAGAATCTTGTCATCGTGCTCAAGTCCGGTCGTCTCGCCGTGCCGCTCGATGTGATCGAGACGCGCACAGTCGGCCCGACGCTCGGGCAGGATTCGATCAACAAGAGCCTGCTCGCGGGCGCGATCGGCCTTGCGGCGGTCGCCTTCTTCATGATTGTCTTTTATCGCCTGCCGGGCGTCCTCGCGGTGTTCGCGCTCGGTGTCTATACGGTGCTGACTTTTGCGATGTTCAAGCTCTTCGGCGTCGTGCTGACGCTCGCCGGGATCGCGGGCTTCATCCTTTCCATCGGCATGGCGGTGGATGCAAATGTGCTGATCTTCGCGCGGATGAAAGAGGAACTGCGTTCAGGACGGACGCTGCGCGGTGCGATTGACGCCGGTTTCGACCATGCATGGCCCTCGATCCGCGACTCGAATGCCTCGACGATCATCACTTGCCTCATTTTGTATGTCTTCGGCGGCATTACCGGCACGTCGGTCGTGCGCGGCTTCGCGCTCACGCTGCTGATCGGCGTGCTCGTCAGTTTGTTCAGCGCGATCACGGTCACGCGGACCTTTCTGCGTTGCCTGCTCAGTTCGCGCGGCATCTCGACGAACCGCTGGCTCTTCAACACCGAAGCGTTCGCACCCACGCCGGAGCGTGGCTCCGCGACGACAACTGCCGGGGATTAGGGGGAACACCGCCAATGCTCGATCTCATCCACCACCGCAAAATCTGGTATACGCTCTCCCTCATCATCATTGTGCCCGGTCTCCTGGCACTGATTTTCTGGCACCTGGCCCTCGGCATTGACTTCACGGGCGGCACCGTCTGGGAACTGCAGTTCCCGCGCACGGATGTGCAATCGCTTGATGTCCGCCAACTGCTCGTTGACAATGGTCAGCAGGACCCGCAAGTGCAGATCGCGACCGGCGTAGATCAGAATACCCAGACGGCGCTGATCAAACTGAAGCATCTCGACGAAGGCTCGGCGGACAAGGCGAAATTGTCGACCGCGCTGAAGGCGCGCTTCGGCGACTATAAAGAGTTGCGCCTGGACACCGTTGGCCCAACGGTCGGCGCGTCGGTGAGTAAGAACTCGATTTTGTCCGTCTTCGCTGCGGCGGTTGGCATCCTGCTCTACCTCGCGTGGGCATTCCGCAAGGTGAAGCGCCCATTCCTGTATGGATCGTGCGCGATTGTCGCGATGCTCCATGATGTGCTGCTTGTGATCGGCATCTTCGCGATCCTCGGCAAATTGCTCGGCACGGAGATAGACTCGCTCTTTGTCACCGCACTGCTGACGGTGATCGGCTTCTCCGTCCACGACACGATCGTCGTCTTCGACCGCATCCGCGAGAACCAAATCCGCCGCCCCGCGATGCCGTTCGACGATGTCGTGAATTACAGCTTGAATCAGACAATTGTGCGCTCGATCAACACGTCGCTGACGGTCATCTTCACGCTCCTCGCGCTTGTCCTGTTTGGTGGCGCGACGATCCGCGAGTTCGTGCTCGCGCTGCTACTCGGCGTTATCAGCGGCACGTACTCGTCCATCTTCAACGCGAGTCAGTTGCTCGTCAGCTGGGAGCGGGGCGAAATCCAGCGGCTCGCCTTCTGGCGCCGGGGGCGTGGCACGCCGCGTGCAGCGGCGAGTGGCGTGGGGGACTGAACCTCACCCGATCTGCTTCGTATTTTGATGTCCAGACCGCCGCGTCCGCGACCGGCGGTCTGACATTCCCCATCGGAAATGCACTATGGACAACCGCTCGCGACGCATCACCCGCGTCGCAATACTCGCTATTATCACGAATACCGCGCTGGTCGTCGGGAAACTGATCGTCGGCTTCGGCACCGGCTCGGTCGCGATCCTGTCAGAAGCAGCGCATTCAGGTGTGGATCTACTCGTCGCGGTACTCGCGTCGGCGGCGATCTGGTATGCGCAGCGGCCGGCGGATCGGACGCACCCCTATGGGCACGGCAAGGTCGAGACGCTAACCAGTTTCGCGGAAAGCATCCTGATCTGTTTCGTCGCCGGCTTCACCGCATGGAACGCCATCAACGCGCTCATCAATGGATCGGACGTCGCGAATATAGGTTGGGGTATCGCGGTGATGGCGGCAGCGGCAGTAGTGAATGTGGCCGTGTCGCGTTATCTGTTGCGCGTTGGGCGGTCGGAAGGCTCGCCCGCATTGAAGGCGACCGGCATCGAACTCGGCACGGATGTGATCACCGCGACGGGCGTCGTCCTTGGGCTGATCGCCGTTGCAGTGACAGGGCGACAGGTTATTGACCCGCTCGTCGGAATCGTCGTGTCGGGCTTTATCGCGGTTGCGGGCATTCGCGTGCTGCTCGGCGCGGTGCGCGGCCTGACTGATTACCGCCTGCCCGATGCGGAGGAACGAGCGATTCGCTCTGTCCTCGACAATCATGCCGACAACTTCATCGAGTACCACGATCTCCGCACGCGACATGTCGGCGGTCGTCACGCGGTGGATCTCCATCTGGTGGTACCGAGCGACCTTTCCGTCGCGGCGGCGCACGACCTGTCCACGCATCTCGAAGACGAAATCGCGGGCGCGCTGCCGCAGACCGACATCGTCATCCACATCGAACCTGAGGGCGAGGCGGCGCGGCAAACCGGGGCGGGCGGTACATACGCACCGGATGTGGATCGGCGCTGATGAATGCACATCTGCATCTCCGGTAGCGTAGGCTGCAGCCTGCGTCTCTCGTCTCAGATTGCTGGGGACGCAGGCTAAAGCCTACGCTACTGGAGACATGGACGACAGCATTCCATTGCGGCGTCAGGCGGCGAATGGTACACTCGCGTCCGCGCTGCGGCCCGTCGGGAGCGTGTCGCGCGTGTGAATCTGTGCCGTGATCCAGTACACCGTCGCGGTCTTTTTTTATGGGTGCGGCTCGGCATTGGGGCCGTGAGGAGGAGAGTGCGTGAGCTGGCTTGTGTGGACAGTTCCCGTTATTGGCATTTTGGCGGTCCTGTATGCGATCTCGCTCGCGCGAGGGGTGCTCGCGAGTGATACCGGCACGCCGGAAATGCAGGATGTCGCGGGACGCATCCTGACTGGCGCGCGCGCCTACCTGAACCGACAATATCGTACGATCTTTGGGATCGCCGGGATCATCGCCATCGTCATCTCCGTCCTGATCTTCTTCATCACCAAGAGCGATCAGCATCCAGGGCGGCATGCACTGCTGACATTCTTCTCCTTTCTGATCGGCGCGGCCCTTTCGGGCGTTTCCGGCTTTATCGGCATGAATGTCGCGGTGTTGTCGAACCTGCGCACGGCGGCGGGGGCGCGCAAGAACCTCGGCGCGGCGCTGACGGCGGCTTTCCATGGCGGCGCAGTTTCCGGCTTTCTGGTCATCGCGCTCTCGCTGCTCGGCGTGACGGGGATGTTCGCGCTCTTCGCCGCGACGGGCCTGACGAACGGCCCGCGTGACGCGCCGTTCTACATCGTCGGCTACGGTTTCGGCGCGTCGTTCGTCGCGCTCTTCGCCCAACTCGGCGGCGGCATTTATACCAAGGCGGCGGATGTCGGCGCGGACCTCGTCGGCAAGGTCGAGGCGAACATCCCGGAGGACGATCCGCGCAACCCGGCGGTGATCGCCGACCTCGTTGGAGACAATGTCGGCGACTGCGCGGGACGTGGCGCGGACTTGTTCGAATCCACGGCGGCGGAAGTCGTCGGCGCGATGATCCTCGGCGTCGCCCTCGCGACGATCACGAACAACAACAACTGGATCATCTTCCCGCTCGTCATCACGGCGTTCGGCCTGCTCGCCTCGATCATCGGCGTCCTGGTTGTCCGCCCGACGGCGCAAACGAGCGACGCGCTCGGGCTGCTCAACCGCGGCTACTACGTTGTTGCGGGCCTTTCAGTCGTCTTCATGATCTTCGTGACGTATGTGCTTTTCCATAACACGTCGCGGAAGAACGTGGATGGTACGGTCTTCAATGTCGGCGACAAGTGGTTCTACTTCGCGCTCGCCGGGTTGGTCGGCATCGCAGCGTCGGTCGCCTTCGTCTATATCACGCAGTTCTATACGGCAGGCCATTATCGTCCGGTGCGCACGATTGCGGAGGCGTCGCGGACGGGTTCGGCGACGAATATTATCTCCGGCCTCGCCATTGGTATGGAGTCCACGGCGATGCCCGCGATCACGATCTCGCTGGCAATTGGCGGCGCATTTTTCCTCGGCACGCGCACGCATGTCACCGGCAATACGTTGCAGGACGGCATCTTCGGCACTGCCTGCGCGACGGTCGGCATGTTGATGAGCGCGGGCTACATCCTCGCGATGGATACCTTCGGCCCGATCACCGACAACGCGGGCGGCATCGCCGAGATGAGCAACCAGCCCGAAGCCGTGCGCGATATCACGGACGCCCTCGATTCGGTCGGCAACACGACCAAGGCATTGACCAAGGGATACGCGGTCGGCTCCGCCGCGCTCGCGGCCTTCCTCCTCTTCTCCGCATACCTCGATGTCGTCGCGGAATCGCGCGGCTTCGCGCCGAACAGCCCCGACTGGATAAAGTCACACATTGTTGACCTCGCGCAGCCAAAGGTCTTTATCGGCGGCTTCCTCGGTCTGATGCTTGTCTTCCTCTTCTCGTCGCTGGCGATCCGTGCGGTCGGCAGCGCGGCACAGGACATGATCAGCGAGGTGCGCCGCCAGTGGCGCGAAAGGCCGGGCATCATGGCCGGGACGGAACTCCCGGACTACGCACGGTGCGTGGACATTTCGGTGCGCGGCGCGCTACGCGAGATGATCGCGCCGGGCGCGCTGGCCGTCTGCATGCCGGTGATTATCGGCCTACTGCTCCGTGCTGAGGGTGCGGCGGGTATGCTGATTGTCGGCACGATGGGCGGCATCCTGATGGCGAACGTCATGAACAATGGCGGCGGCGCGTGGGACAACGCCAAGAAGTTCATCGAGGCGGGTGGCCTGCGCGATGCGGACGGCAACGTGCTCGGCAAGGGCAGTGACCCACACGCGGCCTCAGTCGTCGGTGATACCGTCGGTGATCCCTTCAAGGATACCGCCGGGCCGTCCCTGCATGTGCTGATCAAGCTGCTCGCGACCCTGACGCTCGTGCTCGCGCCGCTCTTTATCTGAGCGTAGTAGCGTAGGGCTTCAGCCTGTGAGCCGGGGATGCAGGCTGAAGCCTACGCTACCGCTACCTCCGGCAGAAAGCGTAGTATCATAGATCAATAACTCGGAAGGGCGGCAATCGAGTCGCCCTTTCGCTTGCCTTATTCTCCTCTTCCCACGATGGGAAGGCGGCTGGGGGTTAGATAACAGATGCGCGTTGGAGTAATCGGTGGTGGGATGCTCGGCATGGCGGCGGCGTTGCGGCTGCGCCAGGCGGGGCATTCCGTTGTCCTGTGGGAGCGGATGCAGGGACTCGGCGGGCAGGCCGCGACGTTCCCGATTGCCGGAACGCGGCTAGAATATTTCTACCATCACCTCTTCCACTCGGATACTGCGATCACCGACCTAATGACGGAACTCGGTGTCGGCGACACGCTCCAGTGGCTGCCGAGCACCGTGGGAATGTTCCACGACGGCAAGATTTGGCCGCTCGACGGCGCGACGGACCTCCTGAAATTGGGCTATATTTCGCCGATTGCGCGCCTGCGCATCGGCGCGATGACGGCGTACCTCCAGATCCAAAAGAAGTATGCGGGCTACGAGCGCGTCACCGCCGTGAAGTGGATCGAACGGTTCACGGGCAAGAACGGCTTCGATCGCGTTTTCGGCGCGCAACTGCGGGCGAAGTTCGGGCCGTCGTGGGACAAAATCCCGATGGTCTGGTTCTGGAAAAAGGTGCAACTGCGCACGACGAACCGGAGCAATCCACTCGCCAAGGAGACGCTCGGCTACCCGCGCGGCTCGTTCCAGGTCGTGATTGACGCCCTTGAGGCGGAGTTGCGTCGGCTCGGCGTGGAAATCCATCGCGGCGTCAATGTCGAGGCGATCCGGCCACGCACCGATGGCGGCGTGACGGTGCGCGTGGACGGGCAGGAGCAGCAGTGTGATCTCGCGGTCGTCACGACGCCGTCGGCGGTCTTCAAGCGCCTCGTCCCGGAACTACCCGCCCAGTACGTGCGAAAGCTCGATGCCGCCGGGTATCAGGCCGCGTGCTGCATGCTGCTTGAACTCGACCAGAAACTGACGGACATCTACTGGCTGAACATCGCCGACGAGGCCGTGCCATTCACGGGCGTGATCGAGCAGACGAATTTTGTGCCGCCGGAGCAATACGGCGGCAGCCACCTCGTCTATCTGTCACGCTATTTGGAAGTGACCGACCCAATCTGGACGATGGATCAGGACGCGTTGTTCCAGCACTATGTCCCGGCACTCAAGCGCATCAATCCCGCATTCGATCCGTCGTGGGTGCGCGAAATCCGCGTCTTCCGCGAGCGGGCGGCGCAGCCAATTGTGCCGCTCCATTACTCGTCGCTGATCCCGGAGATGCGCACGCCGCTACCGAATATCTACCTCGCGAACACGACGCAGATTTACCCCGAGGATCGTGGGACGAACTACTCGATCAAACTTGGCGGCGACGTCGCGGCATTGATCGCCGACGATATAAAGGCGGGACGCATCACGCCGGCGACGCCTGCGCCAACAGCTGCGGACTAACGGAAACGTCATGATCTCACGGGTAGTGTAGGCTTCAGCCTGCCGCATTGAGAAAGTTCGGCAAACTAAAGCCCGCCGCCACCGATGAAAAGCCTCGCCCAAGCAACCAACTCAGGACGCGTGCACTTCCTTGATAACGGCGCGGAGCGAGGCGGAAGGCGTGACAATCTCGAAGTCATCGTTGGCGCGGTGACCGATCAGCGCCTTGCCGACGGGCGATTCATTCGAGATGCGCCCTTGGCGCGGTTGGGCCTCGACCGCGCCGACGATGGTGTAGGTCACGTCGTCGCCATCGAGGTTGAGCGTCACGGTCGAACCGACCCGGATCACGCTCATGTCCTCGACGAAGTCCGCGATGACGATCGCGTGCTTCATCAGGTATTCGAGTTCGCGGATGCGCGCCTCGATCATCCCCTGCTCTTCGCGCGCAGCATGGTAGCCCGCATTCTCCCGCAGGTCACCTTCCTCGCGCGCCCGTTGGACGACGTTCGAGATCTCCTTGCGCTTCACCTTCGTCAGTTGGTCGTATTCCGCTTGAAGCGTCGTCAGGCCCTCGGCGGAAACCGGTATCTTCTTGGCGACCGATGCCGTCTGCGCTTTCACCTTTTCGCGCCGCAGTTTCGCCGCGTTCTGTCGTTGCGTCGTACTACTCATACTCAGCCCCTTCTCCCGGAGATCGCACCATCGCCTTACCGCATCCCATTGTAGCCACGCGGAGGGGTAACTGGCAAACTAGCGCGTCGCTTTCCAGACCGCCGTGACATCGGCCTCCTTGAGCCACGCCGCCAGATCGTCGTCGCTATCGGGCACACGGAGGAGCGCGCGGCCATCCGGGAGTAGTTGCACGCTGGCACCGTGCGCGCGGGCGAGCGCGACCGCTTCGTCCAAAATTTCGCGCTCATCGGCGGCGAGCACAACGACCCGTTCGAGCAGCACGCGGCGCACAGCGCGCATCCATTCTTCGAGCGTTTCGCGGCTGGCATCGGTAAGCGGGCCGCCGGTGCGGCTTTCCAGAAAGCGCACGACCTGATCGAAAGCAAGGCCGCGCCGCAGGGCACGACGCAGCGATGTGGCCGTGATGCGATAGATGCTGACACGATCCAGCGTTTCCGCGTCCGCCAGCGCGAGTAGCGGCCAGAGGTGCGCCGGTTCCGCGTGGAGAACGAGCACGGTGAGATCGGGCTGGATCGCGAGGGGCGTCGCGCCGAAGGGCGCGACGGCGGGTTCCGATCCCCGGCCGAGCAGCCACCAGCCGACATCGGTCACTTGCACGGCCTCGCCCATCGCGGTTTGCCCCCACGCAACGACGCCGAACCATGCGAGGGCGGAGCGCAGCGTTGCCTCGATGCAGCCGCGCACAAGGGCGTCCCGATCCGGCGGCGCCTGCCCGGCCCCGCTCGCCGCCGTGAATTCATCGCCGAGGAGCGACGGACGCACCTGCACAAGGCGCGTGAGCAGGTTGTCGAGCACGTACCAATGGCCCGGCTGGCACTGCGTCAGCGCATCCAGCAGCCGCCCCCGAAAGGCAGGCCACTCCACACCCCAGAGTTGCAACGCCGTTCCCTGCCCTTCGAGCCAGCCCGCCATCCCGCGCCAGGCGGTGAACAACTCGCGCGTCTGCGCGCCGAAGCCGAGTTTCGCCCACGCGACGGGGTCATTCGTCGCGAGCACATGCCGACCATCCACGTCCCGCTCCGTAATCAGGCCGCGTGCGCGCCCGAGGGCGGCGAGAAAGGCGAGCGACGCGCTCGGCGGGATCGCGGTATCGAGTGACGCCCAGAAGTGGCGCGCAACCCGCTCGGTGAACTGATGATCGTCCGCGAGCGCCGCGATGCCGCCGCTCGGCCAGCGCGCCGCCTGATGCTCGATCAAGCGCAGCAGCGTCAACAGGTCCCAGGCAAGCGCGAACGGATGTCGCCAGCCATGCGACGGCTCGGCGGAAACCGCATTCAAGGGCGGCAGGGGTATCTGCGCCATCGCGGGCGCACGGAACTCGACCGGCATGGCGAGCATCCGCTCGCCCCGCGACCAGCCGTGGCAGGCGAGCAGGCTGGCAGTCAATTCGGCGAGCAGCATGCGCCGCGCCGCCAGTGTTTCCGCAGCCGCCAGTGCCGACGCCTCGTCCAGCGGCAGCGGCGACGCTTCTTCGCGCAGCGCCGCGACGACGCGCCGCGCGCCGGGCGACAGGGTCGCCTCGACATCCGCCAGCGCGCGCGGCGCGCGGACACGGGTGTGGAGCGCGTGCAGCAGACGCTCCCGGTCGCCGGGCCGCAGGCCGGTGGGCGTGTCCGCCACATGCCAGCGCCGCGCAGCGTCGAGCAGCACATCCGCGTCGAGCGATTCCAGCAATTGACGCACTGTTGGGGCGGCGAACTCGCCGCGCTGTCGGTCGCGGACGGCCCGGGCGATCACGGTCGCCATCTCCCGAGGCAACGAGAGCGCGCCCGTTGATTGCCGATGCACGATGGCGGCCTGTCGCAGGGTCGCGAGCGATGCGGTCAGGTCGAGCGGGTCGAGGTGCAGGCGCGTCATCAACTCCTCGCGCGCCAAGCCCTCCTCTGGGCCGAGGGCGAGCGTGCCCGCGATCTCCCGCACCTGTGGCGGCAGGCTGTCCAACAGGTCTTCGAGCGTCCAATGATCGGTCATTGCTTGATACAAAATCGCGACATTGTCCGGGTGCGTCCGCTTCGTGAGATGCACGTCCCACGCCTCCGCCGCCGCACGAATATCGGCCGGTGGTGCGTCCATAAGGAGGGTGAGAAGGCTACGCTTCATTGGTGTACCATCCAAAGAAAATTGGGCGTCCGTTCGCTTCTATTGTACACGCTGCCGCAATCCGTAGATTGATGATTTCGGTCACGCAAAAAGGCAACGCTGGCAAGGCGAAAGCGCCGCGCCAATGGTTGCACGAACGAGCGGGATATGCTATACTTGAAAGAGTAGAACAAGCGTTCCGTTGCGGCGCTCATGGCATGAGACCGCGCGGCACAATCTCCCCGGAGAGAACAGGATATGTTCGATGGCGTTGGACAGCGTGCGTACAGGAAAAGCCGGTATCGGCCGCAACGGCGCAGGGAAGGAAGCAAAGGCAGCGATGGCAACGAGCGCCAACGGTGTCGAGCGCGGCGCGAGTGTGGACGACCGGCGCAAATCGCTCGATACGGCGGTCGCGCAAATCGAGCGCGCCTACGGCAAGGGTTCGATCATGCGGCTCGTGGACGTTTCCAACAAGATGGTGGTCGAGGTCATCCCGACGGGTTCGATCGCGCTCGATCTGGCGCTCGGCGTCGGCGGCATCCCGCGCGGCCGGATCACCGAGATTTACGGGCCGGAATCAAGCGGCAAGACGACGCTCTGCTATCACATCATCGCCGAGGCGCAGAAGACGGGCGGCATCGCGGCCTTCGTGGATACCGAGCACGCGCTCGATCCGTCGTATGCACGCAAGTGCGGCGTGGACCTCGAAAATCTCTATATCTCGCAGCCGGACACCGGCGAGCAGGCATTGGAGATCACCGAAACGCTCGTCCGCTCCGGCGCGGT
>JBBRLR010000066.1:0-27630 GCA_038231255.1 Thermomicrobiales bacterium | reverse complement strand
GTCACCCCTCTCCCGCCGCAGCGGGGGAGGGGCTGAGGGAGGGGGGAACCCCGTATATCGTTACCTTGCCGTGTTCGTTGCCGCCATCGCCGACACTTCCTGGGTACAGAAGGCGCAGCGACTCGCCTTGACCGGGATGCTGCTCAGGCAGTACGGGCATTCGCGCGTCATCGGGTCCACGGGTGTTTCGGTCTTGCGTCGGTTCATCAGCGCATTGACGGGCCGGACGACAAAGAAGAAGACGACCAGCGCGATAATCAGGAATGAGACGACCGTGTTGATGAAATCCCCAACGAGGAAGCGGCTCTTGTTGATCGTGAAGCCGACAGTGGAGAAGTCCGGCTGGCCGCCAATGGCCGCAATGAGAGGCGTAATCAGGTCCTTGACGAAGGCGGCGACCACTGTCCCGAACGCCGCCCCGATGATGATACCGACCGCCAGATCAACGACATTGCCCCGGAGGATAAACGCCTTGAAGTCATTCGCCGCTTTCATCGTGCCGCCCCTTTCGTGCTATGCGAACTTCGTCCAAGCGATTATACACAAGGAAGGAAAGGGCAGATGAGCGGAGAGGGGCAATCTTCAAAAACGCTACGACGCCTCCGCGAGCGTCGGGATGTCCCGAAACTGCCGCCGCGACAAATCGGCGTAGCGGCCGCCCGCGCGCAGCAGTTCGTCGTGCGTGCCGCGTTCGACGATCGCACCGCCCTCGACGACGAGGATCAGGTCGGCGTTGCGGATCGTGCTCAGGCGGTGCGCGATGACGATGCTCGTGCGGCCCGCGAGCAGGGTGCCGAGGGCGCGCTGGATCGTCGCCTCAGTGCGCGTGTCAATGTTGCTCGTCGCCTCGTCGAGAATCAGGATGCGCGGGTCGGCGAGGATGGCACGGGCAAAGGCGAGCAGTTGCCGCTGCCCCTGGCTGAGCGTCCCGCCCGCCGCGCCGAGCGCCGTGTCGTATCCGTCCGGGAGCGCGGCGATGAAGCCGTGCGCGTCCACCGCGCGTGCCGCCGCCTCGATCTGCTCGCGCGTCGCGTTTAGCCTGCCATAGCCGATATTCGCCGCAATCGTGCCGCTGAACAGAAAGGGTTCCTGCAAGACGATGGCGATCTGCCGACGCAGGCTTTGCCGCGTCACGGCGCGCACATCCTGGCCGTCCACCGTTATCGCGCCGCTCGTCACGTCATAGAAACGCGGGATGAGGTTGGCAATCGTCGTCTTGCCCGCCCCCGTCTGGCCGACCAGCGCGACTGTTTGCCCCGCCGCGATCTGGAACGAGACATCGTGCAGCACCGGCATGCCGAGGTTGTAAGCGAATGTGACGTGTTCAAAGGTGATCGCCCCCGCGACCTGGCTAAGGGCGGGTGTGCCGGGTGGGTCGGCGGGTTCCGGCTCCTCATCGAGGATCGCGTAGATGCGCTCCCCGCCCGCCAACGCCGCCTGCAACTGCGTGTAGACCTGCGAGGCGAGTTGGATCGGTCGGAAAAACTGCTGCACATAGATCAAAAACGCCGCCAGCAGGCCAACCGTCAGGTTGCCGTGGAAGACGAGGTAGCCACCGTAGCCGATCACCAGCGCGGTCGCGAGTGTACTGAGCACATCAATCGTCGGCGAAAAGGCGGAGGTGATCGCGACGGCCTGAATATTTGCGGTGCGGTTGGCGGCGTTGCGCTTGCGGAACCGCGCGATATTCTCCTCCGTCCGGTTGAATGCTTGCGCCTCCCGCACGCCGGTGATCTCCTCCTGCAACTCCGCCGTCACATCGCCGACCGTTTCCCGCGTCATACGAAACGCTTTGCGCGCCCGCCGCGCGAAGGAGGTTGTCACGATGAGCATGACGGGGATGATAAGGAAACTGACGAGCGCCAGCGGCAGATTGAGCGTCACCATCGCGATCAAAATGCCGATCAGGCTGAAAAGCGACCCAACGAGTTGCGTCAGCCCCTGCGAAAGCAGTTGATTGAGCGTGTCCACATCGTTGATGACCCGGCTCATCAGGTCGCCGACCGGGCGGCGGTCGTAGAAGCCGAGTGGCAAACGCTGGAAACGGTCGAACAGCCGGGCGCGCAAGGACGCGAGGACGTGCTGCCCGATCGCACCGACCTGCCAGACCTGCCCGCGCGACGCGAGCGCCCCGACGACATAGACGACGAGCAGCGCGAGCATGATCCGCGTCAGCCCCGAGCGGTCGCCGCGCAAAATGGCCTGGTCAATCGCCCGCCCGATCAGATACGGCCCCGCCGCCTGCGCCACCGCCCCCAGGACGACAAAGCCGAAGCCGATCAGGATGCGTGCCCGATACGGCGCCATCTCCGCCACGAGCCGCCGCGCCGTCGCCCCCCGATTCCGCGCCCGCTCCTCCGCCGTCTCCGCCGCCACCCGCATCACCTGCGCCATATTTTACCCCCTGGAGAGACATAAAGCGCAGAGAAGAGAGTAAAGGTCCAATAATTCATTTGTTCCCTTTTCCCTCTGTGTTCTCTGTGTCCTCTGCGATCTCTGTGCTCATTCTTTCAATTCCCCGCCACGACGGGATCGGTAGTGTCGGCGGTGAGTTGGGAGCCGAGGATGTCGTTGTACAGGGCGCTGTCGCGCAGCAGTTCGGCGTGGGTGCCCTGTGCGGCAATCTTGCCTTCATCGAGTACGAGGATCAGGTCGGCGTCGCGCACGGTGCTGATGCGCTGGGCGATCACGAAGGCGGTACGGCGGCTGTCGCGCATCAGGCGGTCCAGCGCCTCCTGGATCAGCGATTCGGTTTCGGCGTCCACGGCGGAGGTGCTGTCGTCGAGCAGTAGGAGGCGCGGGTCCACGAGCAGCGCGCGAGCGATGGCGATCCGCTGCCGCTGTCCCCCGGACAAGCCGACGCCGCGCTCGCCGACCAGCGTCTCGTATCCCTGCGGCAGGACGCGGATGAAGCCGTCCGCCTGCGCGGCCTGGGCAGCCGCCTCGACCTCTTGCTGCGTCGCCGTCGGCTTGCCGTAGGCGATGTTGTCCCGCACCGATCCGCTGAACAAGAGCGTTTCCTGCAAAACAATCCCGATCTGTCCGCGCAGGCTGGCGAGCGTCACTTGCCGCACATCGTGACCGTCAACCGTCACCGCGCCGCCCGTCACATCATAAAAGCGGGGCAGCAGGTTCATCAGCGTGCTCTTGCCCGAACCCGTTGTGCCGAGCACCGCCACCGTCTGCCCCGGCTCGATGACGAAACTGACGCCGCGCAGAATATCCCGCTCGCCCCCCGGATAGCGGAAATGGACATCATCGAAAGCGACCCGCCCGGTGATCGACGGTAGCACGGTTGCATCCGGCGCGTCGTGGAGATCGAGCGGCGCGTCCAGCACATCGAAGACGCGCACCGCGCTCGCCCCGGCGCGCGAAATGCCCGCCGCCTGAAAACCAATCGTCAGGACCGGGAACAGGAGGAAACTGAGGTAGGTGTTGAACGCAACGAGCGACCCGACGGTTAGCGCGCCGCCGATCACCTGCCAGCCGCCGAACCAGACGACCGCCAGCGTGCCGAGGTTGGCAAAAAAGAAGACGAACGGGAAGTTGTTCGAGAACGCCCGGATCGTCGCGAGATTCTTGTCCAGCAGTTCGTCGTTGATCGCCCGGTAGCGCGCCGTCTCGTGCTCCTCGCGCGAAAAGGCGCGGATGACGCGGATGCCGGATAGATCCTCCTGCAGGACGCCATTCAGCCGCCCAAGAATCTGCTGCACCTGCCCGAACAACGGGCCAATCCGCCGCACGAAGCGCAGGAGCAGCACGAAGAGCGGCGGGATCGTCGCCAGCGCGACGAGCGCCAGTTGCCAGTTGAGCAAGAGCAGCAAGACCGTGCTGCCGACGAGCATGACGAGCGCCGACGCGATCTGCACGACGCCGCTCCCCGCAAAGGCACGGATTTGCTCGACATCGTTCGTGACGCGCGTCAGCAACTGCCCGGCCTCGACGCGGTCATAGTAGCTGAAACTGAGTCGCTCGATCTGGGCGAACAACGCGTTGCGCAGGTCGTACGCGACACCCTGCGAGGCGCGCTCGGCGAGGAAGCCCTGCAGGAAGTTGAATAGCCCGCGCAATACTGCGACCGCGACCAGCCCGACAACGGCAAAGATCACCGCGCTCTGCCGGTGATGGGCGATGCCGCTGTCAATCGCGAGGCGGATCATCTGCGGCGCGACGAGGTTCGCCGCCGACACCATGAAGAGCGCCAACAGCGCGCCGAGCGCATCCCGCCAGTACGCCCCCAGATACCACAAGGCTCGCCGTAGCGCCTTACCGCCCCCCGGCTGCGCCGCAGACCCTCCCGCCATTCCACCGCCCGGCCGCTGTGCCAATCATCACCCCTTGAAAGAGAAAGAGATTGAACCGCGAAGGCGCGAAGAGCGCGAAGAAGAGAACGAGAAGAGAAAAGCCCTATTCCCGTCTTTGTGTCCCTTCGTGCTCTTCGTGCCTTCGTGGTTCAAATTCCCTCCGTGTCTCCGTTGTTCGCCCCCGTCGCCCGCTGATAAGCGAGGCGGAAAAGGTCGAGCGCGCCGGGAACGGCGTCCGCGTTGCGGATCGGGTAGCTGACCCAGCCGCTCTGCGGCAGGATGTGGTGCGGCATCGCCTTGCCGTCGCGCACCAATTCTTCACGGATGCGGACAGGAAATGGCAGGTCGGCGAGGTAGTCGCCGTGCAAGTGACCGAGTTCGCGTCTGCCGAGGCGAAACTCCATGCCGCCGAACCGATGCGGCGCTTCCGTCACACCCGGCCAGGAGAGCAGTTCGTTGCGGATAATTTCGTGTGCGTTCACGGTGCCCCTCCCCCGCTTCGTGATGTGATCTACGGTGAATCGTGCCAATCGGATACGGAAAACGATGCCCCAGACCCGCGCCGCCGCCCCAATCGTGCGAGGCAGTCCCCGTCGTTTGATCGCATGCAGTCCGGCGTCGCGCATCCTCATATCCTGTTCAACACCACCACGCCCGATTCTATTCGCCCCGCCCCGGCCCTGGTCGCAGATGCTCCGGTAAGGCCCAGTAGACCGCAAGCGCGGTGACGAGCGCGAACCCGGCGACCGCATTGATGACGGAGCCCAGAACGCAGAGGACATAGGTCAGCGGACCGATCTGGAACTGCTTGTTGATGATGCGGATCAATCGCTTGTCCACATCGCGCGCGAGGAGACGCCCGTCGTGCGCCGCGTAGCGCCAGAGAAGGTTGAAGGCAATCGCCATCGCGAGGAAGGCGCCGCTGTAGAAGATCGCCGCCGTGCGCGCATCGGGCTTCTGGATGTATTCCGCGAGGACATTGGTCGGGAAGGGGATGAAGGTGACGACAAAAAGGAGAAGCCCGTTGAGGAGCAATAAATTATGGTCGGTGCGGCGGATCATCTTGAAAAGATTGTGATGGTTGATCCACACGATCAGCACCGTCGCGAAACTGGTCACGAAGGCGAGATAGGCGGGCCATTCGTGCAGCAGCGCGTGAAGCAAACTCTCGCCCTCGTGGAGCGTACCCGGCAGCGGGGCACGCAGTTCGAGCACGAGCAATGTCACGGCGATCGCGAAAACGCCATCGCTGAACGCCTCAAGCCGCCCGGTATCCTTCCCCTCATCAACGCGTTCGGTTTCTTCGGCCCGCAATCCAACCTCCCAGCCCTTCCGCATCACAAAAAGGGGGCCATCAATGAAGCAACCATTCACTTTGTAGTACCATTGTAAGCCATTTTCCGATCACCGCTCTCATTTCCCCGCTGCTGGATCGCGCGAATTGGGGTGTGATGGAGTTAGGGCTTAGGCAAGTTCGCGAGAGAAACCCGGTGGTGGCGGGCTGATGAACCCTAACAACTTAACTCGGTAATGGTTCGGCGGCACAGGTTTGCAACCTGTCAGACTGGCATACCGCTCGGAGGGCACCCGGAAATCTGCCTCACCCGACTACCGAACTACGTTGTTACTGTTCATTAGCCTGCCAAAGTGGGGCAGGCTGAAGCCCACTACCACTAGGAAAATCGCCCCAACTGCGTCACTCCCAGGAATATTACGGTTGTTGGTTATCAGCATGTGGCATAGAGGGCGCCCTGCGCAACTGGGAGTAGGGCACGTCGTACTGACCGACCGGTTCGCCACCCCGGTCGAACGCCACGATATAGGTACGGTGGTCGCGGTGGGCGCCGATCACGGTGCCCGTGTCGCCTTCCGCCAATCCGTACGCGCGCATCGCCGCGATCAGTTGGACACGATCACCCACTGAAAACATCGGTCTCCTTCAACACGTTGTGGACATGTCCACCGGTCTACCGGGCCGCAATGAGGTCGCCCGGCACCAGTTTTATTATACTCAAGTCTAGGTCCTTCGCCCGCCTCTTCGCAAAGGAAAGTGGCGTGGCCCGCGACGTGCAATATGTGCGAGGCGGAGCCGATTTCCGATTGGCTATTTGTACGATAGGAGGAAGCAACAATGCCACGACACAAGAATGAGCCGCCCGAGGTTGAGCGTCCTATCGCCCTCGCCCGGACGCTGGATGTCATCGGCGGCAAATGGACCGCCGAGATCATCTTCCAGCTCCTGGGCGGCACGCGCCGCTTCGGTGCGTTAAGCACGGCGCTGGGCGGCGTCAGCCCGAAGATGCTGATTGCCCGACTGAAGGAGTTGGAGCGACACGGCTTCGTCACGCGCACGCTCTACCCGGAAATCCCGCCGCGCGTCGAATACGCCCTCACCGACGAGGGGCGCACGCTTAAGCCGATCATTGACGCGATGGTCGCGTGGGGCGCGAATCGCGAGGGTGCGCGCGACGCCGCGTAGCTGCCGGACGCGACATCTGTAATTGAGCAGATGTTTCTGGATAAGCCATGCCCGCCAGGGAATTCTGGCGGGCTTCTTCTGTCCCAGTGGGGCCGACTGCGGAAATCCGGGAACGCCAGTACGTCGGTGCGTGCCACTGTCATATTGACGTTGAGGACGACGGGTGCTATCGTCGCCATATAGTAATGGCTCCCCTATGTTTTTCACCGGGACACTATCCCCGGCACGATACGACGGAACGATGGGACCCCGCGCGGGAACGCGGCCATCGGACGATATCGTCCTTCGAGGCGACCGCAGTTGCGGCCTCCTCGCCTATCGGTGCAGTACAAAAGGGGGGCTGAACACTTCGAGCGGATGTCTGCGGTCTCTTGATGCATTGAACGGAGTACACCATGGCATTTCCTTCATTCTCCCATCGGCCCCGTTTTTCTCCGCTGATTGTGGCTGTGACCTTCGTGCTCCTGCTCGCTGCGTGCGGCGGGAATTCCGCGACGAACACGCCCGCGAGCAGTGGCGCGAGTGGCGGGGGGGCCAATGCGACGACGTTTTCCGCCGCGAAGGGGTGCAAGCACGTCGCGTTCCTTTCGCCGGATACCACCGCCGGTGGGCGCTGGGAGGCATACGATCACCCGCTGACCGAGGCGGCCGTCAAGGCGGCATTGCCCGGTGTCACATTCGACGCGGTGAACGCGCAGAATAGCAACGATACCCAACTGACCCAGGCATCGAGCGAGCTGACAAAAGGTGCGTGCATGCTGATCGTCGTCGCGGTGGACAGCACATCGGCGGCGGCCATCGTCCAGAAGGCGAAAGCCAGCAAGGTGCCCGTCATCGCCTACGACCGCCTGATCCAGGACAATGACCTCGCGTATTACGCCACGTTCGACAACGTGAAGGTTGGCCAAACGCAGGCGCAATACATCAAGGATCATCATAAGAACGGCGACAATGTCGCGATGATCAACGGCTCACAGACTGACAACAACGCGTCACTGTTCGCACAGGGCGCGCACAATATCCTCGATCCGCTCTTCGCCAGCGGCGAGCTGCACAAGGTGTATGAGCAGTACACGCCGAACTGGGTGGCCGCCACCGCGCAAACGGAGATGGCCGCGGCGCTCACCTCGAACAACAACAACATCCAGATCGCCTACGTCGCGAACGATGGCATGGCCGAGGCGGTTGCCGCCGCCCTCAAGGCGCAGAATCTCAACGGCAAGGTACTCGTAACCGGGCAGGACGCGGAACTCGCCGCCGTCCGCAACATCCTCACCGGCGATCAGACAATGACCGTCTACAAGCCGATCAAGAAGCTGGCCGATTCGGTCGGCAAGCTCGTTGCCGCACTTAGCAACGGCAGCAGCACGGCGGAACTGACGCCCGCGCAGAGCAAGACGACCGCTGGTGCGACGATCCCCTCCATCTTCAACGACGTAGTGACGGTGGACAAAAGCAATGTCGCGACAACGGTGGTCGCGGACGGCTATGTCACCAAGGAAGATCTGTGCAAGGGGTTGCCCGCCGGCACCGGGGGGCTGTGCTGAACGATGCTGCCCGCGTGCAGATACGAGGGTGGGGTGCGCGCTCTGCGTACCCCATTCTCATATGTGGGTGGGGACGCTGAACGTGTCGCACTTTTCGGCTTATCCGATCTTCGTGGAGGGTCATCGTGGGAGTAAGCAACATGAGCGCCGAGGGGGCGCCAATGCAGCCCGTCGGCAGGCAGGCCGCGCGCGGCGAGCCGCGCCTACGCGTGGCCGGCATCAGCAAGGCCTATGGCGCGGTACAAGCGCTTAGCGACGTTGATTTCGAGGTGTATGCCGGCGAGGTCGTCGGCCTCGTCGGCGATAACGGCGCCGGAAAGTCCACGCTCGTCAAGACGCTGGCGGGCGTCATCCAGGCCGATTCCGGCACGATCTTTCGAGATGGCCGCGCGGTCCATATTACCAGCCCGAACGAGGCGACCCATCTCGGCATCGAAACCGTTTATCAGGACCTGGCGCTGTGCGACAACCTGGATGTGGTCGCGAACCTGTATCTCGGTCGTGAGGCGCAGCAGACGATCGTTCCGGGGCTGGTGAAGCAGCTCGACGAGACGCAGATGGAAGCGCGCACCAACCAAATCCTGCGCCAGCTCGATGTCAAAATTCCCTCGGTGCGCACGATCGTCGCGTCGCTCTCCGGCGGCCAGCGGCAATCCATCGCCGTGGCAAAAACCGTCCTGCGCAATCCCGCCGTGCTCCTCCTCGATGAGCCGACCGCAGCGCTCGGCGTCGCCCAAACACGACAGGTACTCAATCTGATTCGTCGCCTGCGCGAGCAGGGCCTCGCGGTCGTGATGATCTCACACAACCTAGCGGACGTTTTCGAGGTGGCAGACCGTGTCGTCGTGCTGCGGCTCGGGCGGCGCGTCGGATCGTTCGACATTGGTGCGACTTCCTCGGAGCAGATCGTCGCGGCGATCACCGGCGCGGAATTCGGCGGCATCACGCGTGGAGCGCTCCCAACAGACGCCGCACACGCGGGATCGGAGGTAGCACAATGAGCGCCGAAACACTCGAATCACAGGAACTGGTGCCCCCACCGCCGAGCAGAAGTCCCCGTCTGCCCGGCGCATTTTCGCGGCGATTGCGCGGCGACCTCGGGCAGATTCCCGTCGTCCTCGCGCTCCTGATTATCGCCGTCTACTTCCAGATCGCGACCAGTGGCAACTTCCTGCGCGCGCGCAACCTGACGGAGATGATCCAGGAGATCATCACGATCGCCACGCTCGCCCTCGGCTCGGTACTCGTCCTCCTCGTCCGCGAGATTGACCTTTCGCTCGGCAGCGTGAGTGGCTTGGGGGCCGGGGCAATGGCCGTGCTCTCGTTCGGGCACGGGTGGCCGTGGCCGGCGGCGATCCTGGCGGCGCTCCTCGTCGGTGCGCTCGCTGGCGCGATTAACGGCTTCTTCATTTCGGTTGTGCGCGTGCCAGCGTTCATCGTCACGCTGGCGGCACTGATCGGCTATCAGGGTTTGCTCCTGCACATCATGCTGCCCACAACGACACTCCCAATCCGGGACCCGCAGCTGCTCGCGATCGCGACGGCCTATTTGCCGGCGTACGCCGGTATCGGCCTGCCGGTGATCGGCGTTGCGGTGTATGCACTCACGCTGATCCGGGAACGCGCGAAACGCCAGGCGGCCGACTTGCCAATCATTTCACCCACAGAACTGGCGATACGCATCGGCGTCATCGGCGTCGTGGCCATCGGTGGGGCGGCGCTGTTTCAGTCGTATCGTGGCGTTCCCTTGACGGCGATGCTCCTGATTGGCTTGATCCTGGTCTTTTTCCTCGTCATGCGGCGTACCGCGTTCGGTCTGCACGTTTATGCAGTCGGCGGCAACCCGGAGGCGGCGCGGCGGGCGGGAGTGGACATCGTCCGGCTGCGGATCATCATCTTCATACTCGCGTCCACGCTCGCGGCGCTGGGGGGCATCTTTCAGGCGTCGCGGCAGATCTCGGCCACATCGGCGATTGATCCGACGCTCGTGCTCAACGCGATTGCGGCGCCGGTGATCGGTGGCGTCAGCCTCTTCGGTGGCCGTGGATCGGTTTGGGCGGTCATTCTGGGGTCGCTGATCGTCGGGAGTCTGCTCAATGGCCTGGCGCTCACCGGTCAGGGCACGGATGTCGAGCAGATGGTGGAGGGCGGCGTCCTGCTCGTCGCAGTGATCGCGGATGCGCTCGTGCGCCGCCGGAGCGCGACCGGCCTGCGCTGAGATCGGCGGCGCGATCCCTTTCCTTTATTGGTGGTAGCAGCCTTCCGGGGCGGGGAGGCAGGCTGGAAAGCCTGCTACCACCATCCCAAAACCGAAAGGTCTCCCATTTAGCGGAAATACGAGAGGTACGAGTAGATCGTCAGGCCGATCAGGAACCAGAAGGAGAAGCGGCGTGGAGCGTGGCCGGAGGCGAGCGACAGGCCGAGCGGGACGAGGAAGTACCAGGTGCGGATGCGCGGCCAAAGGATCAGGAAGACGGTGAGCGAGTCCGCCCATGCCGCCAATTCATCGTGGATCGTCCACGCGTCGAGCGTTACGCGGGAGCGCCAGATTTCGCGCACCTGCCATGCGGCGAATAGCAACGCGACGATGCCGACGATCACGGCAGGTGTGCGCGTCGAGACGCGTCCGCCCGTCAGCAGCCAGAGCGCCCCGCCGATCCCCTTCGCGACGAGGTTGTTCACACCCCGACCCGGCTCGTTGACGGTGCTCATGACGCTCGCGTAGCCCGCCCAGTAGGGCACGAAGGCGCAGGCGGCCAGCGCCAGCGTCGCCACCGCCAGCCGGATCGCCAGCCACCAGCGCGCCCGGAACGGCGTGCGCAGGAGGAGCCGCACCCCGGCCAGGCCGACCACCGGCAGCGTCGAGTATTTGATCAGCGCCGAGGCGGTCAGCCCCGCGACGGTGGCGATCGGACGGCGACGCGTGAGCAGGTGCGCGCTGCCGAGCATCACTGCCAGGATGATTACATCGTTGTGGCCGATGATGATCCCTTCGATCAGCACCATCGGGTTCCACGCGAAGGCGAGATAGCACCACCCCGCCTGCTCAGGCCACCGCCGCCGGACGAAGGAGTAGATCAGCCAGCCATCCAGCAGGGTGAAGGCAAAGGCGACGAGTTTGAAGCGGAGGATCATTTCGAGCGGTTGCCGGTCGCCGCCACCGATGATCGCCTGCGACATCAGCGTCCACAACGGCCCATAGGGCGAGGGGATGTCTCGCCAGTAGAGATAGGGGATGAGCGGATCGCCGGGCGCGACGCTGCGCGCCGTGGCGAGGTATGGATTTGCGTGGTAGATCGTCTCAAACCGGGCGTACATCGCGTACGAGAACGGGTCCGTCGAGAAGAAGGGCGGGATGATCACCGCCATCATCCCGATCATGATTGCGCCCGTGAGAACGAGCCGATAATCAATCTGCCGCCCGCGCAGTTTCCAGATCAGCGGCAGATAAATGAGCCACAGACCGACAACGCCGAACCAGGCGACGAGCGCGAGTTGTGCGGGCACAAAGGCGGCGAGCGAGGGGAATATCTCGTGGAAGAGTTGGGCATTGCGCGTCATCTGCTCGTAGGGCGGCACGGCGGCAGGACCAATCGGCCAATCCGCCGTGATGGAGGCGAGGACGAAAAGGACGCCGAAAAGGGCGGCGCCACCCGCTGCGAGGGCGAGTACTGTCGCGGATGCGGTGTCTTCCACATCGAGCGTGAGAATAGCGGCGCGACGATCTTCGGTGACGCTAACGGTCATGAGACCGGTCTATCATGGCGCAATACGACACTGTACCGTGCCCTCCTGGCGCTTCGCCGACCCGAATAGGCCAGTCTCCGCTCCGCAAGTTTCGCGCCATACTATAGCAGAGAGGCATTCGGAGTTCGGAGTTTACAGTTCGAAGAAGGGAAATCTCCATACGGTGAACTCTGCACCCTTCCCCTATGGCCACGCGGGCATGCGGGGTAGGTCGCTGTCGGTATCGGTCAGGAGCGGTGCGATTACGAAGGTTTCATCGGGCGGGGCGGTCGTGCCGTACGGGCGCCAGCCGAGGTACGAGGGCCAGTTCTCGTACGCGCTGCGGACGATGCCGTTGCTCAGGGCGGAAAGCATCGTGCCATCTCCAAGGGCGATGCCGACATGGCCGTTCGGATCGGAACGTTGATCGAAATAGACGATGCTCCCCGCCGGTGCACGACCACGATACAGTGGGCCGCTGGTCGCATCGAACAAGGCGGTCGCGTAGCGTGCACGCGGAATACCTGCCTCGTCCATCACATTGCCGATGTACATCTCGCACCACCCGAACCACGGGATGCCGTCCGGCCGGAGCAATTCGCCGAAGTGGCGCGCGGCGGCGTGGAGAATTATCGCATTGCCGCCGATGCCCGGATCGTCGAGCAGGACGAGATTGGCGAGCGCGGCGATCTCCTCGGGGCTGGGTGTGACAACAGGTGTGCCGGTCGGCGTACCCGTCGGTGTGCCAGTCGGGGTAGTCGTCGGTTGGCTCGTCGCGGTCGGGATCGGCGTTTGCGTGTTCGCGGGACGGGTCGCGGTCGGCGTCACGGTGGGCGGTTGGGCGGTGGGGGAAGGTACGGCGGATGTCGCCGTCGCTGACGGCATTTCCGTTGTCGGCGGTTGCAGCGGCATGATAATCGCCGTGCCGGGCGGCGTCGGTGACGATGGTGACGGCGGTGAAGTAGGCGTCACCTGATTCTGGGGCGGGGTCGGCGGCGATGTACCGGGTTTCGGGCTGAGTTGCCCCGCCGCGCCGGAGAGCGGGACGGTCGTCTCCGGCGGCGGATCGGTCGTCGGCGAGGCGGGGCGCTGCGTGGCCGGTGGAAGCGTTGTCGGGGGAGTCGTCGGCTGTGTGACCGGCGGTGGCGGGCTATTGCCCGGCGTTCCGGCCGCCGCAACGCCCTGCACCGCGAAGAGCAGCAGCAACAGGAAGCCGCCCGCGCCGCCGCGAATGATGGATCGCCGCAGTCGTCCGAAATGGCGGCTGTTGCCCACCCATCCGCGCGCTCGTGCGCCGTGCCCCATGCATGCCCCCTCACCCCGTGTCCCATTGTCCCGACCCGCGCGCCGTACGTACGACGCGTAAGGTTCGCACCATAACAAACACGAAGCGATGGCACAAGTGCCGTTACCACGCGTTCTATTACTCCCCGGATAGCGCGTCTATGACAAGTATGCGCGTTTATTCCACCGAAAAAGCGTTGGGTACTGTTATTACCTCGGTAATGCCTATGCAGTCGCCACGAAGCGGGAGGCGCCGAGGAAACCGATCGGGTGACGGGTCGCGCCGTCGGTGGCGAGGTCGGCCATCACTTCGCCGATCACGGCGGAGAACTTGAAGCCGTGGCCGGAAAACCCGGCGGCATAGACGACGCGCGCATGCTCAGGGAGACGATCAATGATGAAATGGCTGTCCGGCGTCATCGTGTACAGGCAGGTCGTGGCGGCGAGCACATCGCCCGCCGCGCCCGGCAGGTAGGTGTCGAGCACGGCACGCATCAAGGCGATTTCTTCGGGTTCGATGATACGCCGGGCTGTTTCCGGTATACACACATCGCCCCGGTCGTGCCGCCCGATCTTCAGGCCGTCGCCCGGCAGCATCGGCACGCCGTAGTAGGACCCTTCCGGCCCCCGAACGCCATAGACCGGGAAGCGATCCGGCCCGAACCGTTCGGGGCGCGTCGGCGCGAAATAGACGTTGTACATCCGCCATGGTTCGAGCGGCAGGTGCAGGTCGCGCAGAATCTCCCCCGCCCACGGCCCCGCCGTGATGACGAGCGCGTCCGTCGTGTAGGTCGCGCGGTCCGTCTCGACGCGGACACCCGATCCATCCGGCGACCAACGGCGCACCGGCTCATTGTGACGCAGCGCCGCGCCGTGCTTCGCGGCGAGATCGAGGTGCGCGGCGACGCAGGGTTCGGGCAACAAAAAGCCGGTGTGCGGGTCGTACATGCCCATGAATCCTTCCGGCACCCGGAAACCGGGCCAGCGCGCCATGATCTCCTCGGGCGTCAATTCCTCGACTGTCAGGCCATATCGGGCGGCGGATTCTTTCTGCGTCGCGCCGAAGCCCGGTTCGGTGGGGCCGATGCTGATGCCGCCCGTGATCGTCAGGAGCTGCTGGCCCGTCTCCGCTTCCAGTTCGCGCCAAAGAGCATACGCGCGCTGGACGAGCGGGACGTACTGCGGCGACTCCCCGTACGCCTCACGGATGCCGCGCGAGCGACCGTGCGACGAGCCGTTGTGGTGGCCGCGCGCGAACGCATCGAGGCCGAGAACGCGCCGCCCGCGCCGCGCCAGATGATACGCCGTGGCGCTGCCCATCCCGCCAAGTCCGAGGACGATCACTTCGTATCGCGCATCCGACCGCATCGGTTCCATCCTTTCACTCGCTCATCGTTCGCCCCCGCATCATAGTCGGCGGCGACAGTGCGGTCTATATTGCAGTGTTTGCGGAAGGCCACGAGACTTCAGATGAGACACCCCGCTCCATTGCGATAGCGAGGGGCCGGGGGTGAGGTTATGAGATTCCTCCGCCTTTCGCTCCTCATCCCCGGCGGCTATACTGGCTGGGGAACATGGACATGCGCGCGAGGACGAACGAATGCGGGAACTCCCCAGCGGGACGGTAACGTTCCTTTTCACGGACATCGCCGGGAGCACGCAGCGGTGGGAACATGACGCCGAGGCGATGCGTGCTATCCTCGCCCGGCACGACGCACTCCTGGGCGCCGCAATTGAGAACCAGGGCGGCGTGGTCTTCAAAACGGTCGGCGATGCGTTCTACGCTGCCTTCACGAATGCACCCGCCGCCCTTGATGCCGCGCTCGCCGCTCAGCGCGCGTTGTTTGCTGAGCAATGGGGCGCGGGCGATCCGCTACGCGTGCGCATGGCGCTCCATACCGGCTCGGTCGAGGCGCAAAACGGCGATTACTTCGGGCGACCGCTCAACCGCGTCGCGCGGCTGCTGTCCGCCGGGCATGGTGGCCAAACACTCGTCTCCGGCGCGACGGAAGAATTGCTCCGCGATAGCCTGTCACCCGGCCTCGCGCTGCGCGACATGGGCGAGGCGCGCTTGAAGGATCTGTTGCGCCCGGAGCACATCTACCAGGTCGTCGCACCCGACTTACCGGCCGATTTCCCGCCGCTCAAGACACTGGATGCCCGACGCACGAACCTGCCTGCCCAGGCGAACATGCTCGTTGGGCGCGAGCGCGAGGCGATGGAGGTCGTCGCCCTGCTCCGCCGAGACGATGTGCGGCTCGTGACGCTGACGGGTCCGGGCGGCACGGGAAAGACGCGCCTCGGCGTACAGGCGGCGGCGGAATGCCTCGACTTCTTCCCGGATGGCGTTCTTTTCGTCGCGCTTGCCGATGTCGTTGAGCCTGCGCGGGTGCTGTCGCAGATCGCCGAAACGCTCGGCGTCACCGAAGGGGGCGGGCAGCCGCTCGTCGCGCGTCTCCGCTCCGCGCTCCGCGCGCAACGGTTACTGCTCGTGCTGGACAACTTCGAGCAGGTCAAAGATGCGGCCCCGGCGCTCGGTCAGTTGCTCGCCGCCGCACCCGGCCTCAAGGCGCTCGCCACGAGCCGGTCCGCGCTTCACATCTACGGCGAGCGCGAGTATCCCGTCCCGCCGCTGCCGCTGCCGGATCGGCGGCGGGCGACAGTCGAGCAACTGATGCAGTACGAATCGGTGCGCCTGTTCCTTGCACGGGCACAGGAGGTGAAGGCGGATTTCGCGCTCACTCCGGCGAACGTCAGGGCGGTTGCCGACATTTGCGCGCGGCTGGACGGTTTGCCGCTCGCCATCGAGCTGGCCGCCGCGCGGATCAAAGTATTGACGCCGCAATTGCTCCTCGATCGGCTCGCGCACGCCTTGCAGGTGCTGACCGGCGGCGCGCGTGATCTGCCTGCTCGTCAGCAGACGCTGCGCGGCGCGATTGATTGGAGCTACACGACGCTCGGCGCGGACGAGCAGACGTTGTTCGCGCGCATGGCCGTCTTCGCGGGGGGCGGGAGACTGACCGCGATCGAGGCGATCTGCGACCCCCCGCGCGACCTCGGTGTGGAGATCATAGACGGCCTTTCTTCGCTCGCGGACAAGAGCCTGCTCCGCCATGTGGAGGAGCGGGAGGGCGAGCCGCGCTTCGCGATGCTCGGCACGATCCGCGAGTATGCACTGGAAAGGCTGGAGGCGCGTGGCGAACTGGCGGCGATGCGCCATGCCCACACGATGTACTACCTCGCGCTCGCGGAGGAGGCGGAGTCGCACCTGACTGGTGCGGCACAGAGCGTGTGGCTCGCCCGCCTCGAAGAGGAGCACGATAATCTCCGCGTCTCGATCCGCAACGCGCTCGAAGCGGATACATACGAGACGGCGGCGCGTCTCGTCGCGGCTTTCTGGCGCTTCTGGTTCGTCCGTGGCTACCTGACGGAGGGGCGGCGCTGGATGGAGCGGGCATTGGCGCACGCCGAGGGTGTGCCACCCCTCCTGCGGGCGAAGGCGCTCGACGGTCTCGGCACGCTGATGCGGGCGCAGGGGGAGCACGCAGCGGCCCAGCAGCGCTATGAAGAGAGCCTGACGATTCGGCGGGGGTTGGGTTATCAGGCGGGCATCGCGCACTCGCTCAGCAATCTCGCCGGTATGGCGCGCGACGGGGGCGATTTCGCGACCGCGCTACGATGCTACGAAGAGTGCCTGGCGATCCGGCGTTCCACCGGTGACACCGAGGCTGTGACGCGCACGCTGATCAATCTCGGCATGCTTGCGCAGCGGCAGGGCGATTACAGCACTGCCCGCGCCCGCTACGAAGAGAGCCTGGCAATCGGGCGCAAAGATGGGTATCGGCAGGCGGTCGCGCACGCGCTGATGAATCTCGGCGTCGTCGCGCAGCAGCAGGGCGACGACGCGACCGCCCGCGCCCGCTACGAGGAGAGTCTGGCGGACGGGCGTGCAGTCGGCGACACCGCGACGGTCGGCACCGCTCTCAACAATCTCGGTGCGGTCGCGAAGCAGCAGGGGGATTTCGTCGCCGCCCGTGCATTCTACGCGCAAAGCCTCGTTTTGCGGCGCGAACTGGGCGACATGCGCGCCATCGCCATCTCGCTGACGAACCTCGGCATGATCGCGCGGCAGCAGGGCGATGACGCGACCGCCCGCGCGCATTTCGATGAGGCGCTCGCCATCCGGCGCGAACTCGGCGACCCGCGCGCCCTGCCGTTCTCCCTGAACAATGTGGCGCTCGCCGCCCGCCAGCAGGGCGACGGCGCGACCGCCCGTGCCGCCTATCGCGAGAGTCTCGCCACGAGCCAGCAATTGGAGGACACGCGCGGCGTCATCGAGGCGGTGGAAGGGCTGGCGGCACTCGCCGCGACCGAGCGCGACGCGGCGCTCGCCGCCAAACTGTGGGGCGCGGTCGAGACGTTGCGCGTGGAGCACGACTTCGCCCGCGCGCCGGAGGATCAGGCGCGGTACGAGCGCGACCGCGACGCCGCACGGAGCAGTTCCCCACCAAACGTATGGAAGGTCGCCTGGGCGAAGGGCGCCGCGCTGCCGCTTTCGCGCGCCATCGAGATCGCAAACATGCCCGCCGATGCGCCGCCGGCGCCCGCGATGCCGAAGCGGCCTGCTCCCCCCGGTGTGCCAGATCAGGGGAGATCCTGACCAATTTGTCCGTAGCTTCACATTACCATATTTTGCCTCGGTGCACACCGTCCTTTTGGACGGTCTTTTATTGTCGGTTTCGCACTATATTTTGATAGGGTAGATTCGCCAGCGAGAAAAGGAGCGAAGCATGTCAGTGATCGGCGCGACGCCACAACGACTCTATCTGATGCAGTTGGGGATCACGACCATACCTGTTCCGAGCGGAACATTGGAGATGTCTGGGGGGTGCTATCTCGTTCAGATGAGCGACGGGCAGCATATTCTGATTGATAGCGGCCTTCCTGCCGACTACGCGCCACCGCCGGGGATGCCGCCGACCGAGAATGAAAGGAACGTGATCGCGCACCTTGCCGATCTCGGCCTCCGCCCCGACGACATTACTCTCCTCATCTGCACCCACTTCGACATTGACCATGTGGGCTATCACGATGCCTTCTCGAACGCCGAATTGATCGTCCAGCGCGAACAGTACGAGCGGGCACGGAGCGGTCATCCACGATTTGCCGCTGGACGTGCGCACTGGGATCATCCGGCCCTGCGATACCGGCTCGTCGCTGGCGATACCGACCTGCTGCCCGGCCTGACGCTGATCGAAACCGGTGGGCATGCGCCGGGGCATCAGTCGGTGCTGGTGCATCTGCCGCAGACCGGCCCGGTGCTACTAGCGATTGATGCCGTCGTGATGCAGCGTTTGTTCACCACTGACCGTCAGGCCTGGCCAACCGATGATAACGCGGAGCAACTGCGCGCGAGCACAGGCAAACTGCTCGATCTTGTCGAGCGCGAGCACGTCGCACTGGTCGTCTTCGGTCACGACGGCCCGCAGTGGCGGACGCTCAAGAAAGCGCCCGCCTATTACGAATGACTTCTCACTCCCCTTATCCCACGCGATGGGGGGCGAGCGCCTCGTAGTTCGGGTCCGCGCCGATGCCGGGCACGTCGGGCGGGCTGACCGTGCCGTCGTCGTTGAGGCGCAGGGTGTGATGATAGGTTTTGCCCCACATCGGGTCCACGCTGTCCCGGTAGAACTCGAGGATCAGCCCGTTCGCGATGGCGGCGACGAGGTGGACGTGGATGTCCTGCGAGCCGTGCGGCGCGATGTCCAGGTCATTCGCCTGGGCCAGCGCGACAACCTTCATGAACTCGGTCACGCCGCCGAGCACCTTGGCGTCCGCATTGAGGATCGCCGCCGCGTTGTGTGCGATCAGGTCGCGGAAGCCGTAGCGCGTGTACTCGTTCTCGCCCGTCGCAATCGGGATGCTCGTCGCCTCCGCCAGTTTGCGATGCCCCTCGTAATCATCGGGCTGGACGGGTTCCTCGAACCAGTAGATGTCGTACTCCTCGATCCGCTTGGCGAACTGGATCGCCTGGTAGTAGCGGTAGGCGCAGTTCGCGTCCACGAGCAGTTTCACGTCCGGCCCAATTGCCTCGCGCACCGCCGCGACACGGGCGACATCCTCGCGGATCGGCACCGCGCCGACCTTCATCTTGATCGCTTTCGCGCCCATCGCGATGTTGTCCTCCATCTCCTGCTGGAGTTCGCGCAGGCCCTTGCCTTCCTCGTAGTACCCGCCCGCAATATAGGTAGGCACGCGGTCGCGGAAGCCGCCGAGCAGTTTGTAGAGCGGCAACCCCGCCACCTTGCCCCGAATGTCCCACAGGCCGATGTCAATCGCGCTGATCGCGCGGGTCGTCAGGCCGCGGCGGCCGATTAGTTTGGGAATCCACATCTTGTGCCAGAGGCGTTCGACATCAATCGGGTCCTCGCCGATCAACTGCGGCGTCAGGTGCGCGATGGTTGCCTTGCCGATCAGGCCGCCGCCGCCGAGGCCGATGCCGGTGATCCCCTCATCCGTCTCGATCTTGACGAGGTCGAGGCCGGAGTGGGTGTAGGTGTGCAGGCCGTTGGAGATCGGCTTGTGGCGCGGCCAACGGTACTCTTCGGTCGTGATGCCGGTAATCTTCATGTGTACGATCCTTTCATCTATCTAAACCATTCTCCGGTAGCGTAGGCTTCAGCCTGCGAAATGGCGAGACGGGACGTAGGCTGAAGCCTATGCTACCGCTATCCCATTATTGGCTAATCCACCATTCCGATTCGCGCAGCGATCCCCAGACGTTCGGGAAATTCTGAATGCGCTTATCCACGAGGAAGTTGCCCAACTCGAACCACATGTAGCCGAACCATGCCGATTCGTACATCAGGTTCTGCGCCTTGACAAACGACTGCTGCCGGGTCTTGTCGTCGTACGAAGCGTCCGCCTGATTGAGCGTGTCGAGCAGGCCGGGCACCTTCGCCCGGCTGTAGGCGGAGTTGCCACCTTCCGCCCAGGTGACAAGGAGATCGTTCGTCGGGTCCACCGCGACGCCGCTGAGGCGAGTCGCCATCTCGAAATCGTTGTTGATGCGAACTTTGTCTCCCCAGGCGACGCGCTCGACGATATCGAGGTTGATCTTCACGCCGATCTTGTCGAGCATCGCCTGGATTAGTTGGGCCTGCTGCGTGTCCACTTCGCGGTTGTGTGCCGTTAGCCGTACGGTGAGCGGCAGCGTCACGCCGGATTCTTTGATGAGCGCCTTCGCTTGGTCGAGGTCGAAGCTATATGCGGGCACCGTATTGTCGTAGCCGATCGCGCCCGGCACGAACTCATAAGGAAGCGGGATGCCGATCCCCTGACCGAGCGCCTTGGCCATCGCGTCGCGGTCAATCGCATACTCGATTGCCTGGCGCAGTTTCAGATTGTCCTTGAACGGCGGCTTGATCGCGTTGAAGAAAAACTGCCGCTTGTTGCCAGAGAACGGGGATTCGATGTAGCGCGCGGTGGCGATCTGCTTCGCCGCCGCGACATTGCGCCCCGGCACATTTTGCATGAAGTCCGCCGTGCCGGCGCGCATCTCGTTGAATTGCGTCGTCGCCTCGATGATCACCCGGTACGTCGCGCCGTCCGCGTACGGGAGCGGCTTGCCGTCTGCACCCATCTGCCAGTAGGACTCGTTCTTCGTCACGACGAGTTTGTCGCCCGAGGCGAAACTGACGAACTTGAAGGGGCCGGTGCCCACGGCATTGGTCTTCAGCCAATCTTCGCCGTGATCGTCGGCGGCTTTTTTCGAGACAATCGCCGCGTTGTTAATCGCGTCGCTGAGCGAGCTGAGAATCGCATCGCTCGGCCGGGTGAGGTTCAGTTGCACGGTGAGGGGGTTGATCGTCTGTGCGGGATTATTCTTGTCCACAGCTGGCAGGAAGTTAGCGGCGAAGCTTTTCGGGTTCTGTACCATCCGCTTGAGGTTCCAAACGACCGCGTCCGCGTCGAGCGGCGAGCCGTCGTGGAATTTCACATTCTCCTGGAGTTTGAAGACAATGGTATTGCCCGAAACATCCCACGACTTTGCCAGTTGCGGCTGCACGCCGAACTGGCCCTGCGCGTTTGGCCGCCAGGCGAATAGCCAGTCGTAACAGGCGCTGGCCGTCGGGCCGCTGGCGAAGATCGGGTCCATCGAGACAAAATCGTTGATCTGCATGATCCGCAGTTGCCCGCCGCGCTTGACCGCCCCGCTCGCTGCGGTGGGGTTCGCCGCCGATGCCGCTGATGCTGCCGCTGCGGTCGGCCCCGCCGGTGCGACCGATGACGCGCTTGCCGCCGTGCCGACGACGGCGACCGATGTGACGATCTGCGGGACGATGGCTGCCGCCGTCGGCGCTTTGCCGGCGGTTGTCGGCGTTGCAGCGGTCGAGCCGCCGCACGCCGCGAGAATGCTCGACGCCGCGACACCGCCGATCCCGGCCAGCGCGGCCCGCCGTGAGATCCGTGCTTTCGGACGCATACTTCTCCCATCCTTTCCGGTCGCCGACAAACTCAGCGGCCTCCTCGGTGCTTCAGCCGGGGATCGAGCGCTTGCCGCACCCCATCGCCGACGAAGTTGAATGCGAGGACCGTGACGAAAATCGCGATCCCCGGTGCGAACGCCAACCAGGGGGCTGTTTCGAGATACTGCCTGCCCGACTGGAGCATCGCCCCCCAACTCGGCGTCGGTGGCACGACGCCGACGCCGAGGAACGAGAGCGACGCCTCCGTGATGATCGCGGTGGCGATCATCAGCGTCGCCTGCACGATGATTGGCGCGGTGACATTCGGCCAGATATGGCGCGCCATGATGGAGACCGGCGAAACACCGACCACCCGCGCCGCCGCGACATATTCTCGCTCGCGTTCGGAAAGGGTCTGCCCGCGCGTCAGTCGGGCAATCGTCGTCATCGAAACGAAGCCGATGGCGATCATCGCGTTGCCAATGCCGGGGCCGAGCGCCGCTGTGATCGCCAGCGCGAGGATCAGCGACGGGAATGCCTGCACCGCGTCCACGAATCGCATGATGACATTGTCCAGGGTGCCGCCGGTGAACCCGGCGAGCAGCCCCAGCGTCACGCCGACGCTGAGCGCGATTCCCACCGCGATGATGCCGACTTCGAGGGAGATGCGCGCGCCGAAGATGATGCGCGCTAGCACATCGCGCCCGAGATCGTCCGTGCCGAGCCAATGCTGCGCGGAGGGTCTGGTGAGGAGCGCGAGGTAATCCTGATCGGTCGGGTCGTACGGCGCGATCAGCGGCGCGAAGAGCGCGCAGAAGACGACAATCACGAGGATCGCCAGCCCTGCCCCGGCGAGGCGCGCGTCGAGGACGCGCCGGAAGGTGCGCCACCGCGCCCTGCCGCGTCCGGCTTCGAGTGCGGCGGTGGGCAGCACGGTCGCCACGATCTCGGCGCGCGGCGGGAGGCGCATGTTCTCGCTGCTACTGCTCATCGGTACCGTATCCGCGGGTCGAGGTACCCGTAGGTTAAATCGGTGATCAGATTGGCGACCATCACGGCGAGCGCCAGCATCAGCACAGCCCCCTGGAGCAGGGGATAGTCGCGGTTCGCGATCGCGTCCACCGCCGCCCGCCCGACGCCGGGGATCGCGAAGACTGTCTCGACAATCGCCGCGCCGGAGACGAGTTGACCTATTTGCAGGCCGATGATCGTGACAATCGGGATCAGGGCGTTTTTCAGGGCGTGCTGCACGATGACGCGCCGCTCGCGCAAACCCTTCGCCCGCGCCGTCGCGATGTAGTCCTGGCCGAGCACTTCGAGCAGCGCCGAGCGGCCCTGTCGCATGATGACCGCCGAAGAATGCGTGCCGAGCACAATCGCCGGGAGCGCGAGCATCCGCAGACTGAGCGGCAAGTTGACGAAGGGTGACGTATAGCCGCTTGGCGGCACCCAGTGGAGGAGCACCGCGAAGACATAGACGAAGATCAGCGCCTGAAAGAAACTCGGCAACGCGATGCCGCCAAGGGCAGCGACGGACGCGGTGGTATCGAGCCTGCTCCCCGGCCGGAGCGCCGAGATTACCGCCGCCGTCAACCCAATGATGATCCCAATCAAGAGGCCGGCAAAGCCGATATACAGGCTGACCGGCAGCCGTCGGAGCAGAATTTTCGTCACTGGCTCGTTGGTGCGGACGGACGTGCCGAAGTTGCCGTGCGCGACGCGGCCAAGCCACTTCCCGTACTGAACATAGACGGGTTGGTCAAGCCCGAAATCGTGCCGGAGCGCCTGATACGTCGCCTGGTTACCGGCATTGTCGCCGAGGACGGCGATGGCGGGATCGCCGGGCAGGACATACAGGAGGCCGAACGAGATCACGCTGGCGATGAGCAGTACCGGGATCATGCTCGCCACGCGACGGACGATGTATTCCCCCATATGAATCCATCTCCGCGATAAACGACGGCGTGGACACCCGTTTCGGACATGTGACATGCACCGCTTGATGGGCTGATCCTATCAGCGCGCGGCGAAAGGCGTCAATGGAACCGTCGCCGGTCGTCAGCCGCCGGTTGCTCCTGCCGCAGGCCGAAAGCCGCACAAGACGCCAAGTGGTTGTCAATCCGCCGGTCGGGCGGCAAGGTCAATGATTTCGCCGCCGGTGATGCGCGCGAGTTCGGCGGGCGCGATGGCGAAGACGGCGTGGGGCGTACCCGCTGCCGCGAAGACGACCTCGTACTGCGTCAAATCGCGATCGAGGAAGGTGCGGAGTGGCTGGCTGTGGCCGATGGGCGGGACGCCGCCAATGGCGAAGCCCGTCGCCGCGCGAACCTGATCGGCGCTGGCGCGGCGCGGCGGGTCGCCCGTCCATGCCGCGAGACGGGCCGGATCGAGCCGGTTCGTGCCGGAAACGAGCGCCAGCACCGGCGCATCCCCCGCCATGAAGACGAGCGACTTGACGATCTGCGCGACCTGCGTGCCGATGGCCGCCGCCGCCTCTTCCGCCGTCCGGGTGCTTTCGGCAAACTCGATCACCGCCGTTTCAACCCCCAAGGCGGCGAGGGCGTCGGCGACGCGTTGCGCGGTGGCATTCAAGGCTGCTCCTCCTTTCGTTCTTGCGGCGATGGTAGCAGGAACATCCGCAGGAGGCTACACGCGGCGAAACGGGCGAAAAATGGTCGGACCACCACCCATGCGGCGGAGATATGCTTGGCGGCTGTTTGCATTCCGCGCGGCAAATGGCTATCATCCGCATGTGGGACTCGACATAATGTTGATCGGTGCGTCAGGTTTGGCGCAATCACACGGGAGGCGGAGGAAGTATGGTCGTAGTAAGCAGGAAGGGATCGGAAACCGACGGGCGCACGTTGCGTGTGGAGGTAACCGCGCGCGACGCGGTTCTGCCCTGCCCCGTTTGTCGGGCGCGCGGTGTGGGAACGGACGATGGGTCGAATGTGCATCTCGGCTCCGCCCTCCACCGGAGCAGGGAGTATCCGCTGATCCCACGGGGGGCGGTGGACCGCGATTTCCCGGACATCTGCATCCAATGTTGGTGCGACGAGGGCCATGAGTTCGAGGTCAGCCTCACGGTGCGGCGGGGGACGACGCATCTCTTCGCAACGTGGATCGAGGGTGACGAAGAAGCGGACAAGGAAGTACGCGCCCAGCGACGCCTCGCCCACGCGGCGGAGGCGGCAGGCCCGCAAGAGCCGCGACCGGAAAGCGAGACCATGACGACGGGGATGCGAGAACCACGGAAGGACGTGACCAGTCCGAGGGAGCCGCGACCGGATGGCGAGGCGCGCGGGCTGATCCATGATGCGCCTTCTCCCGTGATGCGGAATACGAACGCGTAACCGCCAACGAAATGGGAATCCCTCCCGCGCTCTACCGCGATCCGACTTGGCACGTCGCGGTAGGGTACAGTACTGTGCGAGCCATAGTAGAAACAAGCGCGGACGATCGGCGCGGCTTTTGAGCGTGGGGAGGGGAATGGGCGGTGGTAATGATTGCAGATATTTGGGCGGCGCGGCCAATCGTCGCGGAGGTCGCGGTACGGACGCCGCTCGTGCGGCTGCGGCTACCGGACGCACCCGCCGAGATCTACCTGAAGCTGGAGAACTTGCAGCCGATTGGCTCCTTCAAACTGCGTGGCGCGCACAACGCGATGCGCGCCTTACCGCCGGAGGAACTGTCGCGCGGGGTGCTGACGGCGAGTGCGGGGAACATGGCGCAGGGCGTCGCCTTCGGGGCGCAGCGACTCGGCATCCCCTGCTGGGTCGTCGTACCCGATACCGCGCCGGAAACCAAGATCGCGGCGGTCAAGCGGATGGGCGGTGAGGTGATCCCCGTCCCGTTCGATACGTGGTGGCAGACGTTCTCGACGCGTTCCTACCCCGGCATTGACGCGACCTTTATCCACGCCTTCGACGACGAGCGCGTGATGGCCGGCAATGGCACGATCGGTCTCGAAATCCTCGAAGACCTGCCCGATGTGGACACCGTGCTCATCCCCTTCGGTGGCGGCGGGCTGGCGTGCGGCATCGCCACCGCGCTGCGGGCCTTGCGGCCGCAAACGAAAATCTACGCGACCGAGGCGGCGAACGCTGCCCCGCTCACCCCGGCCTTCGGCGCGGGCAAGCCGGTGGGGATCACGTACACGCCGTCGTTCGCAGACGGCATCGCGGGCAAACTCGTCTTCCCGGAAATGTGGGAGCGCGCCTCCGCCCTGCTCGATGGCGCGTTCACCGCCACGGAGGACGAACTGAAGGGCGCGGTGCGCCTCCTCGCCGAGCGCAACCGCGTGATCGCCGAGGGCGCGGGCGCCTGCCCTGTTGCCGTCGCCCTTTCCGGCAAAGCGGCTGGCGGCAAGATCGTCTGCGTCGTCTCCGGCGGCAACATTGATTTCCGGGTATTGTCGGAAATCCTCGCCGGATAAGATGTGGCGAGAAGTTGACAGCTGGTAGGGGTGCACAGCCGTGCGCCCGCCGCCCGCTAGCCGATTTTCGTAAAGAAGAACACAGTGCTTGATCTCGCTCGGCTCGCTGATTTGCTGAAAGAGAAGCATGTGATTGACGAGAAGATCGCGAACCTCGTCGGTCGGCCTGCGCAGATCGGCCATGTCGGTGAATACATCGCTTCCGCGATTTTCGCTATCGCGCTTGAACAATCGGCGGTGGCGAAGGGAATTGATGGTCATTTCACGACCGGACTACTCACTAGACGGAGCGTAAATATCAAGTGGTACGCGAAACTGGAAAGCCTCCTCGATCTTACCCCTGCGCATCTTCCCGACGATTATCTTGTCATGACAGGGCCGCGTGTCGCGGCCGCTTCATCTCGTGGCACTCATCGCCCGTGGGTGATCCGATCCGTCTTTCTGTTCGATGCGCGTGAACTTGTCGGTGAATTGAACACGCGCGGTTCCAAACTCGGTGTCGCTTCTAGCGTGCCGCGCAAATATTGGGATGCGGCGGAAATTTACCCGGAACAGCGCAATGACAAGCTGCCGCTTTCCGATGAGCAGCGTGCGATGCTTGGCGCTCTTTGCGTAGCAGCAACGGCGACGGGCGCACGGCTGTGCGCCCCTACCAATCGATACTCGATATTTGTCAGATTCAGAGACGCAAAAACGGCAGGCCCGAGAGTCTGCCGTTCGCGGTTGCCGCGCGATCAGTTGGCGGCGACGACGCGCATCGCTTCCGGCAAGAGGTCCGTACTGCGGCTGTCGCGCTGGGTGGTGGCGATCTCGGTGAACTGGGCGAGCGGCATGGACTTCAGATCCTCGCCGCTCCGCAGGCGAACGGAGACCGCGCCCGCTTCCGCCTCACGGTCGCCGACGACGAGCATGTAGGGCACTTTCTGCACCTGCGCGTCGCGGATTTTCGCCTGCATCCGGCCGTCGCTCACATTCGCCTCGGCGCGGATGTTGCGCTTCTTTAGTGCGCTGACGACTTCCTGCGCGTACTCCTGATGCCGGTCGGCAATCGGGATGACCATCGCCTGCACGGGCGCCAGCCAGACGGGGAAGGCGCCCGCATAGTGCTCGATCAGGCCGCCGACGAACCGCTCCATCGAGCCGAGTACGGTGCGATGGACCATCACCGGGCGGTGCCGCTCGCCGTCGTCGCCGATATACGACATGTCGAAGCGATCCGGCAGTTGCATGTCCACCTGGATTGTCGGCCCCTGCCATTCGCGACCAATCGCATCGTAGAGTTTGATGTCAATCTTCGGCGCGTAGAAGGTGCCACCACCCTCGTCCACCTCGTACGCCATGCCGCGCTTCGCCAGCGCCCGGCGCAGCATCTCCGTCGCGTGTTCCC
>JBBRLR010000065.1:0-28087 GCA_038231255.1 Thermomicrobiales bacterium | reverse complement strand
GGGTGCGGGAGGTGGCTCTCCCCGCCGGCAGCCGCACTCACGATCCACTTACGATCCACTTACGATCGCCTGTTAAAGTGCCCTCAGTGCAGCGACATGGAGGGACGCGCTGCGCCCCTCGGGCGGTAACGGCGGCCGCAGCCGTACTGTATGGTTGTCTACGATCGAGACGACGATTGAATGGGGAAGGTGCGAATGCGACGGCGGGGGTGGGTTCCGACGACATGGATTGGCCTCGGCCTCCTGCTCGCGCTGGCGGCGTTCCTCGCCCCGACACATGCCCTGGCCGCTCCCCAGCCCTGTACCGAGGCGGGGCTGGACGCGGCCTTGGCTGCGGGCGGCATGCAGACCTTCAGCTGCGCCCTCGGCACCACGATCACGATCAGCGGCACGAAGTATGTCGGCCAGAATGTGACGCTGGACGGCGGCGGCGCCTATCAGGTGTTCTCCCTTGGCTACAACACCGTGACGTTCGGGGTAGCGAACCTGACGGCGGGAGCGACGCGCAAGCGCGGCTCTTTCCCTGAGCACAAAACCGTCAACAATGTGATCAGCACACGCATAGGGGAAAATAGGGCAAATACGAGGGGAAGTAGACGATGAAGATCACGACGGCACCACGGTACCACCGGTTCGCAGCCCTTCACGCCCTTCGCGCGCTGCTGCCCGCGCTGGCGACGGTGGCGCTGTTCGCCGCGCTCGCTTTTGCGCCCGCAGGGGTGACGCCGGTGCGCGCGGCGGGCACAACGTACGTCGTCACGAGCACGGCGGACGGCGTGAACGACGCCAACTGCGCGGTGGGAAGTTGCACGCTGCGGCAGGCGGTGAACGCCTCGAACGCGAACGACCCCGGCGCGGGGAATGCCAACACGATCACCTTTGGCCCCGCCTTTGCGGCGGCGCAAACGATCACGCTGCTCGCCAGTAGCGGCGGTACGCTCACGCCCAGCAGGAGCGTGACGATAGACGCCACCACAGTCGGCAACCGGGCGGTCACGATCAGCGGCAACAACCTGGTGCGGCTGTTCAGCGTGAACGACGGCGGCGTGACGCTGGGGCTGACGGGCCTCACCCTGACAAAGGGCAACCCGAATGAGAACACCTTCGGCGGCGCGATCTCGAGCCGCGGCACGGTGAACATCACGAACAGCACCGTTACCGACAACCAGGCCAACGGCGGCGGCGCGATCGAGAACCTCGGCGGCACGGTGACCATCACGGGCAGCACCGTGAGCAACAACCAGGCCGGTCAGGGCGGCGCAATCGACAACCAGCTCGCCACGCTGAACGTGACCAACAGTATCTTCAGCGGCAACCAGTCTCGAGGCTCTAGCGGCGGCGCGATCCTCAACAACGGCACGGCGACCATCACGGGCAGCACCTTCACCGGCAACACTACCACCGGCAACGGCGGCGCGATCTATAACGAAAGCAGCCTCACCGTGACGAACAGCACGTTCAACGGCAACCAGGCTGGCTTCGGCTACATGTACACCGGCGAAGGGGGCGCGATCTACGGCGGCGAGTCCATCACAGGCAGCACCTTCACCGGCAATCATGCCGGCTACTGGGGCGGCGCGATCAGCGGCCGCGGTGGTCTTAATCTGACGCTCTCGGTGATAGCGGGCAACACCGCCGATCAAGCTGGCGCCGACCTCAGCAACTATGGCCCCTTGACCAGCGGTGGTGGCAACGTGGTCGGCGCCACGCACGATACCAGTCAAGGTACGCAGGTCGACGTCGGTGGCTTTGGGCCGAGCGACCACACGAACGTGTCGAACCCCGGCCTCGGCCCCCTGGGCAACTATGGCGGCCCGGTGCAGACGTATGCGCTGCTGCCCGGCTCGCTCGCGATAGATATCCTCGCCTGCCCGAGCCGGTTGACCACCGACGCACGCGGATACACTCGCCCCCAGGGGACGAAGTGCGACGCGGGCGCATTCGAGAGCCGGGGCTTCGCGGCGACCATCACCGCAGGCAACAACCAGCGCACGCTGATCAACACGCAGTTTGGCAGCGGGGCGAGCCTCACCGTGAGCAGCGCCAACAGCGAGCCGGTGGCGGGCGGGCAGGTGACGTTCACGATCACTCCCGGCATGAGTGGCGCGAGCGCGGTCTTTGGCGGGGGGTGCACGAACACGAGCGCCACCGTTTCCGTTTGCGCCCTGAGCGGCAACGGCGCGGCCACGTCGCCCACCTTCACCGCCAACGGCACGACGGGCACCTTCACCATTGTCGCCACCGCCACCGGCATGACGACCACCACTTTCACCGAGACCATCCTCGCCACCGCGATGCCGCAGACGTACGTCGTCACCCGCACGGCGGACGACGTGAACGACGCGAACTGCACGATGGCAAGCTGCACGCTGCGGCAGGCGGTGAACGCCAGCAACGGCAACAACCCCGGCACGCAGACGAACACGATCACCTTTGACGCCACATTTAGCAGCACGCAAACGATCACGCTGAGCAACGCGAGCGGCGGTACGCTCGTGGCAGGCGTGAACGTGACGATCGACGCCACGGTGAGCAACCGGGCGGTGACGATCAGCGGCAACAACGCGGTGCAACTGTTCGTGGTGAACGGCGGCGTGACGCTGGGGCTGCACGGCCTTACCCTCGCAAATGGCACCAGCGGCGGTGGCTCCACCTACGGCCACGGCGGCGCGATCGACAACAACGGCACGGTGAACATCACGGCCAGCACCTTCACCGGCAGCAGCGCGGGCAACGGCGGCGCGATCAACAACAACGGCACTGCGAACATCTCGGTCAGCACCTTTACCGGCAACAACAACGCGGTCTTCGGCGGCGCGATCTACAACGGCGGCACCGCGAACGTGACCAACAGTACCTTCAGCGGCAACAGTGCGAACTCCCCCAACGGCGGTGGCGCGATCTACAACAGCGGCACCGCGAACATCACGGGGAGCACCCTCACCGGCAACCACGCGGGCTTTGGCGGCGCGATCGCCAACGGCGGTGCTAGCGCTGACGGTACGCTCAGGCTGGCGCTCTCGGTGGTGGCGGGCAACACCGTCACCGGCGGTGGCCCCGATATCTGGAGCTCCGTGACCAGCGGCGGCGGCAACGTGATCGGTACCACGAACGGCACGGGCGGCTTTGGGGCCAGCGACCGCACGGGCGGTGCGGTGCTGCTCGGCAGCTTGGGCAACTATGGTGGCCCGGTGCAGACCATCCCCTTGCTGCCCGGCTCGCCCGCGATAGACATCGCCGCCTGCCCCACCGATCCGATCACGAATGCCACCCTCGCCACCGACGCACGCGGCATCAGCAGGCCCCAGGGCACGAACTGCGACGCGGGCAGCTTTGAGAGCCGGGGCTTCGCGGCGGGCATGGTCACGGGCAGCAGCCAGACCGCGAAAGTGACCACCGCCTTTGGCAGCGCCCTGAGCCTCACCGTGAGTGACACCAACAACGAGCCGGTACAGGGCGGGCAGGTGACGTTCACGATCACGCCCAACATGGGCGCGAGCGCGACATTCACGGGCACGCCACCGGTGGGCTGCACCCTCTCGGCGATGAACACGGTAGCGGTCTGCACCATTCCGATGAGTGGCACGGTCACGTCGCCCACCTTCACCGCCAACGGCACGACGGGCGGCTTCACCATCGTCGCTACCGCGGGCGGCGTGCCCACCACCACGTTTACCGAGACCAACAGCCCCCCGACGCTGCAGACGTACGTCGTCACCAGCGCGGCGGACGACGTGAACGACGCCAACTGCATGGGGACAAGCTGCACGCTGCGGCAGGCGGTGAACGCCAGCAACGCCAACAACCCCGGCACGCAGACGAACACGATCACCTTCAGCGACACGTTTAGCAGCCCACAAACGATCACGCTGCTTGCCGCGAGCGGTGGCCGTTTGACGGTCATAGGGAACGTGACGATAGACGCTACGGCAGGTAACCGGGCGGTGACGATCAGCGGCGGGGGCGCGGTGGGACCGTCCGGGGTGGCCAGCGGCGTGGGACTGTTCGGGGTGAACAGCGGCGTGACGCTGGGGCTGCACGGCCTCACCCTCGCGAATGGCTCCACCCGCTACGGTGGCAACGGTGGCGGCATCGTAAACAACGGCACGGTGAACATCACGGCCAGCACCTTCAGTGGCAACTATGCCCCCAGAAACGGCAGCAACGGCGGCGCCATTGACAACAGCGGCACCGCGAACATCACGGGCAGCACCTTTAGCGGCAACAGCGCGAGCTACGGCGGCGCGATCAACAACGGCGGCACGGCGAACATCACGAACAGCACCTTCAGCGGCAACGGCGCGACCTTTCTTGACGGCGGCCGTGGCGGCGCGATCATCAACAACAACGGTGCCACGCTGACCGTCACGGGCAGCACCTTCACCGGCAATCATGCTGACAGGGGCACCAACAGCAACGCCGGCTATGGCGGCGCGATTTACAACGACAATGTAAACGGCGGCACGAGCAGGCTTACGCTGGCGCTCTCGATCATCGCGGGCAACAGCGCCGATGGCGACCCTGACTTGCACGGATACGTCACCACCGACGGCGGCGGCAACGTGATCGGCGGGAACGCATTGCTCGGCACGCTGGGCAACTATGGCGGCCCGGTGCAAACCATCCCCTTGCTGCCCGGCTCGCCCGCGATAAACATCGCCGCCTGCCCGCTGGACCCGATCGCGGGCATGACGCTCGCCACCGACGCTCGCGGCGTGAGCAGGCCGCAGGGGACGAACTGCGACGCGGGCGCGTTTGAAAGCCGGGGCTTCACGGCGGGCACGCTCACCGGCGACGGGCAGAGCGCCGCGATCAACACCGCATTCGGCAGTGCGGTCGGCTTCCCCGTGAGCAGCGCCAACAATGAGCCGGTGGCGGGCGGGCAGGTGACATTCACGATCACGCCCAACATGGGCGCGAGCGCGGTCTTTGGCACGGCTCCGGTGGGTTGCACGAACACGAGCGCCACCGTTTCCGTTTGCACCATTCCGATGGGTGGCACGGTCACGTCGCCCACCTTTACCGCCAAAGGGACGGCGGGCAACTTCACCATTGTCGCTACCGCCATCGGCCTGCAGACCACCACCTTCACCGAGACCAATACCCCCCCGGTGCATCAGACGTACGTCGTCACCAGCACGGCGGACGACGTGAACGACGCGAACTGCACGCCGATGAGCTGCACGCTGCGGCAGGCGGTGAACCTGTCCAACACCTACGACCCCGGAGCGGGCCTTACGAACACGATCACCTTCAGCGCCACGTTTAGCAGCGCGCAAACGATCACGCTGAGCAACGCGAGCGGCTTTGGCACGCTCACGCTCACGAAGGGCGTGACGATAGACGCCACGGTGGGCAACCGGGCGGTGACGATCAGCGGAAACAACGCGGTGCAACTGTTCGCGGTGAACAGCGGCGTGACGCTGGGGCTTTCGGGCCTCACCCTGGCAAACGGCAACGCGAGCACCGCCGGCAACGCCGTCGGCAACGCCGGCGGCGCGGTCAACAACGCGAGCGGTGGCACGGTAAACGTCACGGGCAGCACCTTTACCGGCAACCATGCCAGCGTCAGAGGCGGTGCGATCGCCAACAACGGCACGTTGCAGGTCACGAATAGCACGTTCAGCGGCAACGTGGCCACCTCCGCCACCTCCAGAGGCGGCGCGATCGCCAACAGCAGCGGCACGGCGACCGTCACGGGCAGTACCTTCACCAGCAATCAGAGTAGCAGCGGCGGCGCGATCTTCATCAACACCGCCAACCACGCCACGCTCACGCTGGCGCTCTCGGTGGTGACGGGCAACACGGCCACCGGCACCACCAGCCCCATCGGCCCCGACATCGCCAACGCTGTGACCAGCGGCGGCGGCAACGTGATCGGCGACACGACCGGGACGGGTGGCTTTGTCGCCAGCGACAAGCAGAACGTGAACGCGCTGCTCGGCACGCTGGGCAACTATGGCGGCCCGGTGCAAACCATCCCCTTGCTGCCCGGCTCACCCGCGATAAACATCCTCGCCTGCCCGACGGGCCTGACGAGCGACGCCCGCGGCGTGAGCAGGCCGCAGGGGACGAACTGCGACGCGGGCAGCTTTGAGAGCCAGGACTTCACGGCGGGCACGGCCACCGGCAACAACCAGAGCGCGCCGATCAACACCGCCTTTGGCAGCGCCGTGGGCTTCACGGTGAGCAGCGCCAACAGCGAGCCAGTGGGGGGCGGGCAAGTGAAGTTCACGATCACGCCCGACATGGGCGCGAGCGCGACGTTCACCGGCACGCCGCCGATGGGCTGCACGCTGAGTGCGATGAACACGGTGGCGGTCTGCACCGTGAGCGGCAACGGCACGGTCACGTCGCCCACCTTCACCGCCAACGGTACGACGGGCGGCTTCACCATCGTGGCGAGCGCGAACGGCGTGCCGCCGACCAACTTCGCCGAAACCAATACCGGCGCTGGTACCGCCCCCGCCGCCGTTGCGGACAGCTACACGGCGGCGGTGAATACCACGCTCACCGTGCCTGCCGCCACTGGCGTGCTCGCCAATGACACGCTCGGTACCCCTGCCGCCACGATCACCGCCAGCACACAGCCGACACATGGCATAGTGACGCTGAGCACGGGCGATGGCAGCTTCACCTACACCCCCACGGCGGGCTACACCGGCTCCGACTCCTTCACCTACACTCTCACGAACAGCGTGGGCGTGAGTACGGCGACTGTGAATCTCACGGTGACGGGCACGGCCCCGACTGCCATGAACGACACATACGTAGTGGCGGCGAATACGGCGCTCACCGTGGCCGCCGCAACCGGCGTGCTGGCGAACGACACGCGTGGCAACCCCGCTGCCACGATCACCGGCAACACTATGCCGATGCACGGCACGCTGATGCTCAACGCCACCGATGGCAGCTTCACCTACACGCCGACGGCGGGCTACACCGGCAATGACAGCTTCCAGTACACCCTGACCAACGCCGTGAGCGGCAGCACGGGCACGGTCTCGCTCACCGTAAACCCCGCCCCCGCCACGCATTTCGCGGTGACGGGCTTCCCGTCGTCGGTCGCGGCAGGTGTGAGCGGCACGGTGACAGTGACGGCGCAGGACGCCGGGGGCAACACCGTCACGGGCTACACGGGCACGGTGGCGATTACAAGCAGTGACCCGCGGGCCGTTTTGCCGCCCAACGCGACGCTGAGCGGCGGCGTGGGCACGTTTGCCGTGACGCTCAAGACGGCGGGCACACAGAGCATCACCGCCACCGATACGGTGACTGCCAGCATCAGCGGTACGCAGACCGGCATCACCGTGACTGGCAGCGCGCCCACGGCGATGAACGACAGTTACACCGTGGCGATGAACACCACGCTCACCGTGCCCGCCGCGACGGGCGTGCTGGCGAACGACATCCTGGGAACGCCCCCCGCCACGATCACGGCGAACACGCAGCCCGCCCACGGGATGCTGACGCTGAACACGGGCGACGGCAGCTTCGGCTACACGCCGACGGCGGGCTACACCGGCAATGACAGCTTCCAGTACACCCTGACCAACGCCGTGAGCGGCAGCACGGGCACGGTCTCAATCACGGTGCAGGCGGGGACGCTGACGACGACGAGCCTGGCGATCAGTCCCTCGCCCGCCGCGCATGGCAGCCCGGTGACCCTCGCCGCCACCGTCGCACCGGCGACGGCCACCGGCCTGCCGGCCCCCACCGGCACCGTCGCCTTCGCGGACGGCGGCGCGCCCCTCGCCACCGTCGCCCTCGTCGGCGGGACGGCGTCGTTTTCGACGAGCGGCCTGACGGTCGGGGTGCACCACCTCAGCGCGACGTATACCCCGGCCTCGCCCGGGCCGTACGCGACGAGCCAAGGCACACAGGACGTGACGATCACCCCGGCGGCACTCGTCTCCATCGCGGTGACGCCGGCGACGGCGACGCTCAAAGTGGGGCAGCAGCAGCAGTTCACGGCGACCGGGACCTACGCGGACGGCAGCGCGGCGGACCTGACGGGCGCGGTGGCGTGGAGCAGTGACGCGACGGCGGTGGAGAGTGTAGATGCAACGGGGAAGGCGACGGGGCAGACACCGGGGACGGCGCACATCAAGGCGACGCAAGGGACGATGAGCGGGCAGGCGACGGTGACGGTGACGCCACCGACCGCGACGGGGATCACGGTTCCACCGGCACCGAGCGGGCGAGCGAGCGGGACGACGAGCGGGAGCGGAGCGCCCAATCCCGCACCGGGCGGTCGCCCGGCGAGTGGCGGGGGGACACCGGTGGCGGCACCGACGGGCCGGTAGGCGGGGACGAACCGGGTACGCGCTCGCCGCGAGGGCGCGCCGCTGCACCGAGCGAAAAGGGCACTGCCGCGCTGAATGCAACGCGAATACCGGCAGACCGTGCATGCCGAGCGTGGAGGCGATTGCGTTGCCGTGACGGATGTCCTGTTCGGATAGACTTCAGCCTGCCGTCCGGCGCGTGTAGGCTGAAGCCTGCTCCACCAACGTGTATCGCCTCATGGGCGGACTTCGACCGTTTCTTCCCGCAAAGCATCGGCGAGCGCGGCGACAACACCATCGAGGCCACGATTGCGGTCGCGCGATTCCGGCGACTCCTTGCCGATCGGTGTTTCCGCGATGAATTGGTAGAGATCCGCCGCGCCCTGAAAGATGTTTGCGGTCATGCCGAGGCTCGCGAAGGTCGCGGCGATCTCTTCCATCTCGCCGACCCAACGATACGCCTTCGGCGTCATCATCGGCACCGCGCGCTGGAGCCAGCCAAGCACATCCGCCGCGCTCTGCTCCTGCTCGGCACGGAGGGTTTCTTCGAGTCCCATCAGTTTGGCGGCGACGAGCAGTTCGGTGCCGAGCGCCTGCAACCCCTTGGTCAGCGCGCCGTAGCACATCTTCAGCCCGGACGCCTTGCCAATCTCGCCGTCGAGAACGCGCACCTCGAGGCCGTAGTCGTTCAGCGCCGCGAAACCCGCCGCGCCGGGGCCGGAGGCGTAGAAGCGCGTGCCGGGCTGCTTCGGTGGGCCGCCGATGATGCCGACATCCGCGAACCGCCCGCCCGCGCCGATGATCGCCGCGCCAATCGCCCGCACCGTTTGCGGCGCGATTGCGTTGCAATCCGCATAGAGCACGTCCGCACCCGTCGTTTGGATCGCCGCCGCCACCCGTTGCGCGACGCCCATCGCCTCGGCGGGCACGAGGATACAGAGCACGACATCCGCCGCGAGAACGAGGTCCTCCACCGTCGGCACGTCTTCGATGTCCGCCTCGGCGGCGAGGGCGCGGGTGCGCTCGCTCCGTCCGTCGAGGCAGGTCAGCAGCCGCAGCCCGTGCTGTCGCAAGACCGCGCCGACGGTGTGCCCCATGTCGCCGGGGCTGAGTAGGCCAACCGTTTGCACGCTCATCCTCGCCCTCCGTTCGTATGTTTGTTCGCAGGTCATGCTATCACACGCCTCCCAGTAGCGTAGGCTTTCCAGCCTGCGTCCCCTGTATTCCACGCCGCGCGGGGACGCAGGCTGGAAAGCCTACGCTACCGATGTTGAAATCAGTGCTGGCGGAGGAAATCGAGCACCGCACGGTTGAAAGCGTCCGGCACTTCCATGTTCACCATGTGCGCGACACCGGGCACAATGATCTTCTGCGTGCCCGCGATCCCCCGCGCCAGCACGTCCGCCGTTTCGATTACATCTGGAACGTCGCCGTCGCCGACGATCACCAGTGTCGGCGCGTGAATTTCGCCGAGTCGCCCGATGGCCGGTGGATCGAGGCGCTCGCGCGGCGCGTCAACCTCTGGTAGCCGGTGGAGCGCGCCGTTCATCTCGCCGACCCGCGCACGCACGGTCGGGTCAACCTGATCGGGCGTCCGCTTCGGGCCGTCCACCCAGAGGCGGTTTTCCTCCTCCACCGCCGCGTCAATCCCGTCGCGCGCGCGTACCGCGTCAATTTCCTTATCCACACGCTGCATCTCCGCCGAGGGTTGCGTGCCGCCAAGACCGGATGCGACAACGACGAGCGCGGAGACCATCTCCGGGTGCTGGAGCGTGAAATCAATCGCGATGCCGCCACCGATGGACAACCCGACGATATGCGCCTTCGCGACGCCAAGCGCCACTAACAGCCCGTGCAGATCGCCGGAGGTCGAGGACGGCCCTGGCGGCATCGCGGACTTGCCGAAGCCGCGAATATCGTAGCGGATCACGCGGTAGTGCGCAGCGAAGACGGCGAACTGATCGTCCCACATCCGGCTATCCGCGATCCCGGCATGGACGAGGACGAGCGGATACCCCGCGCCCATCATCTCGTAGTAGAGCCGCGCGCCATGGACATCCGCATACCCGCTCACTGACGCTCCTTGACCGCTCATAGCCCAGTATCTCCCAGATGAAACCGGGCGGTTCACGAACCGCCCCTACCGAATATTCCGACTACTGATACTGCCTACTGCCCACTTCTCATGGCAGATTCTGCGACGACCATCGCGGTGAGCGGTCGTTCGCGGCGTGGTTCGTGATGTTGCGCGCCTGGCCCGAACCGTCCGCGACGGTGAGGTTGCCGATCGTGAAATCGCCGCCGATGAAGGCAATGCTCCCGCCATCGGCGGACCATGCCGGCTCGCGCCCCGCACCGGGCGGCGCCTGGATCACGCGCCGTGCATTCGTGCCGAGCGTAAATAGCACGATGTCTGCTTGCTCCCGTGTGCGGTACGACCAGTAGGCGAGTGTCTTGCCGTCCGGCGCGAAGGTCGGCCCGCCGCTCTCCACTTTGGCATCGCTGATTGCCGCCAGCGCGCCTCCACCGGCCGGGATGGCATAGACGACGTGCTGGAGCGGGTCGGGGTTCCCCTGACCGTCCGCGCCGACGCAGCCGACCACGGCAATCGTCTTGCCGTCCGCCGACCAGACGGGGCTTGCTAGATCGCAGGCTGGGGCGGCGAGCTTCGTCGGGGTCTTCGGTGCGTCGAGACTCAGGGTATAGAGCGCGCGGGGGCGTTTACCGCGCTCGGAGACGAAAGCGATCTGCGCGCCGTCCGGCGACCATGCCGGTTGGAGATCGTCGCCGTCCGCTTTCGTCAGGTTCGTCTGCTCCGCGCCATCGGCGGTCATGACGTAAATTTCGGCGTCGCCGTCCCGAAAGGTCGCGAAGGCGATCCGCTTGCCGTCGGGCGACCAACGGGGGCTGAGGTCCGCGCCCGGCGAGTGCGTCAGGTTCCGCGCACCCGTCCCGTCGGCATTCATCACCCAGATGTCGGCGTTGCCGTCACGGTCGGAGACGAAGGCGATCCGCTTGCTATCGGGCGACCACTGCGGGTCGCTGTCATTCCCCTTCGCCTTCTGCGCTTTGGTGAGATCGGTCAGGCGGCGACCGTCCGGGTCCACCGTCCAGATGTCGTCGCCGCCTCCATCGTTGGAAACAAAGGCGATGCGGTACGCCGGTTGGAGCGGCCCGACACTCGGCGGGATCGCCGGCACAACTGGTTGCGGCGTCCCAGCGACGCCCGACGCGGCGACGCTCGCCCCGGCACGGGTCGCAGCAGGCGCAGTGGGGATCGGCGCAGTGCCGACGGGCGAGGGAGCGGGCACCGTCGCCGTCGGCGCGGCGGCGGGGGCGGCAGTCGGTGCGGCTACCGAACCGCGTGCGGCCTGCGCCGCAGTCGGCACAACGGTCGGGCGGGCAATGGTATTGGTCGCCACCGGCGAGGGAACGGGCGTCGTCAGATCACTACCCGGCCCGGAACACGCGATCAGCAGCAGTGCGAGGACAAAAGCGGGATACAGACGATACGGACGGAATACCGGGCGGCGGAAAGCACTCAGCACAGAATCAGCCCTCTCAGTCCTCAGTCCTCGGTCCTTCGTCATTACGTGGCGGGCATCGGTTGCTCTTGCAGGCTGTCCAGCACACGGCGGACATTGCGCTGATTGGTGACAACGGCATGATCGAGCGCTTCGAGCACGCCATCCACACTGATAATCGCGTCGAGTGCGAAGCGACGCGCGTCGGTGAGCACCATCTCTTTCTGGTCATTCGCGTCGCGCAGCAGCGTCTCCGAGCGCATCTTCGCTTCCTGCAACAAGCCGTGCTCGCTGGTCAGATATTCGGCCTGCTGCTTCGCAAACGTGACGATCTGCCCCGCTTCGTCCTGCGCGCTCTTGATGATATTCTCGCGCTCCTGCAGGACACGGCGGGCCTGCTTGATCTCGTTTGGCACCGATGCGCGCATCTGGTCAATGATCTGCTGCATCTCGTTCTCATCAACCTGCACTTTGCCGCCGATGAAGCTCCGTCGGCTCTGCTGCATCATGCCATCCAGTCGGTCAATAAGGAATTGAATATCTACCGTCGCCACTACTCCGCCCCCTCCAGCCTATTGTCCCGCGTCCACTCCCTGTGCCCTATGCAAGCCGCATGCCCGGTTTCACCGGAGCGCCGCCACTTTCTCCCGAAGCGCGCGGCTGACATGCGACGGCACAAGCCCGCTCACGTCGCCGCCTAACAGCGCGACATCGCGGATGAGATTGGCGTGAATAAATGAATGATCCGAACTCGTCATCAGGCATACCGTCTCGATCGCGGGGTTCAAGGTGTAATTGACATGCGCCATGCCGAGTTCGTACTCAAAGTCCGAAACGGCCCGCAGGCCACGGACAATCGCTTGCGCCCCCACGCGGTGCGCGTAGTCTACGAGCAGGCCGTCGAACCTGTCAACGGTGATATTCGGCACATTCGCCAGCGCTTCCACCACCAACTGCGCCCGTTCGTCCGCCGTGAAAAGCGGTTGTTTACGCGCCCGGTCGCCGCTGTCGTACACGGCAACGATCACGCGCTCGAACAACCCGGCCGCGCGCGTTGCCACATCCACATGCCCATTCGTGATCGGATCGAAGGTCCCCGGAAAGATCGCGACCGTCACGCCACACCACCCTTCTCATTGAGAGAAACGTCCGGTTCGCCTTCCGGTTCTGTGATATGTCCCTCCTGATACACAGAGAAGCACGAATCGCCGTGGCAGCGTTTCCGCAGCAGGCCGAAGCCGCGCACCTGCACGGGCAGCGTGACGCGCGGCGAATGGCCGATGACAAGCGCCGTGCCAGGCAGGATGCCGCGATCCGGCGCGCGCGACGCGACGAGATCCATCATCGCCATGATCTGCGGGTCGGCATAAGGCGGGTCCATCATCACCGTGTCGTACGGCCCGATCTCCGGTCGGGTGAGGAACGCTTGCACGGTTGTTTTGTAGACCTGCGCATTTGCCGTGAACTTCGTGTGGGCGAGATTTTCATGGATGACCGCGACCGCATCCGGGCGCTGCTCGACGGCATCGAGCCGCGTCGCGCCGCGCGACAGGAACTCGATACCGACTGCGCCGCTCCCGGCGTAGAGGTCCAGCACCCGATCCGACTCGATCCCCAGCGACGCGAGCATCGAAAACACCGCCCCCTTGATCTTGTCCGCCATCGGGCGCGTCAGCATCCCCTTCGGCGCCTTCAGCCGGTGCCCCTTCGCCTCACCCGCGATCACGCGCATGACACGAGAAGGACTGAGGACTGAGGACTGAGGACTGAGCCTGGCGCTTCTTTCATGCGATCATTTACCTCTTCTGTCTGGCGCATAATCCCGTTCCCACTCAGTCCTCAGTCCTAACTTTTGTCTCCCGCGCCCGCCTCGCGGGACCAGAATTGGTCGAGGCGGTCGCGGAGCGCGGCGTGATCGGGCTGCATCAGGTGCGGATCGGCCGTCAGGAGCGCTTCTGCCGCGAAGCGCGCCTGCTCGAGCGTGCGCGTGTCGCCGAGCGCCGCGACGCGCAGCGGCAGATCGTAGCCGCTCTGCGCCGTGCCGAACAGATCGCCGGGACCGCGCATCTCCAGGTCCGCCTGCGCCAGCACGAAGCCGTCGTTCGTGGACTCCATCAGCATCAACCGCTCCCGCCCCGCGCGCCCGACATCGTCCGCGATCAGCAGGCAGGTGGAGGCGTCCCGCCCCCGCCCGACGCGCCCCCGGAACTGGTGCAACTGGCTGAGGCCGAAGCGATCCGCGCCCTCGATCAACATCACCGTCGCATTCGGCACGTCAATGCCGACCTCGACGACCGATGTCGCGACGAGGACGTGGTACGTCACGTCGCGGAAGGCGCTCATTACCCTATCTTTCGTCCGTGGCGGCATTTTGCCGTGCAGCAGGCCAAGCGAAAGCTCGGGGAAAACCACTTCCTGCAACCGCTTGTGCTCCGCGACCGCCGACTTCGCCTCCAGCGTTTCCGATTCCTCGACGAGCGGACAGATGATGAATGCCTGATTGCCCGCCGCGACCGCATCGCGCACCGCGTCGTAGGCGCGCTCGCGCTCGTCGCCTCGGATCACATGGGTTTCGACGGGCGTGCGGCCGGGCGGCAGTTCGTCAATCGTCGAAACGTCCAGATCGCCGTGCAGCGTCAGCGCCAACGAACGCGGGATCGGCGTCGCGGTCATCACGAGCATGTGCGGGGCGATGTTTCGTGCCTTCGATCGCAGCCGCGCCCGCTGCCCGACGCCGAAGCGGTGCTGCTCGTCCACGACGACGAAGCCGAGATTGGCGAAGACGACGGGGTCCTCGATCAGCGCGTGCGTGCCGACGAGGATATGCACGACGCCCTTCTGCAAGCCATCGAGGATCGGGCGGCGCTGCGTGACGCGCGTACTGCCCGTCAGCAGTTCGACATACGGCCGCCGGTCGGCCGGATATGCCTCGAAGAGCCACTTGAGCGTGCGGAAATGCTGCTCGGCGAGGATTTCCGTCGGGGCCATCAGCGCGACCTGATAGCCGTTGCGCACCGCCGCGTACATCGCCGCCGCCGCGACGACCGTCTTGCCGGAACCGACATCGCCCTGGATGAGCCTGCTCATCGCCGTCTCGTGCGCCATCTCCGCGAGGATCGTGTCGAGCGTCCGCTGCTGCGCGCCGGTCAGGGTGAAAGGCAGGCGCGCGAGAAACTCGTCGCGCATCGCGGCATCGGCGGGCATCGCCGCGCCCATCGCTTCCGCCTGCCACGCCTGCTTGCGCTGCACCATGCCGAGCTGCATCAGGAAATATTCATCGAATGTCAGCCGCGTCCGCGCCCGGTGATATGCCTCGGTGGAGTCGGGAAAGTGGAACTGCGGCACCGCCTCACCGAGCGGGATCAGCCCCTGCGCCTGCCGTACATCATCGGGCAGCCAGTCCGGTATCTGCCCTTCCGTCGCAGCAATCGCCGCGCGCATCACCGAGCGCACCGTCTTCTGATACAGGCCGTCGGTGAGCGGATACACGGGGATAATCCGGCTGCCGAGGTCCGCGCCCGGTTCGATCCGTTCCCATTCCGGGTTCGTGAAGGTCAAGACGCCCCGGAACTCCTCGACGGCGCCCGAGAGAGCGACCCGCTCGCCCTGGTGGAGCTGCCGCGCGACATACGGGCTGAACCAGGTGACATTGATCGTGCCGGACTCGTCCATTACGACAGCCTGCGTGCGCGATTTGCCGGACGCGGTTGGCACCTCCGCGATGCGCAGCACGGTGCCGACAACCGTCACCACATCGCCGTAGTTCAGGTGTCCGAGCGGCCGAAGTTGCGAGTAGTCATCGTGACGACGCGGCACGAGATAGAGCAGGTCGCCAATCGTGCGCACCTTGATCTTCTCGAAGAGCGCCGCATTTTTTGGTCCGACGCCGCGCAAAAACATCACCTCATCGCCCAGCGACATCGGCTTGACGACAGGTGGCGGCTTCGGTTTAGGTGGAGACTTCGACGGAAGACCTGCAGCAGGCAAATGAGGCAGGCGATCAACAACACTTGACAGCAAGGCTCCCGTTTCCCGCACGGTGGGGGAGGGAACTGGCGGCGCATTCAGCAGTTTCCCGGCGAGCGTCAGCGCCTGCTTGCGGCCTGCGGCGTCGAGCGTACTGTAATGACGGAGCGCCGCAAAGACTTCCGGCGGCACGAACGGGCCATATTCCGCCTGCAGGGCGCGCATCCCGCCCATGACGACACGATTGTCGAAGCCGCGCTTCCATTCATCGCGCAGCACTTCGAGCAGTTCATCCCGCTTGGTTCGCTTGCCTGTTTCGGCGGTTGTAGCCACGGCAGGCCCTTTATATTCTATCCGGACTGTCCGTACAAAGTGTACCACGCACGGTATCACCGCGTATACCTGCATGGCATTGTACTACGTTGTGAGGAATTTACGGATTTCATCGTCAACGCGCGCAGGTTGTTCGTGGATGATCCAGTGCGTCCCATCGGGAATTCGCACGATGGTGAGGTTGGCGACCTGTGCATCGAGTCCATCAAGGTTGCCCGTCAGTAGCGCGGTATCTCGCTCACCCCAGATGACCAGCGTCGGCACCGTAATTACTGGCGCGTTGGGTGCTGGCTGCGTTGGTACATCACGCGCCATATCGTCCGTCGGTGGGCCGAGCTGCGCGGCGCGGTAGTAGTTCAGGCCTCCGGTCAGCGCGCCCGGTTGCGACCACGCGGCGAGATAGGCGTCCCGATCCGCATCGGAAAACGCCTCCTTCGGCGTGAGCACGCCATTGACGAGCGCCGCATAGTGATCGGCGGCGAGGACGCTTTCCCCTTCCGGGCTGCGAAAGGTCAGCATATATCGGCTCGCGCGCTGCTGCGCCGGGTTTTCGCGCAACTCGCGACCGAAGATCACCGGGTGGGGCGCGTTGATGATGACGAGGCGGCCGAGATAGTCCGGATGCCGCATCGCGAAGGCCCACGCCACCACGCCACCCCAGTCATGGCCGACGAGTGTGCAAGTGCGGTACCCGAGATGTGCGATCAGCGCGCGGACATCTTCGATCAATTCCGGCATCCGATACGCCTCGACCGCCGAGGGTTTTTCGGAAAGGTTGTATCCCCGCATATCCACCGCGACGGCGCGGTGATCCTTTCCGAACTCGGCCAGTTGCTCCCGCCATGCGTACCAGAATTCCGGGAAGCCGTGCAGGAACAGGATCAGGTCGCCGCTACCTTCGGAGACATAGTGCAACCGGACGCTGTTGACGTCGGCGTAATCGTGTGTGCTCATCGTTTGCTCGCCTTTCGTCAGGGTTCAGGCCCGCTTCAAGACAATCGCCCCAGCGCCGCGCGGCCCGAGGTGGACGGCGTAGATCGTGCCGTAGTACGCGATAGTGATGCGGTCGCGCGGGATGGACGGGGCGAGACGGTCGACGATCCCCTCGGCTTCGGCGCGCGTCGTCGCCGTCCCGTCGTACAGGACGGTGACACCGGCGGGATCAGGAAAGCTCTTGATCCACTCGATCATCGCCTCAATCGCTTTCGTGCGCGTCCGGGGCTGCTGAAAGGGTTCCAGCTGCCCATCGTGCAGCCGCAGGAGCGGCTTGATCGAAAGGACGGAGCCGAGCAGCGACTTGGCTTTGTTGATCCGCCCGCCGCGTTCCAGCCACTTCAGCGTCTCGACAAGAAAAAGCACTTCCACCTGCGGCATCAACTCCCGCACCCGCGCGCTCACCGCTCCGAGCGGCGCGCCCGTTTCGGCGAGTTTCGCCGCTTCCAGCGCGAGGTAGCCGACGCCCATCGAAGCGCTCAAGGTGTCAATGACCTCGATGGCGAATTCACCTTCGAGATTCTTCGCGGCAAGCGCCGCCGAATTGTAGGTGCCGCTCAGTTTCGAGGAAAAGATAATCGCGCACACCCCGGACGCACCTTCGGCCTGCAAACGGCGATACGTTTCCTCGAACACGCCGACGGGCGGCTGCGCGGTCGTCGGGAACGGCCCTGCCTCCTGCTTCGCATAGAACGACTCGGGCGGCAGGTCACTCGTGTCCTGATAAATGTCCATGCCGAACTGCACCGTCAGCGGCACGGTGATGATCTTGTGTCGCTCCCGCAACTCCGGCGGGATGTCCGATGTGCTGTCCGTGACGATCCGCACCTGTCCGGGCTGCGCCATTCCATCCTCCATAGTAGCCAGTAGCCAGTAGCCAGTAGTCAGAGGGATTCGATTCGTCTGATTACTGACTACTGACTACTGACTACTTCCCCATCATTCCACCGACACAATGAAATCGTAATGCGGCTGGCCGCCGGGGACAATTTCGACGGCCGCATTTGGGTAGGCTTCGCCGATCCGCGCGCTGAGCGACGCGGCGACCGCATCGGTGACTTCCGCGCCGGTGTAGAGCGTGATTAATTCGGCGTGTTCGGCGTCCATGCGGTGGAGGAGGTCGAGCGCGACGGTTGTACTATCGTCGCCGGCAAGGGTCAGGACATCATCGAGCAGGCCGATCACTTCCCCCACCTTGACCGCGACGCCGCCGATCGTCGCATTGCGGACGGCACGCGTCACTTCTCCGGTGCGCACACCGCTCGCCACCTCCGCCATCGCCGCCGCGTTCGTGTCGAGGTCGGCGGTGAAGGTGAAGGCGGAAAGGGCGGCGATCCCTTGCGGAATGGACTTCGTCGGCACAACACGCACCCGCTTGGACGCCATTTCGGCCGCCTGCCGGGCGGTGAGGATGACATTGCCATTGTTGGGCAGGAGGATCACGGATTCGGACGGCGTGCCATTGATCGCGTCGAGCAGTTCCTGCGTCGAGGGGTTCATCGTCTGCCCACCCCGGACGATCTTCGCCGCCCCGAGACCGCGCAACACGGCGGATAGCCCTTCGCCCGCCGCCACTGCAACGACCGAGATGTGCCCCGTGTGTTGCTCGCGTACCGCGTCGGACGGTGTCGGTTCGCTCAGATTCTCGACCTGCATATCCATGTTATCTATCTTGATCTGTGTCAGCGAACCGAAGCGCAGGGCATACGAGAGGAGCGCGCCCGGATCGGTCGTGTGGATATGTGCCTTGACGTACTGCTCGTCGCCGACGATCACCGCGCTGTGTCCCATCGCGGCCATTTCCTCGCGGATCGTCGCAAAATCGAGCGGCGCATCGGACGCGGCGGTAATCAGGTAGTTCGTGCAGTAGCCAAAGTCATCCGCGCCATGTTTTTCCTGCATCCCGGCGACATCGAAGGCCATCGTCGCACCGCCCGGTGCGATCTCGACCAGTTCCTCCGCCTCGACGCTCCGCCCCGCGAGATGCAGGCGCATCCCTTCGAGGATGACGACGTACCCCTGCCCCCCGGCATCCACGACGCCCGCCTCACGCAGGAGCGGCAGCATCTCCGGCGTCCTCGCCAGCGTCACGCGCGCGCCCGCCAGCGCGCCATCCAGCACGGTCTGCACATCACCGCCATCGTTCGCCGCACTGGTGGCCGATTCCGCCGCACCGCGCGAAACGGTGAGCAGCGTACCCTCGACCGGCTTCATCACCGCCTTGTATGCCATCGCCGATGCCTCAGAGAACGCGGCGGCGAGGAGCGCGCCATCGAGCGTCGCGTGCCCGTCGAGCGCCTTCGCCATGCCGCGAAAAATCTGCGACAGGATCACGCCGCTGTTGCCCCGCGCGCCCATCAGTGCGCCGTACGCGGCCCGGCTCGCGACATCCCCGACGGTGCGCCCGTCGCTCTCGCCGCCCTCGGCAGCGGCGGCGTAGGCGGCCTGCATCGTCAGGAACATATTCGTCCCCGTGTCGCCATCGGGCACCGGGAAGACATTGAGCGCGTTGACGCCCGCGACATTGCGTTCGAGCCAGCCCGTCCCGGCGCGCAATGCCCGCAGCAAGCCCGCGCCATCCACGACCGACCACGTCAGCGCAACGCTTTCCATTCCGTCCGTCCCCTCCTGCTGGGCCACTCGCACTCGCTCCCCCCGCCGCGTCGCTGCGCTCATGGCGTTCGTTCTCCCTGATCCCCACTAAAACGCAGCCCGTGAACATGCACATTGACTGCGGCCGGTCGGAGCGCGAACGCACGCTCGACGGCGAAATAAACCGTCCGAATGGCGTTATGCGCCACCGCCGCGATTGGCAAGCCGTACTCCACGACGACGTGCAACGTAATTGTCACGCGGTCGCCGTCCATCTGCACCGCGATCCCGTCCCGCGCGTCGGGCGGTGGCGGATGGCCGAAACGACGCCCGACGCGGCTCCGCAAATCCTGCGGCACGAGCTCGACGATCCCGTAGCAGCCAAGCGTCGCTTGATACGCGACCGACCCGATCGCGCGCGCCGAAACGACCACCTTACCGGGGGCGGTGGCTGGCGCGTTACCTGGCTCTTCCAGTGTCGTCGTCATCCGTGTTCATTGCTCCGCTTGCATCTACGTGGGCGGGATGGTAGCATACGCAGGCTGCGGCATCGAATGGCGCCGCCTGAGCGCGACACAAGCACGACGCAGAATGCAGCAAAGGGCCCGCGCCGCCATTGTAGCGGAGGGCGCGGAGCGTGGCAAAGGATACGGAACGCGATGAAGTGTGAAATCACCGGCAAGCAACGCTCCTTCGGGCACAACGTCTCGCACGCCAAGAACCGCACGAACCGGTACTGGCTACCGAATGTCCAGAAGAAGCGCGTGATGATTAACGGCAAGATGGTACGTATCCAGATTTCCATGCGCGCCCTGCGCACGCTCACCAAGACGGGCCGGATGGCGGCAAAGGGCAAGTGATTTCGCCCGAAAACTGAAGAAACCGTACCGGGATGGCTTTCTGCCATCCCGGTCTTGCTTGGTAGCGTAGGCTAAAGCGTGTGCTGCTGTATCAGTATCGTCGCCGTCCGAACTCGTCGCGCTCCTCGTCATATTTGACCGGCGCGCCGTTCTTCGGCTTCGCGAACCGACCCCAGAGCCAACCGAGTAGCAGAACGGCAACGACGAAGGCAAAGACGTAGCCTGTGAGCACCCAGAAAAGGTGCAATGCGAACGCCAGCACCTTCGCGATGACAAAGGCGAGTACCGCCGCAATAAGAAGAAACACGACTAGCCGAACGCCGGAAAATGCACGCGCCATCGTCCACCACCCTCTCCGATGCACCTGCGAGGATCAGCCATCCTCATTCCTCAATTATACGATGATCCAGGGCCAAGAGTTACAAATTACGATGGAGTAGTTTGTGAGGCATTCTCTCCCGAACGACGTGACTTCTGGGGAGGTTATCGCTTGGTTCCTTTTGCCTTGTTACTTTGTACTCCGCAAAGCCTTGACGGCACTGACCCGGATTGGGTACACTACACGTCTGTCCGCGCGGCTGCGGCGTTTGATGGTGTCTATGAGAGCAGGGAGAAGACCCGCAGATGGCAAACTATACCGGCCCGAAGGCGAAGGAGATGCGTCGCTTCGGCATGGCGATGACCAACTCGCCGAAATACGTCAAGATTCTCAAGCGGCACCCGAACCCGCCGGGCACCACGCCCCAGGGTAACCGTCGCCGCCCGAAGCAGTCTGAGTACGCGAAGCGGCTGATCGAGAAGCAGAAGCTCCGCTATCTCTACAATGTGCTCGAAAAGCAGATGTACAATTACATGAAAGAGGCGGTCGCCCTCCCCGGCAACAGCGGCACGATCCTCGTGCAGTTGCTCGAATGCCGGTTGGATAATGTCGTCCATCGCCTCGGCTTCTCCACGACGATCTGGGGAGCGCGCCAGTTCGTCAACCACGGGCACGTTCTGGTGAACGGCAAGAAGGTGGACATCCCGTCGTACCGCGTCAAGCCAGGCGCCACGATCTCACTCGCGCCGAAGATGCGCGAGAATCCGATCGTGCTCGACGCGCTCGACCAGCACGCAAGCGTCCCGGCGTATATGACCTTCGACCGCAACGGAATGTCCGGTCGGCTCGTTTCGATACCGGAGCGCGGTGACATCCCGATCCAGGTGGACGAGCGGTTGATCGTCGAGTTCTACTCCCGCCGCGTCTAATTCCGACCACATCGCAGATCGCACGGAGAGGCAATCGCTTCTCCTTATTTGTTGTGGTGGGAAGAATCTAACCCCCGGTCTCCGTTTCGCATGCATGATCGCTACACACACCGCTTCCTATGGTACGATGATGCGGAACCATGCAGTTGTATCCATCAAAAGCGGTAGGAGGATGTCGAATGCCTGCCCATCCAGCAACGCTTGCGGAGTTGGTGCGCGACGTAGCCCGACGCAACGGATCGAAACCGGCGATCATCTTTCAGGACAACGAGATCAGTTATGCCGCCCTCGACGCAGCAATTGAGCGGGCGGCGAACGGTCTGACCGCGCGCGGGATCGGGCACGGCGACCGGGTGGGGATCATGCTGCCGAACCTGCCGCAGTTCATCATCGCCTATCAGGCCGTTGTGCGCCTCGGCGCGGTCGTCGTGCCGATCAATGTCCTCTACAAAGCGGAGGAGATCGCCTACGTCCTCAACGACAGCGAGGCGACAGCGCTGTTCGTCTACGAGGGCTTCTACGCGAGCGTAGCGGAAGCGTTGCCGCATGTTTCATCGTTGACAAACGTCTTCTTCGTCGGCACGGGCGACGCCCCCGACGGCACGACGCCGTGGGGCGCGCTGACGGACGGCGCCGCGCCGGAACGCGCGCCGGTGGCAATCGTGCCGGGCGATCTCGCCACGATCTGCTACACATCTGGCACGACCGGGCGCTCCAAGGGCGCGATGCTCTCGCACCGGAACTTTCTCGCGAACTGCGAGCAGTGCGAGCGCGTCCCGCGCTTCAAGGCGGTGGAGGAAGACCGCATCCTCCTCGTCCTTCCGTTGTTCCACATCTACGGGATGAATGTCGGGATGAACGCGGCGCTGCGGATCGGCGCAACGATTGTGCTGATCCCCCGATTCGAGGCCGGGCCGGTGCTCGACCAGATCCAGAAGCATCACTGCACCCTGCTCCTCGGCGCGCCACCGATGTACGTCGCCTGGGTCAATTATCCCCAGTTGACCGACTACGACCTGTCAAGCCTGCGCATCGCAGGTTCCGGCGCAGCGGCGCTGCCGGTACAAATTCTCGACGCCTTCCGCGAGCGGACGGGCGCGGAAATCACCGAAGGGTACGGTCTGACCGAGGCATCCCCCGTCTCGCACACCAACGCGGTCGGCCCGTTCAACAAGCCCGGCACGATTGGCCTCGCGATTCCCGGCGTTGACACGCGACTCGTGGACGAGGCCGACAACGATGTGCCGCCCGGTGCCGAGGGCGAAATCCTCCTGCGCGGCGAGAACATCCTTTCCGGCTACTGGCGGAACCCGGAGGCCACGGCGGAGGCGCTGCGCGGTGGCTGGTTCCATACCGGCGACATTGCGACGGTGGACGACGATGGCTACTACACCATCGTGGATCGCAAGAAGGACATGATTAACGCCGGTGGCTTCAAAATCTGGCCGCGCGAAGTCGAGGAGGTGCTTTATCGTCACCCAGCGGTGCAAGAGGCCGCCGTCGTTGCGATGCCCGATGCATACACGGGCGAGCGCCCGATGGCCTTTGTCTCGCTGAAAAGTGGCCGGAGCGCCACGGCGGACGACCTGATCGCCTATTGCCGCGAGCATCTCGCGACCTTCAAGGCGCCCCGGCACATCGAGTTCCGCCCCGAACTGCCGAAACTGCCGACCGGCAAAATCCTCCGCCGCGTCCTGCGCGACGATGCCCGCGCCCTCGCGCCCGTCGCGGCGACGGGAGAAAGCGTTTGAACCGCAAAGGCGCAAAGGACGCAAAGAGGGGATAAGAAGATTTTGTGAAATAAGGGTAGAGCACAATCCTTCTCTCCTTTGCGTCCTTTGCGCCTTTGCGGTTCACTTGGTTAGCCGGATTTTCGCCCCGCTGGAGGATGCATGAGTGAGACGATACAACGGGTTGTGGTGCTGGGAGCCGGGACGATGGGGGCGGCGATTGCCGGGCACTGCGCGAACGCGGGGTTGCGCGTCACACTGCTGGACATCGCGCCCGATTCCCTGACGCCGGACGAGGAGAAGAAGGGGCTGACGTTGGAAAGCCGAGCGGTGCGCGACCGAATCGTCCGCGCCGGTTTCGAGCGGATGGCGAAAGCGCGCCCGGCATCGCTTTTCAGCGCCACCGTGGCGGAGCGCATCGCGCTCGGCAACTTCGTGGACGACTTCGCGAAGGTCGGCGAGGCGGATTGGATCATCGAGGTCGTCATCGAGCAGTTGGCGGCGAAGCAGGCGCTGATGGCGCGCATCGAGGAGACGCGCCGGCCGGGGAGCATCGTCACCTCGAACACTTCCGGCATCCCACTCCACCAGATCGCGGCAGGGCGCTCCGAGGAGTTGCGCCGCCATTTCCTCGGCACGCACTTCTTCAACCCGCCGCGCTACATGAAACTGCTCGAAATCATCCCGACCGCCGACACCGACCCGGCAATCGTCGCGCAGGTGCGGCAGGTCACGGAACAGATGCTCGGCAAGGGGACGGTGCTCTGCAAGGACACACCGAACTTCATCGCCAACCGGATCGGCACGTATAGCGGCATGACCGGGATGCGTTACGCGCTCGACAACGGATTTTCGATTGAGGAGGTGGACGCCCTCACCGGCCCACTGATCGGCAGGCCGAAGACGGCGTCCTTCCGCCTCGCCGACCTCGCGGGCGTGGACATCATGGTGGATGTCGCCGAAAACCTTTACGGCCTCGTGCCGGACGACGAATCGCGCGACGAATACCGCGTGCCGGAGCCGGTGAAGCGGATGGTCGCGGCGGGGCTGCGCGGCAACAAAACCGGCGCGGGCTTCTACAAGCGCATTGACGGCCCCGGCGGCACGCGCGAGTTCCACGTCATTGATCTCGACACGCTCGACTACCACCCGCCGCAGGAGCCGGACATCCCGCTCGTCAAGGAAGCGGGCGCGATCCGCGACCTCGGCGAGCGGCTGCGCTTTATCATGGAGGGCGCGGACACGGGCGACCGCCACGCGCAACTGATCGAGGCGACAATTGTCCCGACGCTCGCCTACACCGCCCGGCGCGTCCCCGAAATCAGCGACACGATCACCGGCGTTGACGACGCGATGCGCTGGGGTTTCGCGCAGGAGCGCGGCCCGTTCGAGACGTGGGACCTACTCGGCGTCGCGGAAACCGTCGCGCGGATGGAGCGGCGCGGCATCGTTGTCGCGCCCTGGGTGACGGAGATGCTCGCGACCGGCCACCCGACATTCTATCGGCGCGAGAACGGCCAGGCCGAGGCGTACAGCCCGATCACGAGGCGGTACGAGCCAATCCCACGCGACCCGCACGCGATTGATCTCGCGGCGCTCAAAGCGGCTGGAAAGGAAATCGCGGGGTCGAAGGGCGCGAGTTTGATTGATCTCGGCGATGGCGTGCTCTGCTTCGAGGTGCATACCAAAGCGAACGCCGTCAGCCAGGATGCGATGCAGTTGCTCGACCGTGCGCTGACGCTGCTCGCAGACGACGACGCGTGGCGGGCGATGGTGATTGGCAACCAGGGCGAGTATTTCTCTGCCGGGGTGGATTTGCGCGAGATCGGTGGGATCGCGCAGGCGAATCCGAGCGCGCTCGCCGGGCTGCTCGAATCGGGGCATCACCTCCTGCAACGGCTGCGATTCTCGCCCAAGCCGGTCGTCGCGGCCCCGTTCGGCAACACCTTCGGACTTGGCGTCGAACTCGCCTTCGCCGGCGCGGGCATCTGCGCCGAGGGCGAGACGTACATGGGGCTGGTCGAGGCGGGCGTCGGGCTGATCCCCGGCGGCGGCGGGTGCAAGGAACTCGTGCGCCGCATCGTTTCCCTGGAGATGAAGGTGGCGGGCGTCAACCCGCTCCCCTTCCTGTCGCGCATCCTCGAAACGATCGGCCAGGCGAAGGTGAGCACGAGCGCCATCGAGGCGCGCGAACTCGGCTACCTCAGCAAGACCGACCGCATCGTCCTCGGGCGGGATCGCTTGCTGACGGAAGCGAAGCGGATGGCGCTCGATTTGGCGGACGCGGGCTACCAGCCGCCGCTGCCGGGCAAGCAGTGCTACGCCGCCGGTCAGGGCGCGCTCGCCGCGCTGCTGATCGGCATCTACCAGTACCGCGCGGGCGGCTTTGTCTCCGTGCACGACGCGGCGGTGCTGCGCGAAATCGCGACGGTCATCTGCGGCGGCAATCTTTCCGCGCCACAGTGGGTGGACGAGGAATACTTCCTGCGCCTTGAACGCGAGGCGTTCCTCCGCCTCTTGCAGAACCACAAAACGCAGGAACGGATCGCACACACCTTGCAGACGGGAAAGCCGTTACGGAACTGAGGGAACCCAAACCCCCGGCCCCCTTCCTGCGAGGAAAGGGGAGCGAGCCGCCTGGAAACCGGGGTGATATGCGAAAGGCTCGGCTGTTGAGATGAGTCACCCCCTTCCTCGCAGGAAGGGGGCCGGGGGGTTAGGTAAAAAACATGGTCAAAGAAGCAGTCATCGTTGCCGGGTCAAGAACCGCAGTAGGGAAAGCGCCACGGGGGACGCTCCGCGCGACGCGACCGGATGATATGGCGGCGGCGGTGCTCGCCGATGTGATGCAGCGGGCGAAGGGCGTGGACCCGGCGGAGGTCGAGGATGTCGCCATCGGCTGCGCGATCCCGGAGGGCGAGCAGGGGATGAATGTCGCACGGATCGCCGCCTTACGCGCCGGGCTGCCGGACAGCGTCGCGGCGCAGACGGTCAACCGCTTCTGCTCCTCCGGCCTGCAAACGATTGCGCAGTCCGCCGAGCGGATCATGGCCGGTTTCGGCACCTGCATCCTCGCGGGCGGCACCGAGAGCATGAGCCTCATTGCGGCCGCGACGATGCGCAGCAGCCCAAACCCGACGCTCGCTGTCGAGTGCCCGGATGCCTACCTCGGCATGGGACTGACGGGCGAGAATGTCGCGCGCGAATTCAATGTCAGCCGCGAGGAGCAGGACGCCTTCGCCCTCCGCTCGCACCAGCGCGCGACGGCGGCGATTGCCGAGGGGAAGTTCAAAGACGAAATCGTCCCGCTCCACGTTGACACAATCTGGGTAGATGACAACGGCACAACGCGGCAGGCGGAGACGATCTTCACGACCGACGAAGGCCCGCGCCGTGAAACCTCATTGGAAGCGCTCGCCAAACTGCGCCCCGTCTTCGCCGCGCGCGGCACGATCACAGCGGGCAACTCGTCGCAAACGAGCGACGGCGCCGCCGCCGTGTTATTGATGGAGCGCGAGGCAGCGGAGCAACACGGCCTGACGCCGCTCGCCCGGTTCGTCGCCTTCGCGGTCGGCGGCGTGCGACCGGACATCATGGGCATCGGGCCACTCGTCGCGGTGCCGAAAGTGCTGAAACTTGCCGGGCTGAATCTGGAGGATATGGACCTGATCGAACTGAACGAAGCATTCGCCTCCCAGTCTCTCGCCGTTATCAGGGAACTCGGCATGGACATGGAAAAGGTGAATGTCAATGGCGGCGCAATCGCCCTCGGCCACCCGATGGGCGCGACGGGTGCGAAACTGACGATCAGCCTCATCAACGAACTGCGTCGCCGTGGTGGCCGCTACGGCATGGTGACGATGTGCGTCGGCGGCGGTATGGGCGCGGCGGGCATCTTCGAGTTATTGAATTAGCTTGGTAGCGCAGGCTTTCCAGCTTGCGTCCTTGTATGGCTGAAGAAACGGGGACGCAGACTGGAAAGTCTGCGCTACCGATACATGAGTACGGTCGTCCTCTGAACAGAAGGGCGATATGATGTATCTGCAACGACTATGTGCGCTCGTCGGGACACGCAAACTGCTCTCTCCGAGCATCTACGCCATCATTGAGAATACTGCGGGCGACGTGCTCTTGCAGCAAAAACCGTCTGGGCGATGGGCGTTGCCCGCCGGTGCGATGGAACTGGACGAATCGCTCCACGACGCGCTTGTGCGCGAAGTCCGCGAAGAGACAGGTGTACAGGTGCTACACGCCGTCCCGTTCGGCGTCTACAGCCATCCGCGCTACACGTCCATGTACCCGAACGGCGACCAGGTGCAGTATGTCGGCGTCGCCTTCCATGTGCGGGAGTGGGATGGCGAACTGATCGAGTCGGGTGAGGAAACAACGGCGCTCGCCTTCGTTGCGTACGAGGATGCAGTGACGCGCATTGCGGCGATGGACGAGCGCAAAGTTGTCGAAGGTTTCCGGCGATGCCGCGATGCACTGGGAGCGTTCGTCGTGGATTGAGGGAGACCTCACCCCCGACCCCTCTCCATCGCGGGCACCCGCGATGG
>JBBRLR010000064.1:0-28261 GCA_038231255.1 Thermomicrobiales bacterium | reverse complement strand
GGGCGAGCGACCTCGTGATGGACCCACACAACCCTCGCGTTCTCTACGTCTCGTTCTGGGAGGCGCGACGCGACGCGCACCAACTGATCAGCGGCGGCGAGGGGAGCGGCATCTTCAAGTCCACCGACGGCGGCGATACGTGGACGGAGATCACGCGCAACTCCGGGCTGCCCAAAGGCGTGCTCGGCAAAATTGGCCTCGCCGCCTCGCCCGCCAAGCGTGATCGCGTCTGGGCGCTCGTCGAGGCGGAAGACGGCGCGGTCTTCCGCTCGGACGACGGCGGCACGACGTGGGAACGGCTTTCCGAGGATCGCAATCTGCGGCAGCGCGCATGGTACTACATGCATATCTACGCGCACCCGACGAACCCGGAAACGCTCTGGGCGCTCAATGTCCCGGCGTTCAAGTCCACGGACGGCGGCAAGACGTTCGCGCAGTTCCCGATCCCGCACGGCGACAATCACGACCTCTGGATTGACCCCAGGAACCCCGACCGGATAATTCAGGGCAACGACGGCGGCGCGGCGGTCTCCTTCAACGGCGGAGAGACGTGGTCCACGCTCTACAATCAGCCGACCGCCGAGTTCTACCACGTCACCACGGATGCGCAGACACCCTACGGCGTCTACGGCGCGCAGCAGGACAACACGACGATTGCCGGGCCGAGCCGTTCCGCACTGGCGGCCATCCCGCAGTCGGAGTGGTTCGAGGTCGGCGGCGGCGAGAGCGGCTACATCGCCGTGCGGCCCGACGACCCGAACATCATCTTCGCCGGCAGCTACGGCGGCGCGATCACCCGCTTCGACCAGCGCACCGGGCAGCGGCGCAACATCAACGTCTGGCCCGAGGCGCATCTCGGCTGGGGCGCGAAAGATGTCAAGTACCGCTTCAACTGGACCGCGCCGATCATGCTTTCACCGCACAATCAAGATACGCTCTACATCACCGGCAACCACGTCTTCCGCTCGACCGACGAGGGGAGCAGTTGGGAGACGGTTTCGCCCGACCTGACGCGCAACGATGTGACGAAGATGGAACCCTCCGGTGGCCCGATCACCAAGGACAACACCGGTGCAGAATATTACGGCACGATCTTCGCCTTCGCCGAATCGCCGGTACAGCAGGGCGTCCTCTGGGCCGGTTCGGACGACGGCTTGGTTCATGTCTCGCGCGACAACGGCGCGAACTGGGAGAACGTGACGCCGAAAGGCATCGGCGAGTGGGCGCTCGTCAGCATCATCGAGGCCTCGCCCCATGACCCGGCGACGGCGTACGTCGCAGCGACGCGCTACAAACTCGACGACTTCCGACCGTATCTCTTCAAGACGAACGACTACGGCAAACATTGGACGAAGATCACCGACGGCATCGCCGAGGACGATTTCACGCGCGTCATCCGCGAGGACCCGGCGCGACGCGGGCTGTTGTATGCGGGCACCGAAACGGGCGTCCACGTCTCGTACGACGATGGTGGCCGCTGGCAACCCTTGCAGTTGAACCTGCCCATCGTGCCGATCCACGATCTGGCGGTCAAAGATTCCGACCTGATCGCCGCGACGCACGGGCGTGCCTTCTGGATTCTCGACGATCTCACGCCGCTCCGCCAAGCGACAGACGAGACCGCGAAAGCGGCATTCCACCTCTTCCCGCCGCGCCCAACCGTGCGATTCGTGACCAATCGCGGCTTTTTCCGGCAGGCAACTCCCGGCAAGAACTACCAGATGAGCGGCGCGACGATCCTCACCAAAACGCTGGACAAGAAGGCGGACGACTCGGTCGTCGAACGCTTCCTCGATGCCGGCGCCAACCCACCGGACGGTGTGCTCGTTACCTATTCCTTCAAGGAGAAGCCGCAAGGGCCGGTCACGCTCACCTTCCTCGACCGCGAAGGCAACGAGATCAAGAAGTATATGAGCGAAGAAACAGCCAGCAGCGATGGCGTAGGGGTGGTTCGTGAACCGCCCTCCCCCACCAAACCCGATCCGGCGAAGGGTGAGCCGAAGCCGTCAGTCGAAACCGGCGTTAATCGCTTCACGTGGGATATGCGCTACCCAGAAGCCGAAGGCATTGACGGTTTCTTCACCGCCGAAGGGACGCTGCCCGGCCCGATTGCGTCGCCCGGCACGTATCAGGTGCGCCTGACAGTCGGCGACGAGACGCAGGCGCAATCGTTCGTGATCGAAAAAGATCCGCGCGTGCAGGCGACGCAAGCGGACCTCGACGCGCAGTTCGCGCTCTTGTGCCGCATCCGCGACAAAGTGACGGAGACGCACGCGACGATCAAGATGCTCCGCGCCGTCCGCACCCAAGCCGAGGAATGGGAGAAGCGCGCCAGCGACGAGAAGGTGAACCCGGCGATTGCCGAGCACATCGCGACGCTGAAGGAACGGCTCGCGCCAATCGAGGAAGACCTGATCCAGACACAGGCGAAAGTACGCTCCGACACGCTCAACTTCCCCGTCAAGATGAACAGCAAACTGGCGGGCGTCTACGGCGCGGTTGCCGGAGCCGATGCCGCGCCGACGAAGCAGTCCGTCGCGGTCTTCGAAAGCCTCGCGGGCCGCGCCGATGCCCACCGGACAGCCCTGAACGAGATCATTGCTCACAACGTGGCGGCGCTTAACACGATGATCCGCGACGCGCAAATCCCGGCAATCGTCCCGCGCGAGAGCGTCAAGGGATAGGGAGGGAGGACGGAACTACGAAGACACGAAGAGCACGAAGGAAGAGAATGGGGTTATAAAAGCCCCTCCTTTCCTCTCGTTTCCCTTCGTGCTCTTCGTGTCTTCGTGGTTCAAGAATCTGCATTGACCATCCGGTCAGGGGAGGAACGGACATGGTACAGATGCGCGACGCGGAGATGCTGGAGGGGCTGTCGCAGGCGATCTTTCTCGCGGCGGGGGCGACAGCGGAGAATGCCGAGGGGGTGACGCGCTCGCTGATCGGCGCAAACCTCGCCGGGCACGACTCGCACGGCGTGATTCGCATCCCCAGTTACATCGAGGACATCAACAAGGGCAAGTTGCAGCCCGCCAATGCGCCCTTCGTCTCCCACGAGACCCCGGCAACGGCGATTGTGGACGGCAACTCGACCTTCGGACAGGTCGGCTCGCGAATGACGGCGACGATTGCCGCGCGCAAGGCGAAGGACCTCGGCATCGCGGCGGCGTCCGCCTTCCGCTGCCACCACACAGGGCGGATCGGCGAGTGGGCGGAACTCGGCGCGCGCGAGGGCCTGATTACCTTCGCGGCGGCTTCCGGCGCGCACGGCCCCTATCAGGCGACGCCCTTCGGCGGCAAGTCCAAGGCGCTCGGTACCAACCCGTTCTCGTGGGCGATCCCGCGCGCCAACGGCCAGCCGCCGATCTTGCTCGACTATGCGACGACCGGCGGCGCGCAGGGCAAACTGATGGTCGCCCGCGCCCGCAAGGAGCCGGTGCCCGAGGGGTGGATTCTGGACAAGGACGGCAACCCGACGACCGATGTGGAGGAATTCTACGGCGGCGGCATGTTGCTCCCCTTCGCCGGGCACAAGGGGTACGCGATGTCTGTGATCGTCGAGATGCTGGCGGTCGGGCTGAGCGGCGGGCAGGTCGTACCAGAAGGAGAGCGCGGCTCCTGCCTCTTTGTCTGCTGCATTGACCCCGGCACCTTCCGCACGGACGAAGACTTCCTCGAAACCGTCGAGAATGTCGCCGCCCGCCTGAAAAGCCAGCAGCCCGCCGAAGGGTTCGACGCAGTCCTGCTCCCCGGCGAACCTGAATCGCGCAGCCGCGCCGACCGTGGCGAGAAAGGCATCCCGCTCCCCGACGCGACTTGGGACGCCATCACCGCTGTCGCGCGCGACCTGCACGTCACGCTGCCTTGATCTGGTAGCGTAGGCTTCAGCCTGCGTCCCAACATCAGTAGCGCAGGCTTTCCAGGTCGCGAACCCACGGGCAAGATTCATCACTGGAGAGGGACGCAGGCTGAAGCCTACGCTACCACAGGAAAGAGGGGCAGAATGGCAGACGATCAATTCAAGGCACTCGTTTTGACGGAAGCTGATGGCGCGGTGCAGTCGGCGATCCAAGAACTATCGCACAGTGATTTACCGGACGGCGATGTGCTCGTTTCGGTCGCCTATTCGACGCTCAACTACAAGGATGGTCTGGCAGTAACGGGCAAGGGGCGGGTTGTGCGCCATTACCCGATGGTGCCGGGCATTGACTTCGCGGGGACGGTCGAGGAATCGCGTTCGCCACTCTGGAAGCCGGGGGATCGGGTGATTCTGACGGGCTGGGAAGTGGGCGAGAAGTATTGGGGCGGGTTCGCGCAGAAGGCGCGTGTGCGGGCCGAGTGGCTCGTGCCCTTGCCGGACGGGATGAGCCTCGAACAGGCGATGGGGTACGGCACGGCGGGGTTCACAGCGATGCTCTCCGTCATCGCGCTCGAAGGACGCGGCCTGACACCGGGCGAGCATCCTGTCCTCGTCACCGGGGCAGGCGGGGGCGTCGGCGGTGTCGCGGTGGCGCTGCTCGCGAGCCTCGGCTACCACGTCGCCGCCTCGACAGGGCGTGCCGAACTACGCGACTACCTCATTGGCCTCGGCGCGGAGGAGATTGTGGACCGCGCGACGATTGCAAAGCCCTCCGGTCGGCCGCTCGAATCGGAGCGATGGGCGGGCGCAGTGGACACCGTCGGCGGCGACACACTGGCGGCGATCCTGCCCGCGATGCGGTTCAATAGCAGTGTCGCGGCGTGCGGCGTCGCGGGCGGCCCGGCACTGAATACGACCGTCTTTCCCTTCATCCTGCGCGGCGTCAGCCTGCTCGGCATCAACTCCGTCTTCGTCGCACAGGAGCCGCGCCGCGCCGCGTGGGAACGGCTCGCCCGCGACCTCCCGGCGGCGACGCTCGCGCGCATCACGCAGACCATCCCGCTCGCGGATGTCCCGGCGATGAGCGAGGAAATCCTCAAAGGTCGTGTTCGTGGCCGCGTCGTGATAGACGTGCGGGCATAACGATTCGGGGACGCACGATGCGGATCGGATTGATCGCCGATATTCACGGCAACTGTATCGCACTCGACGCTGTGCTTGCGGAACTCGAACGCGAGCGCGTCAACGAACTTATTTGCCTCGGCGATGTCGCCGCGCTCGGCCCACAACCGAGCGCAGTGATCGCACGACTGCGCGCCCTGGGCTGCCCGGTCGTGATGGGAAACACCGATGCGTGGCTCCTCGCACCACCATCCGCCACTACTGCGGACGCAATTGACCGTGCCACCACTCGCTGGTGCGTGGCACAACTCACCGAAGGCGATCTCGCGTATGTCGGCGCATTCCCGGCGGTGATCGAGCATTCATTGGGGACTGATCGGACACTCCTGTGCTTCCACGGCTCACCCCGCTCGTTCGATGACACGATCATCGCGACGACGCCCGACGATGATCTCAATGTGATGCTCGATAGGTACGACGCAACGATGATGGCGGGAGGGCACACACATATCGCGATGTTGCGCCGCCATCGCGACCGCCAGATCATCAATCCGGGCAGTGTCGGCTTGCCCGGTGTCGGTTCCGTGCGACCGTATAACCACAATGTGCATTGGGCCGAGTACGCAGTGCTCGATGTGGATGATGACGCGACTTGCGTCTCCTTCCATCGCATCGCACTTGATGTCGAAAGCATGATCGCGGCGGCCTACGCGAGCGGCATGCCGGAGCCGGATTGGTGGGCCTCGCTCTGGGAACGCGGATAGTTCGCGCCGCTATGCGTCCGGGCGGATATACGTGACGGTATGATGCGTCAGCAATTTGCCCGCGCTGCTCGTGCATTCGGCGGTGCCGTAGATCAGCCGCCGCCCGAGTTTGAGAACTTTGGCCGAGCAGGTGACGTCTTCGGCTCGCGCGCCGTTGAGGAAGTTCGTCTTCAGCTCGACGGTGACGAGGTGGTCTATGATTCCCGTCTTCGTCATGATCGCTAGCCACATCGTCACATCCGCCGCCGCCATGAAGACGGGGCCGCTGATCAGGCCGTCCGGTCGCTCGTGGGAGAATTGGAATGGCACGGCGACCGTGCAAATCCCGTCGCCGATGGACTGCACGCGGAAGCCGTATGGCCGGTTGAACGGCGACGCTTCGAGCAAATCCTGAAGCGCTGATTCGGTAACCGCGAGGTCCATGCTCTTTCTCCCCTCCCACAATGGCGCGAACATGGCACGCATAGATTTGGTGGCGGCTTCAGCCTGCCGAACCTCGCTCTGGTAGACTGAAGCGCGCAGCCACTCACTATTGCCTTACTCGTCCGCCCCAGCGCGTTCCGGCACTACACCGGAGGCGATGATGCCGCTTGTTCGCAGATGATCCAGTTCGGCGTCGGTCACGCCGATCTCGCGGAGGATTTCGTCGGTGTGCTGGGCGAACAAGGGCGGGCTACGATGGATCGCGCCGGGCGTTGCGCTGAGCTTCACCGGCAGGCCGAGCAGCCGCACACTGCCCATCGTCGGGTGCGAGCGCTCGACGACCATCTCCCGGTGCTGGACCTGCGGGTGTTCGAGGCTCTGCTCCATGTCGTAGATCGGGCCACACGGGATGCCTTGCGCGTTGAGGATTTCTTCCCACTCGTCGGAGGTGTGCGCCTGCAACTTCGCGTTGATCAGTTCCGACAGTTCGGCGTTGTGCGCGAAACGACCACCGTTCGTCCTGAAACGGGGGTCGGTCAGCCATTCAGGCGCGCCCACGACCGCGCAGAAGGCATTCCACCGCTTATCGCCCGTCGCGCCGAGGATCACCCAGCCATCCTTCGTCCGGTACGCACCGTAGGGGGCATTGATCGGGTGATGGTTGCCCGCCGGCGGGGGCACGCCCGCGCCATTGAGGTAGCGCACCGCCTGGAAACCGAGCATCCCGACCATGCTTTCCAGGAGCGATGTTTCGACGCGCTGGCCGCGCCCCGTCCGCTCGCGCGCCATCAGCGCGGCGAGGACGCCGTACGCGCCGATCAGCCCCGTGAAAAGGTCCGCGACGGGAATGCCGACGCGCACCGGTTCGCCGCCCTCGAACCCCGTCACGCTCATCAGCCCGGAAAAACCCTGAATGATGTTGTCGAGGCCGGGGCGACTGGCAGCAGGGCCGTCCGCGCCGAAGCCGGAGAGCGAGGCGTAGATGATGCGCGGATTCGTGGCAGCGATCGCGTCATAGCCGATGCCGAGGGCGTCCATCACGCCGGGGCGGAAGTTCTCGACGACGACATCCGCCGTTGCGGCGAGGCGTCGGAAGAGCGCCTGCCCTTCCGGCCCCTTGATCTCCATCGCCAGCGACCGCTTGTTCCGGTTGGCGGACAAGAAAAAGGCGCTCTCACCCGCCTCCGCCGGTCCACTCTCATCGAAAAAGGGCGGCCCGGCAGCCCGGCCATCCTCGCCACGTTGTGGGTTCTCGATCTTGATGACATCCGCGCCGAGATCGCCGAGGAATTGCGCGCACGTCGGCCCCGCCAGATGCCGCCCCAGATCGAGCACGCGCACCCCCGAAAGCGGCATCATCGCTTGTGCGTCATCCCCCATACCGCAACTTCCTCTCTATCATCGGGCGAAGCCGGGGAGAACCGCAAAGACGCAAAAAGCGCAAAGTGGGAAAGAAAAATTGGGAATGGATTGTGTTACTCCTTCTTTCCTCTTGTTTTTCTTTGCGATCTTTGCGTCCTTTGCGCCTCTGTAGTTCTCCCCAGTTTCCATCACTTCCCCTGCCAGTTCGGTTTGCGCTTCTCCAGAAAGGCGCTGACGCCTTCGTGGAAGTCGTCGCTTGTGTACGCTTTAACGATTAGGTCGCTGCTGTGCGGCGGGCGACGGGAAGCCAGGATGCGGGCGACGGACTCTTTGGTGATCTGGATCGTCAGCGGCGCATTGCCCGCGATCTGCTCAGCCATCTCCTGCACATGCTGGTGCAACATCTCCGGCTCAACCAGCTCACTGAACAGCCCGACGGTGTGCGCCTCGTCCGCATCCATCAACCGGGCGCGGAAGATCATCTCTTTCGTTCGCGCCGGGCCAATCAGGTCCACGAGGCGGGCGTACGCGCCCATGCCGAGGGCATTGCCGAGCGTACGCGCGATCGGGAAGCCGAAGCGGGAATCAGGCGTCGCGATGCGGATGTCGCAGACCATCGCCAGCGCCGCCCCGCCACCGACGACGAAGCCCCGGATCGCCGCAATCGTCGGCCGCTCCAGCGTTTCGAGCGCCGTGATCACCGCGCCGATCCGCGCCTCGTAGTCGAGCGCGTCCTGCGCATCCTTGAACGACGTGAACTGGCTAATGTCCGTCCCAGCGACGAACGCCTTGTCGCCCGCGCCCGTCAGGACGAGCACGCGGATATCGGGCGTTGCGGCGACATGTTCGCAGACGCGGACAAGCGCGTCGTACATCGCAAAGGTCATCGCATTGCGCGCCTCGGGGCGGTTGAAGGTCACCCACGCGACCGGCCCGCGCCGCTCGAAGAGGACATTGGGGGTTCCGGTCTCCATCGTTTCTCCCTTGATTGTGCTGCGGCTCGGTCGTTGCTATGCCTATAGCAGATTCGCGCATCGCCGTAAACCTCTGGAAGGAAACGGAAACCAAAGGAACCGCAAAAGCGCGAAGGCCGCCAAGGACGCAAAGCGAGAAAATGAGGAGAAGTATACGAGGGTCATTTCACAGTCGAGGCCTTGGTGGCTGGGGCAGTGGGCCAATTGCGGCAGCGTTGACAACATCCGTCCCTGCCGTACACTGACGCTATTCTACATCGGCGCGAACCGCCGTGAATTCAGAAAAAGACGATGTCGGCTGGCATAGGAAAGCGAGAATTCCATGAGTCTGGCGCTGTATGACGAACGTCTTTCTTATGTTCACGGCGCGAGCGATGTGCCGCTGATCGGTGTGCCCATCGGCGATCTGCTCGACAACGTCGCGGCGCAAGTACCCGACAACGAGGCGCTGGTCTCCTGCCATCAAGGCGTGCGCTACACCTACCGCGAGTTTTGCGCGCTCTGCGACCGCTTCGCGCGGGGTCTGCTGGCGCTCGGCATCCAGAAGGGCGACCGGATCGGTATCTGGGCGACCAACCACGCCGAATGGGTTGTCGCGCAGTTCGCGACGCCGAAGATCGGCGCGATCCTCGTCAACCTCAACCCGGCATATCGCGTCTACGAACTGGAATACGCGCTCAATCAGTCGGGTTGCTCCGCACTAATTATCGGGCCACCCTTCAAGTCCTCCGACTACGCCGCGATGCTGCGCGAAACCTGCCCCGAACTCGATGGCGCGGAACCGGGCAACCTCCATGCCACGCGCGTCCCCGATCTCCGCACGGTGATCGCCTTCGGTTGCGAAACGCCCGGCACGCACCGCTGGGACAATGTGCTGGAAAAGGCGACGCACGTTTCGCCAGAAATGTTGGCGCGCGTGCAAACGGAGCAGCAGTTCGACGACCCAATTAATATCCAGTACACCTCCGGCACGACAGGGTTCCCGAAGGGCGTCACGCTCTCGCACCATTCGATCCTCAATAATGGCTTCTTTATCGGGGAATACATGCGCTTTTCGCCCGATGACCGGCTCTGCATTCCCGTCCCTTTCTACCACTGTTTCGGCATGGTGCTCGCGAACCTCGCCTGCGTCACCCATGGCGCGACGATGGTCATCCCCGCCCCCGGCTTCGACGCGAAAAGTACGCTCGCGGCAGTGGAGCAGGAGCGATGCACCGCGCTGCACGGCGTCCCGACGATGTTCATCGCCGAACTGGCGCACCCGGAATTCGAATCATTCGATCTTTCGTCATTACGGACGGGCATCATGGCCGGCTCGCCCTGTCCGGTCGAGGTGATGAAGCAGGTCAACGCGCGCATGAACATGACGGACGTGACGATCTGCTACGGCATGACCGAGACCGCACCCGTCTCCTTCCAGAGCACGACCGACGACCCGCTCGACAAGCGCGTCAGCACCGTCGGGCGGGTCCACCCGCACGTTGAGTGCAAAATCATTGATCCCACGACGGGTTCCATCGTGCCGCGCGGGACGACGGGCGAACTCCTGTCGCGCGGATACCTCGTCATGCTCGGCTACTGGAATAACCCCGGAGCGACCGCACTCGCCGTGGACGCGGGCCGCTGGATGCACACCGGCGATCTCGCGACAATGGACGACGAGGGATATGTGAACATCGTCGGCCGCTCCAAAGACATGATTATCCGGGGCGGCGAGAATATCTACCCGCGCGAGATCGAGGAATTCCTATACCCTCATCCAAAGATTCAGGATATTCAGGTAATCGGCGTGCCGGACGAGAAGTACGGCGAGGAAGTAATGGCCTGGGTGATCTTCAAGGCGGGCCAAGAGGCGACCGAGGACGAACTGCGCGACTACTGCCGCGCCCGCATCGCTCACTACAAGGTGCCGCGCTACTGGAAATTCACCGACGCCTTCCCGATGACTGTCACCGGCAAAATCCAGAAGTACAAGATGCGCGAAACCGCGACCGAAGAACTTGGTCTCATGAACGCTGCGGCAGTCCGCACGGCCTGAAAGTTTGGAAGAGAGTAAGCGCATAGAAGATGGACATGATTGATGACCTTCACCTTGAAGACATCCAAGTCACCGAAAGTAGCGGCAATGTCTTTGCCGATCTCGGCTTACCCAATGCTGAGGAAGTCCTCGCCAAGGCCGACCTCGCCATCGCAATCAATCACATCATGGAAGCACGAGGATTGACGGAGCGAGAAACCGTAGGAATTCTCGGTGCAAGTCAGTCGCTCATCCACGACGTGCGGCGTGGCCGTCTCACAGATGTGTCCACGCACTGGCTGAGACAAGCGGGCAAGAGGCTGGGTATGGGGTTGTAGGGGCGCACAGCCGTACGCCCTTCTCCGAGATCGAATGGCGTTTCTTTCAACAACGGACGCCGGAGGGCGCACTGCTGTGCGCCCCTACAACCCCAATTGTGCGAGGAAGCGCAGAACAACCATGAACCACACTCAGTGCAAGTGCGAACCGCCATTGATGTCGAGGGTGACGCCGGTCAGGTATTCGCTGCTATCATCGGCGAGGAAAAGGATGCCATTAACGACGTCCTCGGTGCGGCCGACGCGGCCAACGAGCGTCGTTTCGCCGAGTTCCTTCTTGCGCTCCTCGGAGACTTGCCCACCGAAAATGTCGGTATCAATCAGCGAGGGCGCGACGCAGTTGACGCGGATGCCCTGCGGTGAGAGTTCGCGCGCCAGTGCCCGCGTCAGACCCGCCATGCCCGCTTTCGCCGCCGCGTAGGCGGAGGTGCCGAAAACACCGCCGCCCCGCTGGCCGGAAACGGACGAAAGCGAGACGATCGCTCCCTTGCCCCGCTTCAGCATCGCCGGAACCGCCGCCTGCGACGACATAAACATCCCTTTGAGATTCACGTCCACCACGAGGTCGTATTCTTCCTCGCTGATATCGAGGAACTTTGTCGGCCGGGTCAGGCCCGCATTGTTGACGAGAATGTCAAGGCCGCCGAAGGTCTCGACCGCCCGCGCGACGACGCGCTCCATCTCCGCCCTGCTTCGCACATCCGCCACTTCGCCGATTGCTCGCGCATGCGCGTTCAATTCGCCCGCCACGCGCTCGACGCCCTCTTTCACGACATCGGTGACGACGACATTCGCGCCCTCTTTGGCGAACGCCAGCGCCACCGCCCGCCCGATCCCGCGCTCCGACCCCGCCCCCGTCACCAGTACGACTTTGCCTGTGAACCGATCCATCGCTGCACCTCCTGGGACGATTGTAGCAGGGAAGTTCGATGTTCGGAGTTCAGAGTTCGGCGTCGAGATTTCTTCGAACCCCGGACATTGAACATCGGACTTCCAGCCCCGAAGTTCCCCACTTTTTTACATCTCATTGCGCTTCCGGCGCACTGGCACGTACACTCGCTGCGGATGAAACCGGTAACGAGGGGGGAATGATGCGACGACGGGGAAACGCGGGGCGCCGGTGGGGCGTCATCCTAGTACTGACATCGCTGTTGTTGCCGCTCGCAACAACCGTCCGCGCGGACGGCCCGGCAATCGGGGGCGCGTCGCTACCAGTCGGGCCGGGGACGCTGACGAACCCGCGCATCAGCGGCTCGCTCGTCGTCTGGCAGGACACGAGCGGCGCGTTTGGCGTGGACACAAGCACCGGCCAGCCGCTCCCGATCCCCGGCAGCGGCACGAGCGAACCGGATGTCGCGGGGTCGCTCGTCGTCTGGAAGCAGGGCGCGAGCAGCATCAACGGCGTAGATGTCTCGACGGGCGCACAGTTCTCCGTGCCGGTCGGCGACGCGAGAGTGACCGGGCCATCCGTCAGCGATGCCGGGGTGGTCGCGTGGCTGGCACAGGATAGCAACGGCGTCGCGATCAAGGTATGGGATCGCGCGAGCGGCGCGACCGCCGAGGCCGGGCGCATCCCCGCGAACCGCTTGCCGCTCGAAACGCTCGGCCCGCCGCGCGTCTCGGGTCACCACGTCATCTTCCCGAACCTGACCGCCGACCCCGCGCGCCTGAGCCGGATGATCTTCTTCGACATGGACACGGCGCAGCGGTTGCCGGTTAATGACTCGTTCGGCGGCAAGTCCGCGCTCTTCGGCTTCGGGCAGAATCGCCTCGCCCTCGCGCAGGGCGCGCGTATCGCCGTCCTCGACTTCACAACGAACGGTGTCGAGGCGATCCCCGCCAATCTCGCGCCGGGGCAGCAGGTGAGCGGCGTCGGCTTCGACGGCGCGACGGTCGTCTGGTCCGTTTCGCCGGACGTGGGCGGCACGACGGCGATCTACGGCTACGACCTCGCGCGGCATCTCGGCTATCAGATCGCCAAAGGGCAGGACGCGAATATCGCCCCGGCGGTGAGCGGCAACACGGTCGTCTGGTCACACGCGGGCGGGCTGACCGCGCGCGCCGTAACATTCGCCGATTCGGCGCCGCCAATTACCGTGCGGCATGACTTGCAGTATTTCCCGCAGACCGGCTACATCGTCGGCTACGCCTTCCTGACCTTCTGGAATGCCAATGGCGGCGCGACGATCTTCGGCTTTCCCCTAACCAACGAAGTCGTTGACCCCGCAAGCCAACTGACGGTGCAGTTTTTCGAGCGGTCGCGCTTCGAGTATCACCCCGAGTCGGCCGGATCGCCGCAACTCGTCCAGTTGACGAATGTGGGCCGCATCCTGACGGCGGGCCGCACCGATCCGCGTACCGACCCGGCCTTCCCGCCGCAACCGCTCGTCTCGGCCGGTGCGGATCGCTCGTACTACGTCCAGACACAGCATGCGATCGGCGGGCAGTTCAAGAAGTTCTTTGACCAGAACGGCGGCACCTTCGTCTTCGGCTACCCGATCTCCGAAGAAACGATCGAGCCGAACCCGACCGACGGCGTCGCCTACACCGTCCAGTGGTTCGAGCGGGCGCGCTTTGAGTTCCACCCCGAGTTCAACGACACGCCGAATGCCATCGAACTCGGCCAACTCGGCCACCAACTCCTGCTCGGCCAGGTCGGCCTCTACAAACCACAATGCTCGCCGCTCTACATCCAAAAACCACTCCTCCCCGAATGCAAATAGATGACGAGCGCAGAGCGCGCAGAAAGTGACAAATAAACCTCTCTCCCTCTTTGTATTCTCTGCGTCCTCTGCGCGCTCTGCGTTAAGTCTCCTGCTGCTGTGGTACGCTATTCGCCACATGATGGATGACGCGAGGCGGGAGGGGGAGGGTGATGCTGATGACGGTGGTCGAGGATGTATTCGCGCGGGAAATTCTCGATTCGCGGGGCAATCCGACGGTGGAGGTGGATGTCTACCTGAGCGATGGCATCAAGGGGACGGCGGCGGTGCCGTCGGGCGCGTCCACGGGGCAACACGAGGCAGTCGAGTTGCGCGACAAGGACCCGCGCCGGTTCGGCGGCAAGGGCGTGCAGAAGGCCGTTTCCAATGTCAACGACGTGATTGCGGAGGAGATCGTTGGGCTTGATGCCTTGAATCAGATCGAGATTGATCGGCTGATGATTTCGCTCGACGGCACGAAGAACAAGAGCCGCCTCGGCGCGAACGCGATCCTCGGTGTCTCGCTTGCCGTCGCCCGCGCCGCCGCGCAGGCGCTCGACATCCCGCTCTATCGCTACCTCGGCGGCCCGAGCGCGCGGACGCTCCCCGTGCCGATGATGAACATCCTCAACGGCGGCAAGCACGCCCTCGGCACCAGCGTGGACATGCAGGAGTTTATGGTAATGCCCGTGGGTGCGCCCTCCTTCCGCGAGGGGCTGCGCTGGGGCGCAGAGGTCTTCCACGCCCTGCAAGGCGTCCTACACGACAAGGGCTATCCCACGCAGGTCGGCGACGAAGGCGGCTACGCGCCATCGCTCGGCTCGAATCAGGAAGCGATCGAGTTGATCCTCCAGGCCATCGAGAAGGCGGGCTACGAGCCGGGCGAGGATATCGCGATTGCCCTCGACCCTGCCGCGTCGGAGTTCTACGAAGACGGCATCTACAACCTCAAGGGCGAAGGGCGCACGTTCACGCCGACCGAGTTGATCGCCTATTATGAAAATCTCGTCGCGCAGTACCCGATCATCTCCATCGAGGACGGTCTGGCCGAGGATGACTGGGCGAACTGGCAGACGCTCACCGAGCAGTTGGGCGACCGCGTCCAACTCGTCGGCGACGACCTGTTCGTCACGAACACGCAATTTTTGGAGCGCGGCATCCGCGAGAATGCGGGCAACGCGATCCTCGTCAAACTGAACCAGATCGGCACACTGACCGAAACCTTCGAGGCGGTCGAGCGGGCGCAGCACGCCGGATGGGCGGCGGTGATCTCCCATCGGAGCGGCGAAACGGCGGACACGTTCATCGCGGATCTCGTCGTCGCCACCAACGCCGGGCAGATCAAGACGGGCGCGCCCTCCCGCGTAGACCGCGTCGAGAAGTATAACCAACTCCTGCGGATCGAGGAGGAACTGGAAGAATCCGCCCGCTACCTCGGTCGCCGCGCCTTCCCGCACCTGCGCTAAACCGTTAGGGGCGATGATGAAGCCGACACGGCGTGTCCCGCTCGACGTACCGTTGGGGTTGACGACCTGTTATCGCCATATTATCGTAGCCTCGACAAGTGAAGGCATTGCCGCGGGGGCCTGGGGAGCCGGGCTGAGAGGGTGACCACGATCCGTCACCGACCGTCGAACCTGATCCGGGTCATACCGGCGGAGGGATGCGCACCGCATGCACGCACGCGCGGCATTGTCGGAGGAGATCGGGAGCGCACCCGCCGCGCTGGTTCCTCCGATTTTTGTTGCCCGCGCCATGGATAACGCGTAGGGAAGGAAGGCGCCTTTTGCCGTCATCGCACAGCAGCGAGGTGAGCCGGACCGACGAGAACGCCGCCGCACAATCGCTCGCGCGGATCGCGGTGTCGAAGCCGCTGATCCACCACATCACGAACCCCGTGGTGGCGAACGATGTCGCGAACGTTACGCTCGCCTTCGGGGCATTACCCGTCATGGCCGACGCGCCGGAGGAAGTGGCGGAGATTACCGGGGTCGCACAGGCGCTCGTCCTCAATCTCGGCGTCCTTTCCCCCACGAAGGTCGAGGCGATGTTCCGCGCCGGGCGGATGGCAGCGGCGCGTGGCATCCCGATCGTCCTCGATCCGGTCGGGGCGGGCGCAACGACATTCCGCACCACGAGCGCGCTGCGCCTGCTCGCGGAACTGCCGATCACCGCCCTGCGCGGCAATCGCGGCGAGATCGGGGCGCTGCTCGGCGCGGGCGAGATGCGCGGCGTCGAGGCGGTCGGGGCGGAGGAGCCACGCGCCGTCGCGACCGCCGCTGCGGAACGCTTCGGCGTTGTCGTGGCGGTCACAGGCGTCGTTGATGTCGTTGTCGGCGGCGGACGAGGATACGAGGTGTGGAACGGTGATTCGCTCCTGCCGCGCGTCACGGGGACAGGGTGCATGGCGTCGGCGGCGGTCGGCATTCTCTTAACCGCCGGGGAGGATGCCGCGTTGCAGGCCGCCCTCGCGCTCGGCCTGTACGGGCTGGCCGCCGAACGCGCCGCGACGCCGACGGGCGGGACAGCGCGGCTGGGGCCAGGCACGTTCCGCGCGCGGCTGCTCGATGAGGTCGCCGCCCTGTCGGCATGTGGCGTCGCCGGTATCCAGATCACACGGTTGTAGGTCGATGGGCGTGCAGAGAAGGAAGGACGAGGAGCCATGAAGACCAAGGATGTCGCGCGTGCGGCGCTATTCACCGCGTTAGCAGTCGCACTCTCGCCACTGAGTATTCCCGTTGGGACGACCAAGGTCTTCCCGATCCAGGCGTTCATCAATGTCATCTCCGCCGTGCTGATCGGGCCGTGGTACGCGATCCTCGTCGCCTTCGCGACCTCCGTGCTGCGCAACTTCCTCGGCACCGGCACGATCAACGCCTTCGCGGGGAGCATGATCGGCGCAGCGCTCGCCGGGTTCATCTGGCGCGCGACGCGGAATATCTATCTCAGCGCGGGCGGCGAAATTGTCGGCACCGGCGTACTCGCCACGCTGATTACGGTGTATATCGTCTCGCCGAACATCCTCCACAAGCACCCCGCGCTCCTGACAATTGGCCTCAGTTTCCTCGGCAGCACCATCCTCGGTTCAGTGATCGCCCTGATCGTCCTCAAGGCGCTCAGCGCGGCGGGCTATGGCCCGGCGCGACGCGACGGGCGACTCGCGATCGCACGACGCTAAGGCAGCCGTAGATGCTCGCCTATCAGCACGTCGGATTTCGCTACGACGCGCACAGTGGCCCCGAAGCAACGACCGAGCAGCAGCGTGCGGCGGTGGACGATGTGCACCTGTCTGTGCCAGATGGCGCGTTGCTGCTCCTGCTCGGCGAGAGCGGGTCGGGCAAGTCCACCCTCGTGCGGATGGCGAACGGGCTGATCCCGCATTTCCACGACGGGGAGTTCACTGGCACGGTGCGCGTTGATGGGAACAACACGCGCGCGCATCCCGTCCGCGACCTCGCGCGTACCGTCGGCGTCGTTTTCCAGCACCACGAGGCGCAGTTGTTCAACGCAACGGTGGAGCGTGAGTTGGCGTTCGGCCCGCGTCAGCAGGGGCTACCGCGCGACACCATCACCGCGCGCATCCGAGCGGCGGCGGAACAAACGGGGATCACGCACCTCCTATCCCGCCCAACGACGCATCTTTCCGGCGGCGAGCGGGCGCGCGTCGCCATCGCGAGCGTCCTGACGATGGAGCCGCCCCTGCTCATCCTCGACGAGCCGTCCGCCGCGCTCGATCCGCTGGCCGCCGATGCGCTCTGGCTCCTCCTCGCCGCCTTGCACGGGCGCGGCACGACCGTCGCCGTCGCCGAGCACCGCCCCGGCCGTCTGTGGGAATCCGTGACATCGGTCGCCGCCATGCACAATGGCAGACTCGACCGGCACGGCACGCCGTCCGAACTCCTCAATGCATCGCAAAGCGCACTCGACCTGCCGATCCCCGCTGTCGCCCGGCTCTGCATGGAGGCCGGTTTGCCGGAACGGCCGCGCACGATACCCGAAGCCGTCGCACTCGTACGCACCGGACGATTCACGCTCCAATCACGACCGGAGACGATCACAACGGCGGGCGAGCCGTTGCTGGTTGCCGAAGCGGTACGCTACGAGCGTGAGGGGCGCGCCGTGCTGGATGGCATTGATCTGCGGCTGCATCGCGGCGAGACCATCGCCCTCGTCGGCACGAACGGCGCGGGCAAGACGACGCTGCTCCGCCTGCTCGCCGGGCTGGCGCGCCCGCAAGGTGGGCGGATTCACGGCGCGGACGGCACGCCCGTGGCGCGACAGCAGATCGGCATGCTGCTTCAGAACGCCGACGATGCGCTCTTCTGCCGCACCGTGCGCGAAGAGGTCGAATACAGCGCCCGCACGCTCGCGCGGTACGACGCCGCATGGATCGCGATGCTGATCGCCCGCTTCGCGCTCGAACCGCTGCTGGGTCGCGCGCCGCTTGGCCTGAGCGACGGTGAGAAACGACGGGTCGCCCTCGCCGCAATGCTCGCGCACCGACCGCAGATCGTTCTGCTCGATGAGCCGACCGCCGGACAGGATCGCCAACGGCGGAACGCCCTCGCCGCGACGCTGGCGACGCTCCGCGCGGGCGGCGTCGGCGTCATCCTCGCGACGCACGACATGGAATTCGCGGCGGCATACTGCCCGCGCTGGCTCGTGCTGTCCGAAGGTGCGCTGATCGCCGACGCGCCGCCCGCGACGGTGATGGGCGACGCGTCGCTGCTCGGCCGCGCGCATCTACTGCCCACGCCAATCGCGGCTCTAGCGATGGCGCTCGGCGTGCCGTATCCGGGCGAGGATGCGCTACTCGTGCCCGCACGGGATCGTCGCGTGCCGGGGAATGCACCGTGAGGCTCGACCCGCGCGCGAAACTTTGCTTGTATCTCACCGGGATCGCCGCCGCGCTGGCCACGAACGCGCCGGTGTTCCTCCTTGCCTTCCTCGTCGTCGCGCTACTTGTCGTCACAGTCGTACGCGGCGTACGCCAATGGTTGACGGCGCTCCGGCTCCTCGCGCCGATGCTCGTACTGCTCGGCCTCTTTTCGGCCATCGGCGGCAGCCCGACGGACGCCTTCGCCCCGGTGCTGAAACTCTTGCTGCTCGGCACGATTTCGAGTGCGTTTTTCTCCTCGATCACGGTTGACGAACTGGGCGACGCGCTGACGCTGATGCGCGTACCACCGGGCGTCGCCTTCGTGCTCGTCGGCGGGTTGCGCTACGCGCCCGCGATGCGCGAGAGTTGGGCCGCCCTCGGCGACGCGCGGCGGGCACGAGGCACGGAACTGCCGCGCGGCCTCCGCGCCCTCGCCGAACACGCCCGGATGCTGACGCCCGCTGTCGTTCGCGCCCTCCGAACGGCGGACGCGATGGCCGAAGCAATGGAGTCCCGCGGCTTCGGCACGCCGGGCGCCACGTTCATGGAGGCGTATCATTTGCGGGCGCTCGACTGGCTCATCATCGTATGCAGTGTCGCTGCATTGGCATGCTATGGTGTCTGGAAATGGTAGCATGTCGCCGGTGGCAGCAGGCTTTCCAGCCTGCTTTTCCCGGCGAGAGGCAGGCTGGAAAGCCTGCTGCCACCACATTACTTCACGAAGTCATCGGCCCTTTTAGGCCGTCCTCACAGCCATCCACCGCCGCGAAGATGTCCGCAACGGGCGCCAACCGCGTCTGCTCCGCGACCTGAACCGGATCAAGGACTGTGCAACCCCATCCCCGCAGTGTCGCGGCGGATTCTTGCGCGCGGGGATGCGCCCAGAGCGGCGTGTTGCAAGCAATTGCCACGACGCCCGGCGTGCCGCGCCCAATTGCTTCGGCGACGACGGACAGGGCAAGCGTGTCCGCAATCCCCCACGCCAATTTATTCAGGCTATTGAAGCCGCATGGTGCGACGAGGACCAAGCCTTCCGGCGGCCGGGGCAGGATCGCGGCATCAAAGTAACTCTCGACGAGCCGGTGACCCGGCAACCGACCGAGCGCGCCGCGATTGATAACCCGCGCGGCATTTGGCGTCGGGATCGTCAGGACGGTCGGGAAGCGCGCCGCCAGCCCCGCGATCAGGTCGGGCACGACCTCGCCCGCCACCCCTGCGCCCGTTACGATCAGATAAGCGGTGTCAAACCCGGTCATCGGCAGTCGCCTTCCCAGTATCGCTAGCGTAGGCTTCAGCCTGTGTCCCCGGCTCGCAGACTGGAAGGCCCGCGCTACCAGGAAGGGAACGCAGGCTGAAGCCTGCGCTACCGGCGCTAAACGATCAGGCTTTCACCCGTCATTACGGCGGGCTGCGGGAGGCTGAGGAGATGGAGCACGGTCGGGGCGATGTCCGCAAGCCTACCGTGCGGGCGGAGGTGCATCTCCGGCGACAGACCCGGCCCCGTAAGGAAACACGGGACGCAATTCATCGTGTGGGCGGTCATCGGCGTGCCGTCCGGGGCGATCATCTCCTCCGCGTTGCCGTGATCCGCCGTGACAATTGCCGCGCCGCCCGTGCCGTCGAGCGCGTTGAGAATCCGCCCGACGCACTCATCCACCGTCTCAACCGCCGCGACCGCCGCCGCGAGGACGCCCGTGTGCCCGACCATGTCGGCATTGGCGAAGTTAACGAGGACGAACGCGTACCGCCCGCTCGTCACCGCCGACACAACGGCGTCCGCGACTGCCGCCGCGCTCATCTCCGGTTGAAGATCATACGTCGCGACCTTCGGCGACGGGATCAGTCGCCGATCTTCGTCGGGAAACGTTTCCTCCCGCCCGCCGTTGAAGAAGAAGGTGACGTGCGGGTACTTCTCCGTCTCCGCCGCGTGGAACTGCGCAAGGCCATGCGCCGCGATTACTTCCGCGAGCGACTCGACGATGTTCTCCGTCGGGAACGCGACGCCCGCGACGGGCAAGTCCGCCTCGTACTCAGTCATCGTCACGAAGGTGATCTGCGGGCGCGCAGCGCGCGGGAAGCCGCCGAATTGGTCGTCCATCAGCGCGTGGGAAAGTTCGCGGGCGCGGTCGGAGCGGAAGTTGAAGAAGATCGCCACATCGCCGTCCGCGATCGTGCCGACGGGGGCGCCATCTTCTCTCGCCATCACGGTCGGCAGGACGAACTCGTCCGTCACATTCGCCGCGTACGCGCGGGCAATCGCCTCATCAGGCGTGCGTGCCGTCTCGCCCGCACCGAGCACGAGCGCGTCGTACGCCTTGCGCACCCGATCCCATCGCTTGTCGCGGTCCATCGCGTAGTAGCGCCCAGAGACGCTGGCGATGCGGCCGACACCGATCTTCGTGATCTCGGCGTCCAAGTGTCGCATATATTCGCGCGCCGACTTGGGCGGCGTGTCCCGCCCATCGAGGAAGGCGTGGATGGCAACGTTCGCCAGTCCTTCCTGCTTCGCCAGCCGCAGAAGCGCGAGTAGGTGTAAATCCTGTGCGTGGACGCCGCCCGGCCCGATCAGTCCGAGCAGATGCAGCGTGACGTTCTTCTCTTTTGCCACGCGCACCGCGTCGCGCAGAATGGGATTCTGGAAGAACGTACCGTCCTCAATTGCGCGATCAATCCGCGTCAGTGTCTGGTAGACGACCCGGCCCGCGCCGATATTCAGATGGCCGACCTCGGAGTTGCCCATCTGCCCCTCCGGTAGCCCGACCTCGCGCCCGAAAGGAATCAACTCGCTCCGCAGGGCGGACGCACAGAGGCGATCGAAGGTCGGCGTCGCCGCAAGCGTGACGGCATTCCCCGGCCCCGCCGGCGCGTCCCCCCACCCGTCCATAATCAGCAGTACTACCGGCCGAATCCCTTGCCTCGTCTCTTCTGCCACGCGCGCCTCCTTTTACGGATGGATACTGAACCGCCAATACTGCCCAAAGGGCGCCCGCAAGGACGCCAAGAGGGAAGAGAAAGATGAAATTTCTTCTCCACGTTTTCTTGGCGGCCTTGGCGGTTCAATCATTCCGTTTAGGGATGGAGCGCGGTGGGTGGGTTGAGGGCATCCGGGTCGTGAACTTTGGTGCGAAATTGCTGGGTGAGGGCGGCTTCCATCTGCATCGCGGCGGCGTCGCCCGCCGCTTTCGCCGCGTTCATGCGCCCACGAATGTTGTCCACGATTCCCTCGCCAGTCGCGGCGGGATCGGCCGCGCCCGCCGCGTACGCCGTGACCGTCGCACCGATCACCGCGCCAATCAATGTGCCAACAAGGAACTTCGTGCCCATCCAGATCGCCCTACCCATTGTGTTCTCCTTTGTCTTTCGCGCGTTTCCCATTGTCAGTAACGCCGCAGTGCAAGGGTTGTGCCCGTCTATCTTACTCCGCCGTCAATTCCGCCACTGGCACGACGGGCGCAATCGGCGCAATCCGACCGCCCGGCGGGATACGCAGCACTCGAAAGGACCAGGCGAGCATCGGGCCGATGCCGAAGGTAAAGGCCAGCGTACCGATGCCGACCTGCGAGCGATCCATCGCGACCCCGAGCGCGAAGACCGTCCCTTCGATGGCGAACCGCGCAACGCCGACATTCCAACCCGTCTTGCGGACGACCGCCAGCATGAACGAATCGCGCGGCCCCGCGCCCAGTCCCGCCTTGATATAGATCGCGGACGCCCACCCGATCAGGACGACACCCCCGATCAGCATCGGCACGGCGACGACGAGGCGATCCGCTTTCGGCACGCGGGCGGCGAAGAAGTCGAACCAGAGGCCGACGAAGACCATATTGCAGACGGTCGCCAGCGCGGGCGGGATGCCCGCCCGCCACGCCACGAGGATCATGATACCGCCGACCGCGATGGACATCTGGCCGGGGGTGATCGGGATGTAATTCGTCAGGGCGATCTGGAAGATGTTCCACGCATTCAGCCCTAGTCCGGAGCGGTAACCGAGCACGAGCGCGACCGAGAACAGCATCAGCCCGATATTCAGGATGACCAGCCGCACGCCGAACGCGCGCCAATCCCCGTCCACCGGCTGCCAGCGCATTCTCATTCGTTGCCCAACGACCGCCATCAATCCTCACCCCCTGCCCCTCTCCATTACGATGGAGAGGGGTGACTCGTCTGAAGCGCTGCGGTCTTTTCCAAACACCCCGTTCTCTCGGAGGTCACTCCCCTCTCCATCGCAATGGCTCCGTACGAGAGGGGCCAGGGGGTGAGGTTCCTTCACCGCGCCGGCGCCGCGCTCAGGCTCCGCGCAGTCTGCCAGCGGCCACTCCGGTAACGCCAGAGGTTAAGCCCGGAGGTGACCACCGAATCGAGGATCAGGCCGAGGTACGCGCCGGGAATGCCGAGGCCGAGGACGACACCGAAGAGGTACGCCGCCGGGATGCGCACGAACCACATCGAAGCGCCAGTCGAGAACATCGGCCAGCGCGTGTCGCCCGCGCCGCGCAGGCTGCCCGCCAGCACGAGGCCCGTCGCTTGAATCGGCATCGAAAAACAAAGCACCTTGAGCGCGTGCGCCGCGATGCTGCGGATGTGCGGGTCACCCGCGCTGAACGGAATGACGAGCCACGGCCCGAGGAAAAAGTAAACAATGCCCATCGTCGCCATCCAGATCGTGCAGGCGCGCGTCGCCACCCACGTCGCGAGGGCGGCGCGTTCCGGTTTCCCCGCACCGAGCGATTGGCCCGTCAAGGTCAGCGCGGCGGTCGAGAAGCCGAAGCCCGGGAAGAGCGTCATCTGCCAGAAGATGTTGGCGACCTGCTGGGCCGCGAACGCCGTCGTGCCGAGGCTGACGATCACCACGGCGAAGATCGTCATGCCGCCGGAGCGGAAGAGCGATTCCAGCATGCTCGGCAGGCCGATGTCTATTAGCCGCTTCATTAGCGTCCACTGCGGCTTCCATCCGAGTCGCCCGGCGATGCTGACGCCCCGCCGACCGCGCCAGACAATCGAGACGAGGACGATGCTGCCGATAAACCGAGCGGCAATGTTGCCGCACGCCGCACCGACAACACCGAGATGCGGCAGTGGCCCCAGCCCGAAGATCAGCGGCAGCGACACGCCAATATTGATGAAGTTGATCGAGAGGGTGACCAGCATCGGCGTGCGTGTATCGCCCGCACCGCGGAGGATGCCGCTGGAAATGAACATCGTGACGAGGAAGATCGTGCCGAGCGCCTCGATGCGCAGAAATTTCGCGCCCTCCGCCACAACCGCCGGTTCCGCACCGAGCAGCCGGATCAGCGGCGCGGAAAACAGGAACCCGAGCAATGCGACAATCACCGACAGGATGATGCCGATGAAGTACGACTGCTTCGCCGCCTGCCCCGCCTCGCGCGGACTGCCCGCACCGATATTATATGCGACGAGGACGGTCGTGCCGGTGCTGACGGCAAAGAAGGTCGAGATCCCGACCATCATCAACTGATTCGCGACACCGACACCGGCGAGCGCCGCAGCGCCGAGCCGCGCAACCATCGCGGTCGTCGCGATCTGCACGAGCGACTGGAGGAGGTTTTCCACAATAGATGGCCACGCGAGCCGCAGAACGGTCGCCCGCAGCATCTTCGGCGTTTCGTTCTCCGGGATGACACCGCCGAACCGGCGTGGCGCGGGCGATACGGGTTCGGCACACTCGCGCGCATCATCGGACATTGCGCGGTCGCCCCGCACCGTGGCGGGAAGCGCGTTGGTGGACATGAAGCGGTGGTCCCTTCTGTCCCACGGCCCAAAGATGCGTCGCATACGCACCGCCGTGAAACACCATAGCGAGGGTACTACCGCACTCCGTCTTCCGTCAACGCTTTTCTTTCGCCTATACTACCAGGATAGGCGACTACCCAAACCTCGTGGCCTGACCTGGCGCAAAGGCTTGCCGTGTGATCACGGTTCCCGTATCCACGATCACATTCCCATTCTCCACTGCGATCGGGAAGTAATCGAGCGGACGCGTGGCGGGGCCATGGATCAAGTCTCCCGTCTTCCCGTTGTACAGTGAGCCGTGGCACGGGCACTGGATGTTCCCCGCGAGGTCGGGATTGGGGGCCGGTACCGTGCTGCCGAGATGAACGCACTTCCAGTACACCGCAATCGCCCCGTCGTTCATCGCCGGAAGGAGATAGAAGTTTCCGGTCGAATTACGGACATACTTCTGATGCATGAGGAGCGCCTTGATCTCTTCAACACTCCCCACCACGACCTTCGCACCGAAACCTGTCACTTTTGCCGGATAAAGGAGTTGATACGTCGCGACTGCACTCGTCGCGGTGAACGCTCCGAGAAGCGAGAACACGGCCCAGCGGATAAATTTGCGGCGCGGCACGGACGGCTTGATAACGGAAATTGATTGTACCGCCGCCGAGTTTCCCGACGCCTGCGAATTTTGTAATGTTTGTGACTGGGGCAATGTGATGTGCATTGGTGACGACGATCCTTCCCCTTGACGCAAGGGCGTGCCGAGAAAAGCCATGCGGTTTCAGGCTTCAAAATAGAGATGTACGGAACCGATTGGCGTGTTACGAAAGACGCAAAACGAGTGGTGCCGGTTTGATTCGTGCGGTAATCGCCATCGGTAGGATCATGAGGGCAATTGTGAAGGCGATCGCGACAGGGTTCCGCATTAGATCGTTCGCATCGCCTCCGCGCATCCCGACCGCAAAGCCGATCCCCACATACGCCCCGACCCAGATAAATTCGCCGACTGCGTCATAAAGGAGAAAGCGCCCCACCGGATATCGTCGCACACCACTGAGGATATTGATGACCGGGCCAAATGCGCCCAGCACCGTCCGGCTGAGGACGATCAGAACGGCCATGCTCCCGCCCCCGAAAGCCTCCCACTCGACCGACCGCGTGACGATTCGGGACGCCAGTACCTTCGCCACAAGCCTCCGCAGCCAACCTGCCGACAGGGATGCGTGAGAATCGGATGCCGTACCACGACGCAGATAGACCCGCATGCCGAGCCGTCCGGTCGCATACCCGAGCGTGTCACCGAGCACCGCGCCACCCGCCGCGAGGGCGATGAGCAGTGCGACGCACAATTGCCCGTGTGCCGCGAAGACGCCAGCAGCAGCCAGCAGGCCGGCGAGTGGCACCGGCATCGGGAAGCCGAACGCACCAAGGAGAATGATGGCGGTAATCGCCATATACCGCTCCATTGAGATACTTCACCTTTTGATTCGCAAAATATGACAGCGACCGGCAGGGCCGTTCAGACTGTTAATCCCTGGCGTCGCCCGATCGCCGCGTGCTGGAGATGCAGAAGGATTGCAAGCAGCGCGAGCGGAATCACGGGAACCGCGAGAATCGCCGAGAGCGTGACGAGCGAACTGATGACCATGGGGTTGTGTAGCACGCTGATCGGATCACCAAACAACCAGTTCGCGAGATAAAGGTCTGAAGGGATCACCAGACTGAAGATCGTCAGTGCAAGAATATAGAGGATCACCACTAGCGCGCGATCGGCACGCGAGATACGCCGTTCCGGCGGATCGGGCAGCCACATGGCTGCATGGGCACGCACATCCTGCGACATCCCAGCATACGGTCGCTCTCTTGTCGGGTCATTCCATGTAGGCGTCATCTGCATCATCTCCCGATGTATTCGCACGCTTGCGTTGCGCGGCCTTTTCGGTGACATGGCCTGTCGTGTTCATTACACCGGGTATCATCGTTTGGATTGGACTGCGCGGGCGAGCGCCTCCGAAAGACCGCTCGCGGACACAATCCAGCGAGAGCAGGTGGGATATGGCATCTGCTCCATACAATACCGCATTGCGCGACGAGCGCGGGAACTCGGTTAGCGGTTGGTGGCGGTGACCGCCGATGTATCTACCGCGTATTCGGGCCGGAGGACGGTCGCGCCGTGCAGGTAGACATGGCGGACATCTCGCTGCGCCTTCTCCGTGTTGATATGCAGCGTCACGCGGATGCACATCGGCAGCGCGCCCGGCACGTCCATCTCGTGCGCGCACATCTGCGGGACATCCGCCCAGCCGACCTGCCGCGCCGCCTTCGCCGGGAACTCCGCCGTCAGGTCGCGCGTCGTCGTCCAGATGGCGCTGGCGATCTCTTCGATGTTCAGTTCATTGAAGTGGACAAGCGCGGCGATCAGTTCCTGCGTCGCCTCGATGATCTCCTCCGCCGTGTTCGCCGCCGCTGTCGTTGCCCCCCGCACACCCCGCACCGTCATCGCTCACTCCGTTCGCTCAAGGCCTGAGGACTGAGGACTGAGGAGGAAACGAATCCTCTCAGTCCTCAGTCCTCAGTCCTCCCTATCAGCCAGCGCACAAAGGCGGCGGCGCCGGATGCGCGTTCCGCCGGGGGTAATTCGCCCAGCCGGTTGACGAGTGCGCTGCCAACGATCACCCCGTCCGCCATCGCGCCAACGGACGCGACATGCTCCGGGCGCGAGATGCCGAACCCGACGGCAATCGGGATGGTGATCTGCGCGCGCACGCGCGCCAGATACGCGCCCAGATCAACCGCGAGGGCGTCCCGCACACCCGTCACGCCAGTCAGGCCGACACAGTAAACAAAGCCCGTCGCCAGCGCCGCGACTTGTGCGATGCGTTTTTCCGTACTCGTCGGCGCGAGCATCGCGATCAGCGCGACCCCGTGCCGGTCGCACGCAGCGCGGAGATCACCCGCCTCCTCAGGCGGCAGATCGGCGACGATCACGCCGTCCACACCCGCCCGCGCGCAGAGCGCCGCAAACGCTTCCTCGCCCTTCTGGACAATCGGGTTCGTGTAGCCGAGGAAGACAATCGGCACGGTGACGCCCGCTTTGCGCAGGTTTCGCACGTCGTTAAGGCAGGTATCGAGCGTCATACCGTTCGCGAGCGCCGTCTGCGTGCTGCGCTGGATGACGGGGCCGTCCGCCAGCGGATCGGAGAAGGGCACGCCAAGCTCGACGATGTCCGCGCCCGCCGCGACCAACGCAGGAACGACCGCTGCAACAGTCTCACGGTCAGGATGTCCGACCGTGATATACGGGATGAAGGCGGGGCGTCCTTCCGCTTTTGCGCGCGCGAAGGCATCGCGAATCCGGGAAACGCCCGTCGCCTGTTGATTCGTTCGCCCCGGAGAAGGCGGTTCGCGAACCGCCCCTAGGATGCCCTTCTCATTGCTCACGTCAGCGTCACTCCCAGCGCGTCGGCCACTGTCCCCATATCCTTGTCGCCCCGGCCGGAAAGGCAGACGGCGATCACGGCGTCCTTCGGCATCGTCGGCGCGAGTTTGATCGCCTGCGCGATGGCGTGGGCTGATTCGAGCGCGGGGATGATTCCCTCGGTCTGCGAGAGCGTTTGCAACGCCGCCAGCGCATCGCCATCGGTGATACCGACGTACTGCGCGTGGTCGGCATCGGCGAGCCAGGCGAGTTCGGGGCCGACACCGGGGTAATCGAGGCCTGCCGAGATCGAGTGCGTCTCCATGATCTGGCCGTCCGCGTCCTGGATGACGTAGGTGCGCGAGCCGTGCAGCACGCCGACGCGCCCGGCGACGATACTGGCAGCGTGCGCGCCCGTCTCGATCCCTCTGCCCGCCGCCTCGACGCCGATCAACCGCACCGACGTATCCGGCACGAAGGCGTGGAACATCCCCATCGCGTTCGAGCCGCCACCGACGCAGGCGAGCACTACATCGGGCAGTTTCCCCGCCTGCGCCAGTAGCTGCGCCCGCGCCTCCTGCCCGATGATCGCCTGGAAATCGCGCACGATCATCGGGTACGGGTGCATCCCCGCCACCGTGCCGATGATGTAGTACGTCGT
>JBBRLR010000063.1:0-28460 GCA_038231255.1 Thermomicrobiales bacterium | reverse complement strand
TGGACGCGGCACGGCCAGTCTAGCACGCGCATCGCCGTACCCGCATGGGGCCGACTGGCGTTATTTCCCGATCTCCTGCACGCGAACCTGGCGCACACCGAAACTGAGGAGGCGGTTGTCGCGGCCGGCGCTCCCTTCGACGGGGATCGGTGGCTGTGGGGTAGAAAGGGCGATGCGATGCATGCCGGGCGCGAGGTCGAGGTCGAGCGACACTTCCCGCGCGTCGTTCGGCGCGAGCGCGAACTGCTCCACCGAATGGCCATCTATGGCGATACTGACGGTGCGTGGGGCCTTATAGTTGTAGGTGGTGAACTGCACGCGCGCCTTGCGCGTTTCGCCGCTGAGATTGAACAGGACGAGTTCGGCGGGTTGACCGTTGCGCGTGTCCGCCCAGCGATACGGCATACCCGCCGGGGTTTTCTCCGCACGCCACCATCCGATGCTCCCCGTATCAATGAAGACGGGTGCGGCGAGAGGCGGCGCGTCCGGCACGCGATACGCCTCCATCTCCGCGTCTACATACACCGGGCGCGCATCCGGCCCGAGCGCCTGCATGACGAGATCGCGGGCGCTGTCAGTGTCATCCGGCTTGCCTTCACCGAGGGCATTGATGTACAGGACGATGTAGCGCACGTGATAGTAATTGAGCAGCGGCAACCCGACGACACCGTAGTCCGGCGTGCTGAGAAAATCCGGCGTCTTCGCCGGTCGGTAGCTATCGATAATCGAGGGAGTAACGTTGAAGAAATCGCGGAACAGCGTTGCGTGCCTGATAAACAGGTCGGGGTTGTCCGCCTTGTGATCCCGCGCAACGCTCGACCCGAAGCGGTACTTGTGGTGGACGATCTGGAATGCCTGATAAACGGCGTCCGAGCGACCCCGCTGCCGGACGAAGAGCGGCGTCTCCAGGATCGCGTAGGACTCGGGGTCCTGCGCGAGCACGTCGGTGTAGAATTTCGGCCAGTCCGGGGCAGTAAACGTCCCCTCGCGGGTCATGCGGAGTGTCGGCAGCAGCGTCCCAACGAGCAGCAGCGACACAAAAACCCCCGAGATCAGTCGGGTCGCGCCCGGCGTCAACGCCTGCCGCACGCGCCAACGGGCGATGACCGGGAAGAGGGTGCGGAGCGCGAAGGCGAGCAGTACGCCGATGCCAAGCATGGCGAACGATGTGTAGAACAGGAACGGCTTGCGGCTGATCGAGAGCAGCGGCAACCGCGTCATCACCGCATAGGGCAACGGGATGGCCGTCTCGTGATCCAGGCGCGGCTGCACGTTCGGGCCGAGCGAGAGGATCAGCCCGCTCCCTGCCACAATCGCCCAGAAGACGACCGCTGCCCGGTCCGCCCGCAGGTCCGGCCGCCGCCAGAAGAGCGCCAGCCCAACGAGCATGACGATCAGCACGAAGTAACCGGGATTCTGATAGCCGGGCCGCACGAAGTCAATGAGCGCCTTCGAGTTGCCGGGCGCCTGCCATTCCCCGAAGGCGAGCCACGGTTCCCGCCGCCCCTCCGCGAACATCGGCAGCAGGAGCGTCGGCCCAACGATGGCCATCCACACGCCGCCGACGAGACCGAGCCGCACGAGCAGGGCAACGATGGCACGCGGATCGCGCCGCTGAAATGCCGCGACAACGAAGAAAAGCAGGGTAAAGAGGATCGCGAAGAGCGTGTACTGCCAGTCCGTCAGCGCGAGTGCGAGCAGCGTCGCGACCGATGCGGCGGCATAGCCGCGCCACCGAGCTCGGGTTGCGGCGCGCAACAGGAAGAAGCCGTACAACGGGAACATCGCCCCGCCCATCAGGTAGTTCTCCGTGCCCGTGAGGTAATGGAGGACCATCCGATCATTCGCGTAGGTGTACACCACCGCCCCGGCGAAGGAGGCGAGCGGGCTGCCCGTCAGGTCGCGGATGAGCAGGTATGCGAAGAAGGTGCAGCAGACGAGCGCGAAAAGTATTTTGAGGTTCATCGCCGCGATGCCACCGACCAGCGGTGCAACCGGTAGGGAAAGAAGTGCGCCGAAGGGATTGAGCGTGTGGAAGCGTAGGCTCGTGCCGAGCGGGTACTCGATCCAACCGGAGAAGAAGGGGTTCTGGTGCAACTGGAAGAGCGCCGTGCGGACCCAGTAGTCATTCCACAGGTTCTCGTATCCGTCCGCCCGCCCACCCATAATCCCGCCGCCGAGGTGCAAGAGCGTGACGCGCCCGAAGATCGCCGCGAGCAGGAGCGACCCGAGAAAGGCCCAGAATGTGGGCCGTGTCAGCAAGGTACGGAGGAAGTGAAGCCGGTCATTCGCGCGACGGGGGGCCGGAGATGTTCGTGCTGTTTCCGTCGTGGATGCCGTCTGTATCTGCACACTGAGTCCCTGCATTTGCGGCGACTGGACGCCCGCACCCAAATCCATCGGCCTTGTTGTAGCAGAGGCTTCCGTGGTTGTCCAGGCGCGACGAGCGGCTTGTCTCACTGCCGCTGCGGTTCAATCGTCCTTCCGCCTGCCACCGTTGTGCGGACGGCCCCACTTGATATGCGGGGTAGTGGCGCGGTCGGAGGACCACGGGGCGGGCGGCGCCTTGATCAGCCCGGCGACGGCGATCAGGACCGAATCGTAGTTGACGCGCCACCCCGCGAAATCGCGCCATGCTTGCGCGCGATCCGGCTTGAGCGGCACGCCCGCCGCCGCCAGTCGCCCCACTGCCGCGTCGTATTCCGCGCGCGTCACGCTAATCGGGTCGCCGGGTTGGGGGGCGGCGTCGTAGGGGATATCGAAGTAGTCCGCGATGTGCCGAAGCGCGAGGAACCCGGCGCGGAGGCACAGATCCGCCTGGGGATCGTGTGGCACGTCGAGCGTCGAGATGGTCATCGCCGCACCGTCGAGGATCGCGCCCGCCGCCGTCACCCACGAATGATCGGGCTGCGGCGAACGGAAAAAGGCGAGCGCGGCGAGCGAGGTGTGCGTCTCCTCCAGTTCGGCGAACCAGGTTTCCCACGCGCGCCAGAGGTCTCCCAGTTGCTCGATCCGCCCCAGGCGGTGGAACCGTGAGATCATCTCGACAGCGGAGGGCGGGCTGCCGGCGCGCACTTCCAGGAGCGTCACCGCCAGTTCGCGCCGCGAAAATGCCCCGTACATCGTCGGCAGATACGCGATCAGGAGCGCAACGAGGATCAAACCAATCGCCGCTTCCGAGAAAACGAGCGCGTCCTGCGGCAGCGTACTCACTGAGGCGAATCCGAGCGTCAGGAGCGAAGAGCCACTGATCAGAAAAGCGGCGCGTACACTCCCAGCGCCGACCGCCCAGTACAGGCCGGTATAGCCAACCATCACAAGAAAAAGCCAGACGACCGGCAGCGAAAGCAGTCCGACCGGCGCGTACATCGCCATCGCCGCCTCACGCGCGGAATACGGACGCCGCGCCGATGTGAACGGCGAGAAAAGCACGCTCGTGACGATAAAAATGTAGTGCGTCAACGGGTCATTCGCGCTCCGTGGTAGGACGAATGTGCGGATCGCCGAGCGCAGCGTCGCCACGACGAGCGCGACACCGAGCAGGAAAACAAGGACGCGCAGGAGCAGCATTCCGCCTATTGCCCCGCTTCGTCGAGTTCGCGGATGATCTGCTGGCAGTACGCGAGGCTGCGCGCGTCGTTGTATAACGGGTCGCCGAGCGGGACACCCTCGATAGCGAGATAGCCGTCGTAGCCCGCACGGGCCATCGCGGTGATCGCGAAGCGGTAATCTATCTCCCCCTCCGGCAACGGCACGCGCCGGAAATAGGCGCGGTTATGCTCCGGAACATGGGTGCGGTGGAGCGATTTGCAGTGCCAATATTTGGCGTGCGGCGCGAGGGCGACGATGCATGCCTCCAGGCTTTCTTCCGGCTCATCGTACGCCCAATACAGGTTGCCGAGGTCGGGGTTGATGCCGACATTCGGCCTGTCAACGAGTTCGAGCAGATGCAAGCAACTCCACGCATTGTCCGCGATCGAACGCTGGTGCATCTCGATGGCGATTTCGACGCCGAGATCGGCGGCGAGCGCAGCGGCCTCCTGCAGATACCGGGCGGTGATCGCGAAATCGGCCTCCGTCGCGGCGCGGCTGCCGCCCTGGCAGATGCGCTCGCCCGTTCCCTGCGCACCGATGCCGTGCGGGTCGGTCGGCGGCGTCAACACCGTCATGTTGAGAAGGTTCGATCCGATCCACGACGCCATCCGGATCGCATCGTGGACGCGCTGGCGATTGTGCGCGGCGACGCCGGGGTGCGCGAATCCGCCCCCGCCCCGGACGGCGGCACACGGCACACCCGCCGCTTCCAAATCGTCGCGCACGGCCCGAATCTCCGCTTCACTCGTCCCGACGCCCTGGCCGAAGCCGACTTCGATCCCCGCGAAGCCGCGATCATGCACCGCGCGGAGATAGGCTTGCCGGACTTCCGGCGGCGGAAATTCCCAGCCGGTGCCACCCTCGTATGGATAGAATGCCGCCCGTCGTGGCGCGTAACTAATCTTCACCGCTCCCCCTTGATTCAATGCTGAGTGTCGAGTGCTGAGAAATCCTTCGCCTCGATAGGATGTAGTGTACTCGATGGTACGCAGCGGAGAAGCGGGGATGAGCAGGATTATTCGTCCATCTCCGGCGTGGCGATGTGGTCGTGGACGCGGAGGGTTGGGAAGATTCACCAGCAGATGAGTTATTGCCGCAGTTGCTGCGGAGCAATGAGCATGACAGACAGACCCGGCACACGCTGGAAATGCCCGTCGCAGGTAACGAGGGTGGGGTTGCGTTCCAGCGCGGTAGCGGCGATCAGGGTGTCCATGTCACCGATCAGATTTCCAGTGGGACGAAGTGTGCGGCGAATATCGGCGTATCGTTCGAGAATGTCGTACATCGGTATCCACGGGGTGACTCCCCGAAGCAAGCGGCGTAGTGCTTGATGATACTGGAGGTAGTTGGGGCGGCCACGAAGATGTTCAATTACCTCGCCGTACACAAGAATACTCGTCGCTGCTTCCCCTTAGATGACCCACGGTCGAATCAACGCAACGGCGCGCTGTCAAACGAAGAGATACGCGGCGAGCGGCGTGGTATCGAGGAGGTAGCCGCTCATCCGGTGAACGGTGGGGACGGTGGGCTCTCGTGACGAATTCGATCGAGCGCGTCCATCGCCTCATCCCAATCGAGATCACTCCATGCACCTGCGGTATCGAGTGCGGCTTGGAGCGTTTCCTCCGTACGATCAGCCCGCATCGCTTCTTCGCTCGTGTAGTAGATCGTCCCACCGTCTTCGGTGGGAACGGCGATCAATGCCTCGCCCGGACCGACCTTGAACGATGTGGGCGGGCATGTCGTTTCCTCTGCTCGTGCCATCGTCTTCTCCAATTCCCGATCTTTCGTCGCCCTATCAGCATACCATGCGCGGTATCCGTGGGCGGCGACGATCAGCCCTCGGCCTGCAGTGCCTCCATCGTATCAACTTGGTCCTGGCGCATCTGGGCGATCAGGTCGTCCACGCTGGCGAATTTGGCGTCGCCCCGGAGCCAGCAGATGAAGTGGACGGCAATAATCTTGTCGTACAGGTCGCCGTCCCAGTCGATGAGGTTCGGTTCGACGGAGCGAGGGCCGTTGTCGAACTGCGGGCGCGGGCCGATGTAGGTCATCGCGGGGCGGCGGGTCGGGGCGTCGCCGATCGTCACCCACGTCGCGTAGATGCCGTCCTTCGGCACGACGATGCCCGGCTCAATCTGCGTGTTGGCGGTCGGGAAGCCGATTTGCCGCCCGCGCCCCGCCCCGTGCACCACCGGGCCGCGCAGCGCATAGGGTCGCCCGAGCAGCCGCGCCGCCGCCGCCACATCCCCGGCGAGCAGGGCATTGCGGATGCCGGTGCTGCCGATCACCTCGCCGTCCGGCGCGTCGTCCCGATGGATACGCGGCAGGACGTGTAGCGTGTAGCCGAACGCCGCGCCGAGGTCGCGCAGCACATCGAGGTTCCCCTGCCGCCCCTTGCCAAATGCGAAATCATCCCCCACCCACACCTCGACGGGTTGGACGGCGCGCGCGACCGTCGCTATGAAATCCTGCGCGGACGTGTCCGCTGTCGCCCGCGTGAACGGATAAACGACGACGACATCCACGCCGAGCGCGGCCATCAGCGCGGCTTCGTCGTCCACGGTGGTGAGGCGCGGCGGCGCGGACTCCGGCGCGAGCACGGCGCGCGGGTGCGGGTCGAACGTGAGGACGACCGAGCGCACACCCCGCGCCCGCGCCCGCTCGACGACGAGGCCAATCAGCCGCTGATGTCCGCGATGGACGCCATCGAACGTTCCGATTGTCAGCACGGACGGCGCGGGCGGCAGATCGGCGAGGGAGCGCGCGACGAAGGGAGGACTGAGGACTGAGGACTGAGGACTGAGTGAGGGATTGCCACTCGAAGATTCAGTCACCGTTTCTCTCTCCATCCTTCTTTCCTCATTCGGATTCACCATCGCTCGTCAAGTGCATTGTCCGCTCGCGCTCGCTACTCGTTACGACTTTCTTTGGCCGCCACGCGCCGTCCGCGCCGATACCGATGCCGCGCCATGCGCCCGTCGCGTCGTAGGCGCGGATATGCGCGCCCTCTCGGGTAGCGGTGTCCGCAATCACCTTGCCCTGCGACCAGTCGCGCGCAGCCCGGTCGTCGAGTAAAAGCGCGGGCCAGTCCGCGAGCGCGGCGTCCGGGTGGACGGCGATCTGCGGCCATGCGGCATGCAGATCGGGCAGCGCGGCGAGTTCGTCCAGCGACCACGCCTCGCACAAACGGAACGGCCCCGACCGGAGCCGCACGAGCCGCGCCAGTGTCGCGCCGCAGCCGAGCGCAACACCGAGATCGCGCGCGAGGGCGCGGATATACGTGCCCGCCCCACAGTCTACCACCAGCCACGCCACCGGAGCAGCCCACGCGACGAGCGTCAGCCGATACACTGTCACCTGCCGCGCCGGGACATCCACGACCTGCCCCGCCCGTGCCAGTGCATACGCCCGTTGCCCACCGATATGGATTGCCGAGTACGCGGGCGGCACCTGCGTGATCTCACCAACGAACTGCGACAGTTGCTCCCGCACCATCTCAAGGGATATGTGTGATGGATCGCCTTCCTCGGCCACCCAGCCGTCGAGGTCGTCGGTGTCGGTCGTCGCACCGAGAAGGACTGCCGCGAGATAGACCTTGCCGTGCACGGAAAGATATTCGACTACTTTCGTCGCCTCGCCAACGCAAACCGGCAGTACGCCCGTCGCGGCGGGATCGAGCGTCCCGGCATGCCCAACGCGCCGCACCCCCGTCAACCGCCGCACGCGCGCCACGACATCGTGCGCCGTCCACCCTGCTGGCTTGTCAATGACGAGGATGCCGGAGAGCGATAGGAAGTTCCCATCGCTCACTTCACCCGCCCCGCCGCCGCGACAGGCCAGCGATCCACGACCTCACCACCGCGTACCATCACCAGTTCACCGGCGAGGTTGGCAACGGGGCAGGAGTGGACGGGGATCACTTCGAGCATCTCGCCGATCCGCACGTCGCTGCCGTGCGGGTCGAGTTTCAACCAGCCATGCTCCTCGGAAAGCCCGACAATCTGGATATCTTCCTTGCCGACAACGATGCCGTGCCCGGCACTGCCCGTCATGCCATGCACGCCGGTGTCCGAGGTGAGCGTCTTCGATCCCGCGTCCATCACCGCCCGATCCCGCGCGGTGTGGCTGACGACGGTGACGAGCACGCGCAAGGCACATCGCTCCGGTGGCACGACATGGAGTCCGACCTGCATCGCGTCGTAGAAGGCATAGTTGCCGGGGCGCATCTCGGTGATCCCCGCGACGCTCGCCGTCGCCGGGCCACCGGGGGTCGAACCGCTGCTAACCCGCGCGGGTGACAACCCCGCAGCGTCCAACATGCGCGCCGTGGTAACCAATGTTCGCGCCGCCACCCGCCCAACCTCAGCGCGCTCCTCGCTGTCCGCGTACTTGTACGTCTGCCCCTCGTGCATGCAGATGCCGCCGAACCGGAGACCGGGTGCTGCTGCCACCTGCTGCGCGAGCGCGACCGTCGCATCGCCGGGCGGGACACCGACGCGCCCCAGCCCCGTGTCCACCTTGACGAGCACCTCCAACGGCGCAGGCTCATGGGCAAAGACGGACGAAAGCGCGGCGACCCCTTCCGGGCTGTCCACGATAGTCGAGACGGCCATGCCCGGTCGCCGCGCGAGGGCCGCGAGCCGCCGTGCCTTTTGTTCGGTGACGAGCGGGTAGCAGATGAAGATGTCGGCAATCCCGCCGTCCGCCATCGCCTCCGCCTCGCCCAGTTTGGCACAGGTGATGCCGACCGCCCCCGCATCCCGTTGCATCCGCGCGATCCGGGGCGACTTGTGCGTCTTGATGTGCGGTCGCAGTTGCACCCCCTCCGCCGTCGCCACGGCGGCCATCGCGGCGATATTCCGCTCCAGCACATCCAAATCCACAATCACACTCGGCGTGTCCAACTCCCCGTACCCCATCACTCTGCCCTCCGTCGAAAGATTGCTAACCACGAAGACACGAAGAGCACGAAGGAGAGAGGAAAGGAAAGAGAAACAACTGGTGTTCCCTCTTTCTTCTTCGTGCTCTTCGTGTCTCCGTGGTTCAATTCTTAGCCCTCTCGGATGATGCCCGCGAGGACATCGGGGTCCACGTTGCCGCCGGACAAGCTGACCCCGACGCGCTTGCCCGCGACCGGGATTTTCCCGGCGAGAATCGCGGCGACACCGACCGCGCCCGTCGGCTCGACCAACATTTTGAGGCGGAACAGGAGGAAGCGGAGCGCCGCCTTGATCTCCTCATCATTGACGAGCACGACCGCTTCGAGATTTTCCTGCTCGATCGGGAAAGTCAATTTGCCCGGCGCGAGCGTGCGAATGCCGTCCGCGATCGAGGACGGGGGCGGTATGCTGACGATCTTCCCCTGCTGGAGCGAGAGGTAGGTATCGTTACCGTCCTCCGGCTCGACGCCGAAGATGCGGACGCCGGGCCAGAGGGCACGCGCCGCAAGGCAACTGCCGCCGATCAGCCCGCCACCGCCAACGCACGAGACGAGCATATCGAGCGGCGGCGCCTGATCGCGCATCTCATAGACTGCCGTCCCCTGCCCGGCGATGATGTGCGGGTCGTCGTACGGCGGCACGACGGTCAGGCCGCGCTCTTCACCGAGCGCACGGGCAATCGCCTCGCGGTCCTCGGTGAGCCGGTTGTAGCGCACGATCTCCGCGCCGTATCCCGCAGTGGCGGCAACTTTCGTCGCGGGCGCGTCGTGCGGCATGACGATCACGGCGGGGATGCCGAGCAAATGACTCGACAGCGCGACCGCCTGCGCGTGGTTGCCCGACGAGAAAGCGACGACCCCGCGCCGCCGTTCCTCCGGCGTCAGCAAACTGAGGCGGTTGAACGCCCCCCGAAATTTGAAGGCCCCCGCGCGCTGCAAGTTCTCGCACTTCAAAAAGAGTTGTGCGCCGACCTGATCGTTGAGCGTGCGGGAAGTAATGACGGGCGTGACGTGCGCGTGCCCCGTGATTCGCAATGCCGCCGCTTCCACATCCGCAAAAGTGACCGCCGGTGCCGCCGCATCCGTTACCATCCGTTCTTTTCCCTTCCTCGTCGCACTTTCCTGCTCGCCGTCCGTCCCTGTCCACACCGATACTGGTCGTTTGCACGATTGACTGTATCATATCGCGGCAGCGCCTTCGGCGAGCGGAAAGGCGCTGCCGCGTCCGCCGTACACGCCGCGCCGCGCGTCACCGTAGCAAACGCTGATTGAGTAATCGCCCAATGTATTGGAGCGATTCTTGCCATCTCATCGAGTGGCAGGCGTCAGTCAACGTCGAGAAGAATCCTTTACGAGACAGGAGAATCGCATGCCCTACGTCAGTGTCGGCAAGGAGAATTCGGGGTCCATCGATCTTTACTACGAGGACCACGGCGCCGGGAAACCGGTCGTCCTAATCCATGGGTTCCCCCTGAGTGGCCATTCCTGGGAGAAGCAGACGCCGGTTCTGCTGCATGCGGGGTACCGGGTGATTACCTATGATCGTAGGGGATTCGGCGACTCGAGTCAGCCGACCACTGGGTACGACTACGACACCTTCGCGGCAGACCTGAATGCCCTGATGACGAAGCTCGACCTGCGCGACGTGGTGCTGGTCGGCTTCTCGATGGGCACGGGCGAGGTGGCCCGCTATCTGGGCGCTTACGGATCCGAGCGCGTCAGCAAGGCGGTCCTGCTGAGTCCGATCCCGCCGTTCCTGCTCAAGACGGCCGACAATCCTGAGGGCGTGGATGGCAGCGTCTTCGACGGGATCATGAAGGCGATCGTCGCGGACCGGCCTTCGTACCTCTCCGCGTTTTTCAGCCAGTTCTATAACGTGGATGTGCTGGGCGGGACTCGGATCAGCGACGACGCGGTCCGGCTCAGCTGGAATGTGGCGGCCGGCGCCTCCGCTACGGCCACCCTGCAATGCGTCCCGTCGTGGTTGACGGACTTCCGCCCCGACCTGAAGAAGTTTGATGTACCCACGCTCGTCGTGCAGGGTGACCAGGACCGGATCCTGCCCATCGCCTCCACAGGGAAGCGACTGCCGGCCCTCATCAAGGACGCGCAGTTCGTGGTCATCGAGGGTGGTCCGCACGCGATCGGCTGGACCCACGCCGAGGAGGTCAACAGGGCCTTGCTCGATTTCCTCGGGAAGTAAACCCGTCCGTACCGGTGGAGCGGCTGGAGAAAGGTCTCTCCATTGCGGAAGTGCCTGGATCATATGACGAGGCGTGCGAAAGGCCATCGGAAATGTCATCAACGCATGTCGCGCTGCTTCGGGGAATCAATGTCGGGGGCAAGAACAAGCTGCCGATGAGCGATCTGCGTGACCTGTTCACCGAAGCAGGATGCCGCGACGCGCACACCTATATCCAGAGCGGGAACATCGTTTTCCGGGCCGAACCGGACATCATCGCGTCGCTTCCCAGCCTCATCACCGCGCGAATTGCCGAGCGTTTCGGCTATCGGGTGCCGGTGCTGTTGCGGACGACCGAGGAGATCGGAGATGTCCTTCGTCACAATCCCTTCATCGCGGCGGGGGCAGCAGCAGAAACGCTCCATGTCCTCTTCCTCGCAAGCCAACCGGGCGCGGACAGCGTCGTCGGCCTCGACCCTGACCGCTCGCCGCCCGATGACTACACCGTACGCGGTCGGGAGATTTATCTGCATCTCCCGAATGGCGCGGCGCGGACGAAGCTGACCAATGCGTACTTCGACACGAAACTCGCCACGATCAGCAGCGGAAGGAACTGGCGGACAGTGACTGCGCTTTTCGCGTTGATGGAGCGTTGACGCGCGGCGATCATTGCGGCAGCAGGCTAATGACCTACTCTTCGTCCACATCGCGGAGGAACGTCGCGACCAGTTCATTGAACCGGTCAGGGCGCTCGAAGTAGACCGAGTGACCGGACTCCGGCACCACCGCCAGGCGCGTGTCCGGGCGCAGCGACGCGAGAATCGCGACCGCATCCGACGGGATGACGATGTCCTCCGCGCCGGTGATGCAAAGCATTGGCACGCCGAGCGCCGCCACCATCTCGGCGGGCGTCGTGCGGAGCACGGAGAGTTGCTTGCGGATGCGCTCTTTGTCCAGCCCAATGCTGAGATCGGAGATTTCGGTGTACAGATAGTGCAGCGCGGGCCGCTCCCGCGCCATGCGCTCGCCCGCCGCCGGATGGATGCCGCGCGCGAAGAGCGCCATCTGCGCCGCGCCCGCGTCGGCCAGGAGATGGTCAATATCGGGGTGCGCGAGGGAGCCGGTCGTCGCGGCCATGACGAGGGCACGCACCCGTTCGGGAGCGCGGAGCGCGTAGCCGAGACAGGTCCAGCCGCCCATGGATTGGGCGACGAGGCGCACATCAGTCAGGTCCAGATGATCAATCAGCGCGGCGAGATCGTCTACGAATGCAACAGGACCCGGCCCGCCCGTCGCCTCCGGCGACGGCGCGAAACCGCGATGCGCGAAGGTGATGCAGGTATAGCGATCCCGGAAATGCGGGACCTGCTGCCACCACGAGAGATGATTCCCCCCAAGGCCATGCGCGAAAATGAGCGGTGGCCCACTGCCGGTAACTTCGTAATAGATCGCGCATTCCGGTCGTTCCAGAAACGGCATGATTGTTGCTCCCCCGTGATGCATCGCACCCCGCCAGTTGGTGGGGGCGTGCGTTGCCGAACCTACGCGCCACCGGACCAGGAGTGTTCGAGGAGGCGGAGCCAGTTGCCGTGCATGATCGCCTCGACATCCGCTTCCCGGTAGCCGCGCCCGCGCAGCAGATCGGGGATCTTCTGCAAGTCCACGATCGTGTCGAGATCGTGCGGGCTTTGTTCCCGTCCGTAGCCACCATCGAGGTCGGTGCCGATCGCGGCGTGCCGCGCATTCCCCGCCACCTGGCAGACGTGGTCAATGTGGTCCACGACTGCGGCGAGGCCGACATGCTCGTTTGTCGTCTCGCCGATCACCCAACCGGGCTGGAGCATCCAGGTGTCCATCGCCGCGCCGATCACCGCATCCCGCGCGATCAGGGTGCGTAGCATCTCGTCGGTCAACTGGCGGTCGCCGGGCACGAGGGCACGGCAGTTCGCGTGGCTCGCCAGCAGCGGGCCGTGGAACCGCTCGACCGCTTCCCAGAAGCTCTCGTCCGAGCAGTGCGTCACATCGAGAATCATCCCGAGTTCGTCCATTAGCCCAAGGAGAGTCCGCCCCTTGTCCGACAGCGGTCCGACCGATTGTGTCCCCATCGCATACGCGCTCGGGCCGTAATGGGCGAGGCTGAGGATGCGCAGCCCGTCGTCGTACCACGCGCCGACCTGCTCGGGCGCGACGATTGGGTCCGCCCCCTCCATGCAGAGGACGATGCCGTGCGGTGTCGTTGCCGGTGTCTCGCGCCACTGTGCGAGATGCGCGACGACGGCAGACCAGTCGCGCAGCATCCGCATCTCACCGTCGCGCTCCAGTTGCCGGTAATACGCGAGTTGCCCCTGCGCGTGCGCGTAGGCGATCGCGTGGCTCCGATAGCCGCCGCGAATGCTGTCTGGCCGCAGTACCCGCGCAATCACCGTCGCGAAGGATAGGGCGATATCGCCCGCACGCAACTCCGGCAGGGCAACCGTCCCGGCGGCGCGCCCCTTCTGCGTCATGCCGCGCTCCTGCTCCCGCGTCTCCGCGACCGGTAGGGTGAGGTCGCGGTTCCACAACAGCGCATTCATCGCCAGATCAAGGTGACCGTCAATGATCAGCATCGGTTCCCTTTCTTCCCCGTCGGCATTATGGGGCAGGCGCCCTATCGGTCGTGCGCGCGGGGATCGAGCGCGTCGCGCAGGCCATCACCGAGGATATTGAGCGCGAGGATGGTGAGAAAAAGCAGGACGCTCGGGAAGACGAGCAGCCACTGGTCCTTGAAGATCTCCCGCTGGCCAATCCGGAGCATGTTGCCCCACGTCGGGATTTCCGGCGGCACGCCGGCACCGAGGAATGAGAGCGACGCCTCGGCGAGGATCGCGGCGGCAACGATAAATGTGCATTGGACAATCAGCGGCGACAGCGAATTGGGGAAGATATAGCGCCGCAGGATGAGATGGTCCCGCGCGCCGATCGCCCGTGCCGACTCGACGTATGGCTGCTGCTTCGTCGCGAGTGCGGTGCCGCGAACGAGGCGCGCGATCAGCGGCGTATAGACGATGAAGAGCGCGACGATCACATTGCCGGTCTTCGGCCCCAGGCTCGCCATGATCGCGATGGCAAGCAAGATGCTCGGAAAAGCCATCAGCCCGTCCATGATCCGCATGATGACGCTGTCGCAGCGACGGTAGTAGGCCGCCACGAGGCCGAGGAACGCCCCCACCAGCGCCGCCGCGACCATCACGCTCACGCCGACGAGGAGCGAGACGCGCGCGCCGTAGAAGATTCGCGTCAGCACGTCCCGCCCGAGATCGTCCGTGCCCATCCAGTGCGCCCCGGACGGTGGGCGGAGACGGTTCAGCGGGTCAACTTTTTTCGCGCCGTACGGCGAAACGAGCGGCACGAGCAGCGCGAGGGCGACGACGAGTAACAGGAACAGAACACTCGCCAGCGCGGACTTGTTCTCGGCGAGTAGCCGCACCCAATAAAATCGCGACGCTCGCGTAATGCCCGCGCGCGTCGCCCCGCGCTGCGGTTCGGCAACGCGCTCGAATGTCACATTACTCGCTGCCATAGCGGATCCTCGGATCGAGATAAACGTACAACACGTCAACGACGAGGTTGACGAGCAGATAGACTGTCGCCGTAACCATCACCGCCCCCTGAATGACCGGAAAGTCGCGCCGGAGGACGCTTTGGACGACGAGTTGCCCCATGCCGGGGAGGTTGAAGACCGTCTCTGTCACCACCGCGCCACTGAGCAACCCGCCGAGCGACAGGCCGATCACCGTCACGACTGGGATCAGCGCGTTGCGCAGCGCGTGGCGAACCACCACCGCCCGTGTCCGCAATCCCTTCGCGTAGGCGGTGCGGACGTAATCTTCGCGGAGCACATCGAGCATCGAGGAGCGGACGATCCGCGCGAGCAGCGCCGCCGAAGCGAACCCGAGCGAAAAAGCGGGCATGACCATCGTCCGAAAGTGCTTGCCGGGGTCGGTCATTAGCGGGACATAGCCGCCGGCCGGCAGCCAGTGGAGCACGACGGCGAAGAGCAGGATCAGCAGGATACCGAGGACGAAACTGGGGATAGCAATGCCGCTAATCGCGATCATCATCAGCGCGCGGTCGAGGAGCGTGTTGCGCCGGAGGGCGGCGACGATCCCCGCCGGCACGCCGATCGCGGTGGCGACCACGAGCGCGTAGAGCGTCAGCAGGCCCGTCGGCTGGGCGCGGTCAAGCAGCGCCCGCGTCACCGGCCGGCCGAGAAAGAGCGACTGGCCGAACTGCAACCGTGCGGCATCGCCGAACCAGTGGACGAACTGGCGATAGAGCGGCGCATCAAGCCCCAACTCGTGCCGGAGCTGCTGCACCTGCTCCGGCGTCGCGTTGTCGCCGAGGATCACCGCCGCAGGATCACCCGGCGTGAGATGGACGAGCGAAAAGACAACGACCCCGACGACAAGCAGCACGGGGATGAGCGCCACGAGCCGTCGCAACACATACCGCGTCATCAGCCGCCCTTCCCCCTACGGACAAACCCCCAGGGCCACCCCGCACCGTTACTTCTTCAGCCACAGGTTCCAGAATGGGGTGCCGAGATCAATCTGCTCGGTCCACCCGCCGATGCGGCTGGATCGAGCATTCAGGCCGCTTTGATCGCCGAGTTTGATCGCTGGGACCGTCTGGTAGAAGTTGGTCTGGACCTGCTGCCACGTCTGCAATCGCTTGTTCATGTCCGCCTCAGCGAGCAATTGGTCCACCAGCCCCTTGGTCGGCTCATCACTCCAGAACCCCGGATAGGTGCCGATCTGGCCGATCACCGTGAGTTGCGACGGATCGGGCACAAAACCGTGCCCGGTCGTGAAGGCATCCCAGAGATCCGCCTTGCCGCGTCGGTCCACGACCGTTGCCCAGTCGTAGATCTGCAGGTCCACTTTGAATCCTGCCTCTTCGAGCTGCTGCTTGGCAACAATCGCCTCATTGGCCATCCACGGATACTGCTGGGTGCTCATGAAGCGGAGCGGCGTGCCGGCGTAGCCCGCGTCCTTCAGGAGACTCTTCGCCTTATCCACGCTGTGCAGATTGTAGAGTTCCTTGCCCGCTTCGTTGTACCACGGCGTCTTTTTCCACATCAGCGAGGGATTGAGGTCGTAGAAGCCCTTGCCGCGGCCCGCCGCCATGATCGGCTCGTGATTGAGCGCGGCCTGGAACGCCTGGCGCATCTTCAGGTTCGACATCATTGGGGATTTGTAGTTGAGGAAGAAGACATCCCAGCCCTGCTGCGTGACCACCGAGGCGACGACATTCGGATTGCTCTTCAATTTATCCTGCTGGTCGGCGCCGACATCCTCAAGGACGTCGTAATCTCCGGCGAGCATCCCGGCCACACGCGCCGATTCGTCCGGGACCGGAATAAACTTGATCGCATCGAGATACTGGAACTTGTGGCCGCCCAATCCATTCGCATCGCCCGGCAGGGGAGAATAATCGTTGAAGCGATCCACACGGATGAAGCGATCCGGCTGTCGGTCGCCAAGCTGATACGGGCCGGTGCCGACAAACTTCGCCAGTTGCCCCGTCCCCGTCTCATCAATGACGGACTTCGGCATGATCGCGCATCCCTGGCTGACCTGCGACAACGCGAGGCTCAGCGTCCCATATGGCTTCTTCAGTTTAAACTCGACGGTGTAGTCGTCCGGCGTATTAATCGTGTCGGTCGCAGCGAGCACGCTCTTGCCGACCCCGCTCTTGCCAGCCCACCGCTGGATGGAGGCGAGGACATCGGCCGCTTTCATCTCCTGCCCGTTGTGAAACTTGACGCCCTTGCGGAGTTTGATCGTCTGCGTCAGTTGGTCCGTGCTAACGTTGTGGGACTCAGCGAGCAGGGGGATGAGTTGGTAATTGGCGTCCCAGGTGAAAAGCGCCTCGAACATCGTCCAGCCGACATAAAAGGTGATCGAGGCCGTCGTCTGATGGATATCGAGCGTCGGCGGCTCGCCAATCAGGGCGACATTGAGCGTCCCGCCGCGCACGCCCTGGCCAGCCGAGGCCGATGCGGCGGGCGAACCGGCTGCGGCGACGGAGGCGGCCGGGGTGGAGCCGGTCTTGGGGGCGGCAGTGGCGGCGCCCGCCCCGGCGCCGGTCGCGGTGGTTGCGGCCGCGCCGGTCGTCGCCGTCGCGGCTGTGCTGCCCCCACAGGCGGCGAGCAAAGCAGCGACCGCTGAGCCACCCATCGCCATCGCGGCCGCCCGCTTCAGTACCGTGCGCCGGTGCATCCGGTCAGGGGTATGCAATGCATCCATCGTTGCCATCCCTCCTCGATTACTGCCTGCCGAGCCGCACCGATTATCCCTCCGGTCATGGCCTGGAACCGGTGCAAAGAGAAGGGATTGCGGATTGCGTCACTGTACAGTGTGACGCGACGAATTTCAAACGGAATCGGAAGGGGCCGAGGGTTCGGTTTTTCGGGGAACGCATATCGCGTATACCAGACGGGCAGAAATCCCGTATACTTCCCCTGCGTTCTGTACGCTTCCTGTTGTCAACGCAGTGAAATGCCGTATGAAGAATCAGGAGAGGGAGCAACAATGGCACAGATGACCACGATCGGCACCGACATCCTCCGCCGCGATGGCCCGGAAAAATTGACCGGGCGCGCCCAGTACGCCGGCGATGTCCGGCTCCCCGGCATGCTCTACGCCCGCCTCGTGTCCAGCCCATATGCGAGCGCGAAGATCACGAGCATTGACACCGAAGCGGCCCGGCAAATGCCCGGTGTCGCCGCAGTCTTCACCGCCCACGACCTCGAAGGGACGCTGAAGGGCTGGGAATCCGGCTCGCGGCGGCTCAACTTCCTCGCCAAGGATCACGTCGTTTTCGCCGGGCAGCCCGTCGCGGTCGTCCTCGGACGGACGGAAGCGCAGGCGGAGGACGGCGCGGCGGCGGTCGAGGTTTCCTACGAGCCGAGCGCGGCGGTCGTTGACCCGATCAAGGGGATGCAGCACGGCGCGCCGCGCGTGCGCGAGCATCTCGCGGCGGGCGCGCAGGAGCAGGACTTGCACGCCGCAGTCAGCGCCAGCGAAGACGAGGAGGAGCACGAGGACCTGCACGACAATGTCTCGAACACGCTCCACTTCCACCGTGGCGATGTCGAGCAGGGTTTCCGCGAGGCGGATATGATCGTCGAGGACACCTACAAGATCGCCGGTGTTCATCAGGGCTACCTCGAAACGCAGTCGTGCATGATCGCCCCCGACCCCGCAGGCGGCGGCGGCGTGACCGTCTACACGAGCACGCAGGCACAGTTCATGACGCGCGACGAGGTGGCGAAGGCGCTCGATCTGCCATCGAATCAGGTGCGTTGCGTCGCGATGACCGTCGGCGGCGGTTTCGGCGCGAAGTACGTGGTCATCGAGCCATTCGTCGCCTCGCTGGTCAAGAAGACGAACCGGCCCGTGCATTTGCAGTACACGCGCGGTGAAGACTTCCTCGCCGCGAACCCGTCGCCGTACGCCGTGATCGAGTGCAAGACGGGTGCGAAGAAGGACGGCACGCTGACCGCGATGCAGGCACGCGTCGTGCTCGACACCGGCGCCTACTCCGGCTCCGCGCTCGGCATCGCCTGCCTGCTGATCGGCGGCTGGTATCGCTTCCCGAACCTCGATATTCGCGGCTACGAGGTCGTCACGAACAAGCCGGGCGTCGGCGCCTACCGCGCGCCGGGCGCACCGCACGCCAGTTTCGCCATCGAATCGCAGATGGATGACCTCGCCGACAAACTTGGCATGGACCCGCTCGATTTCCGCTTGCAGAACGCGATCGTCGAGGGCGACCTGTGGCCGGACGGCAACCCGTGGCCGAAGATCGGATTCGTCGAGTGCCTGGAGAAATTGAAGGAGCATCCGCTCTGGCAGAACCGGCACAACCTGCCGGCGAATGAGGGCGTCGGCATCGGCGCGGGCGGTTGGCCCGGTGGCAAAGGCCCCGCCGCCGCCGCCTGCCGGATGGATCCGGGCGGCACGCTGACGATCAGTGTCGGCGCGGTGGATCTCACCGGGCAGACGACGACCTTCGCGATGATCGCCGCCGAAGCGTTCGGCATCTCGGCGGACAAGGTGCGCGTTGTGCTCGGCGACACCGAGGCCGCGCCGCACTCCCCCGGCAGCGGCGGTAGCCAGATCACCTACACCGTCGGCAAGGCGGTGCTGGAAGCAGCGGTCGAGGCGCGCAAGCAGGCGCTCGCCATCGTCGCCCAGGAACTGGAAGCATCGGTCGAGGACCTCGAAATCGTCGGCGAAAACGTGCAGGTCAAGGGCGTGCCGGACCGCAAAGTGACGCTCGCGGACGTCGCGCGGATGAGCACAAGCAAGTACAAGCCCGTCTGGGGCAATGGCGCGAGCGCGCAGCAGGTGATCGCGGCGAGCTTCACAGCCCACCTCGCCCATGTCCGCGTAGACCCGGAAACGGGCGAAGTGGAAATCCTCAACTACGTCGCGGTGCAGGATGTCGGGCACGCCCTCAACCCGCCCGCCGTGATCGGGCAGATTCAGGGCGGCGTCGTGCAGGGCATCGGCTTCGCCTTATTCGAGCAGATGATCTACGACGACAACGGCCAACTGCTCACCGGCTCATTCATGGATTACGCGCTGCCCGCCTCGACGCAGGTGCCGAACATCGAGACAATCCTCGTCGAGGTACCCGCACCCGATGGCCCGTTCGGCGCGCGGATCGTCGGCGAGCCGCCGATCATCCCCGGCCCGGCCACCATCGCCAACGCGATGAAGGCCGCAACCGGCAAGCGGTTCACATCCGTCCCGATCAACGCCGAGGATGTCTACACGGCGCTGCATCAGGACTGATCGAAGATTTTCCGACCCTCCAGCCCCCTCCGTCGTAGGGAGGGGGCTTTTTCGTCTCCCCTTCTCTGCGAGGGAAGGGGCGGGGGGTTAGGAAGAGCGGTCAGGCCACGGCAAAGACGCACTTGCCCGTCGCGCCGCCCTCGAAGGTGCGGAAGGCCTCGTCCGCCTGGTCGAGCATGAAGCGGTGCGTGATGATCTGCTGCAAGGGTACTTCCCGATCGGCGATGAACTGGGCGCACTCGGCGAGGCCATGTGTGCTGAAGGTCCACGAGCCGTGGATCGTCAGTTGCTTGTGGATAATGTCGCGGCTGATGTCGAAGGTCGTCGTGTTCCCCTCACCGACGAAGCAGGCGCGGCCCCAGATGCGCGCGGACTGCACCATGTTGACGCGCGCGGCCGGGTTGCCGGTGCAGTCGAGCGTTGCGTCCGCCCCTTCGCCGTGCGTCAGTTCCCGAATCGCCGCGACTGGGTCCACCTCCGACGGATTGAGCGTCACGTCCGCGCCGTGCTGCCGCGCGAGGGCGAGGCGATCCGGCGAAAGGTCCACAGCGATTACCCGCGCGCCCATCGCCCGTGCCAGCAGCGTCGCGCTCAGCCCAACTGGCCCCTGCCCGAAGATCGCCAGCGTGTCCCGCCCCGACACATCGAGCCGCTTCAAGGCCATGTACGCGGTGCCCGTCCCGCAGGCAATCGCGGCCCCTTCGTCAAACGTCAGCGCGTCAGGGAAGCGGACGAGTGTGCTAGCGGGCACGCGCAGGTACGGAGCATTGCCGCCGTGGCTGGTGAAGCCGTACACGACGCTGCCGTGCAGGCACATCTGGCTGTACCCCGCGCGGCAATGGTGGCAGGCGTCGCAGCCGTGGTAGTGATGCACCATCACCCGGTCGCCGATCCGCGCCGCGGCGTCCGCGACGTGCGTACCGCGCGCGACGACGATACCGCACGGCTCGTGCCCGCCAATCGGCAGATGCTCCGGGTCAATTTCCGCCTTTGGCGCGCGATACGGGCGAAAATCGCTGCCACACAGGCCGGAACTCTGGATACCGACGATCACATCGTCCGGCCCCGGCGTCGGGTCGGGAAACTCTCGCAGTTCGACTTCACGATCTCCCAGAAAGACAAGGCCGCGCATGATACCCTCCGTCCGGTTCCGGTTATTTCCTTCCGCGTGCTTCGCGATGCTGTGTACCCCATCGTACACCACACGCCGCGTAATGGTGTGCGTACTGCCACGGCAGACCAGCCGACTTCTCGGTGCATCCGTCGTCCATTGGCTACGCCGGGGGCCGCGCCGTATAGTACGAAGGGCTGGGCAATCACCAGCGCCATCACGGCAATATGGCAGCACAACCGAGGTGCAGGATGTGGGAACGAGCGACTCTCCCGACGCGGCAACGCCTCGGCAACAGGGCAGCGCGACACGATGATACGTGTGACGAAGGAGCGTATGACACGTTATCCATGGATGGTCGCCGTGGCCGTTTATGGCGGCTGCTTGGGCTGGGTTGGCTGCTCGTCCTGATTAATCCCGTTACCGAACTCTTCCGTACCCACCAATCGCCGCTCCGCATTGCCTTCGGATTGGTGGGTGTTGCCACGTTTGTGGCCCTCTATCTCTGGATGCTCTTCAGCGATCGAGAGCGTCAGACACCCTATTTCACGCGTTGGTTGGTGATCTTCCTCTTTCTTATCATTGAAACATTCGCACTCAATCTCGTCTTCGGCGTCTCTTGGGTGGGTCTGTTCTTTTTTCTCAGTGTCAGCGCAGGCCGCGCGCCACCTCGAATCGCCGTGTGGCTGATCGTGAGTATTAGCATTGGGGCAGGGCTTGTTGACGCGGCATCGGGCCTCAGCATAACCGATACGAGTTTGCTATCCATCCAGATCGGCTTGATCGGCATCAGTATGATCGGCGTCTTCCAGATGGTGCGCGTCAACCGGGAGATGCGGGCGACGCGGGAGGAAAACGCGCGTCTGGCGGTGGCAGAGGCGGTAGTCAAGGAACGGCTCCGTTTCGCCCGCGAGTTGCACGATTCGGTGACGCAGGAGTTGTTCTCGATGACGCTCCACGCGCGCACGACGCTCAAGAACCTCGACCGCACAGGCACGCCCGCCGATGATCCGACGCGCCAGCAGGTAAAAATCCTCAGCGACCTCGCGCAGGCCGCCCTCGCCGAGATGCGAATGCTGATCTTCGAGTTGCGCCCCAGCGCCCTGGCGGAGGAAGGGTTAGTCAACGCCGTGCGCAAACTCGCGGCGGCAGTCAGCGCGCGCGAAGAGATCGTAATTGACGTGGACGCGCCGGTAGATCGCCTGACCCTCGGCACGCAAGCGGAGGAACACCTGTACCGTCTCGTGCAGGAGGCGCTGAATAACGTCGTCAAGCACGCGGGAGCGCGGCGCGCTATCGTGCGTATCGCCCTGGCGGAGGGCGCGAAACTCGTCGTGGAAATCCGCGACGACGGCAAGGGGTTCGATCCTGCCCTCGCGCATCCCGGCCACATGGGGCTAGAAACGATGGCCGCGCGCACCAGGGAAATGGGCGGCGACCACACGATCATCACCGTCCCCGGCGCCGGCACGACCGTGCGCGTCACCGTCCCTCTCGGCCCCCGCCCGCACGATCCGCGACACGTCGCGTCGGAGGCGCGCCCGCTATTGTCGCGGTGAGGGAGAACCTAACCCCACCTGCCCGGAGGGCACCCGCTTCCCGCGAGGAAGGGGTGACTCATCGCGATGCCGTGATGTTCTCGTAACACCGTACTCTTGCAGAGATTCCCCTCCCCTTCCCACGCCGAGGAACGGAAGGGGCCGGGGGTTAGGTTCTCCTGCTCTTCAAAAAGGCGATGATCGCGTTCAGTTCGTCCGGCGTGAGATTGCCGCCGTAGGCGGGCATATTGCCGCCGCCGTTGAGGATGCGAATGGTGATCTGATCCTGCGGCAGGCGGTTCGTGACGTTCGTCAGATCGGGGCCGCGATTACCGCCCTGCCCGTTCACGGCGTGGCAGTACTGGCACCCCTTCGCGTTGAAGAGTTGCGCCCCCTGCGCGACCGGGCCGCTTGTCGTGCCGACGACCTGCGCGGAAAGCGGCTGCACCTCGAAGTGCGGCGACCACGGGGCGCGCACCGCGACCTGCCAGAGTGTGCCGATCATTATCAATGTCAGGATGACGAAGCCGACCGACCACGGCCGCCGCTTCGGGCTGCGCTCACCGTGGTTGGAGACGAATGGCAGCCCGAAGAGCACGACGAAGAGCAGCACAGGCGCGAGGATGATGACGTAACTCTCTGTCCCCTTCGGCAAGAGTGCGAGCACACCGAAGTACCAGAGAAAGTACCAGTCTGGTCGTGGATATGCCTGGACGATCGAGGGATCGGGCTGCTGCCCCAATTCCTTCGGCCCGAAGATGATCGCCAGGAGCAGGATGGCAGCAAGCACCGCGACCCCGAAGATCGCGTCCCGCCAAGCGGCGTCCGGCCAGAAGGGGACGCCGTCCCGCTTCAGGAGCGCGTCATACTTCGCCCGATACGTCTTCGGGTCCACCGGATCGCCCGCCTTCGGCGGCTCCGAGATGCCGTCGTGGATGACGAGATAGAGGTGCAGCCCAATGGTCGCGAAGATCAGCGCCGGGAGGAAGAAGACGTGGATGGCGAAGAAGCGGCTGAGGGTCGCGCCGCTCACCGTGTCGCCCGCGAAGATGAAGTGCGCGACGGTCGTCCCGATAATCGGTAGACGGCCGGCCTGCTCGGCCGCGACGACGAGTGACCAGAACCCGTCCTGATCCCAGCGCAACAGTTGCCCGGTGAAGGCCATCCCGAGCGTCAGCGCGAAGAGCACGACGCCGGTGAGCCAGTTCACCTCGCGCGGGAACTTGTACGAACCCATCAGGAAGACGCGGATCATATGGATGCCGATGCAGATCATCATCGCCGAGGCGGCGAAGTAATGGATGCCGCGTACGACCCGGCCAAATGTGTCGTGCGAGATGAATTGGAGGCTGTTGTAGGCGTCCGCCGTCGCCGGGATATACGATGTGGCGAGCACAATTCCGGTGGCGACGAGCGTCATGAACGAGATCAGCGTCGCGCTGCCGAAGACATAGGCCCAGCCGATCCGCCCCGTTTCCGGCACCGGATGGCGGATCATCGGCAAAACCAGTTTCGATGTCCCCGTCCGGTCATCAAACGCCCGCCATGCGCGGACGAAAATATTCCCCTGCTTCGCTTCCACTGCCATCACACTGTCCTTACATCGTTGGTAGCGTCGGCTTCAGTCCTTCACCCTCGCTATACCACCGGGATCGGGCTTGTCTGGATTTCCACCTGCCCGTTGTTGACGCGTACCGGATACCGCGTGAGCGGCTGCGGCGGTGGCCCGGCGGCGACGCTACCGTCCTTGTAATACACGCCGCCGTGGCACGGGCACATGAAGAGATCGGCGCCCGCCAGCCAGCGCACCGGGCAACCGAGATGGGAGCAGTTGACCGAGTAGGCGACGAAATCCTGCCCGCCGGTGCGCCGAAGCCACGCCGCCGTATTGCCGGAAACGCCCGTCCAGGCCACCGATGACGGATCGGTGTATTTCACCAGATTCGTCGTGCCGACCGCGAAATCGTCCACCGTGCCGACCGGGCGCCACTCGCGCGGCTTTTTAGCGAAGAGCGGCCGGATCAGGAAGCCGATGACTGGCACGCCCACCGCTGTCGCACCGATCGCGCCAAGCCCGAGGCACAACCAGTTCAGGAATCGCCGCCGCGCCAGCGTCTCCGGCGATTCCGCGTGGTCCGTCTCGGTCGGTTCGTAGGTCTCAATGGTCATGGCGCAGTTCTCCGATCCAGCCACCGAGGGCGAGGGCGAGCAGCGCCAGCCCGATCACGGAGATGGCGACCGTCGTCACGATCCCCCAGGCGAGGAACATGATCCCAACCGCAAGGACGACCGGCCAGTACGTCGGTCGGGGTAGATGTGCGGCGGGCAGCATTTCCCAGTCGGGATGGGTAGGGGAGTGCTGAGTGCTGAGTGCTGAGTGCTGAGGGGGAGAGGGCGGTTCGAGCACCGCCCCTACCTCGTTGCTAGTGTCTTGAAGGACACCCGCCTGTTGCTCATTGCTTTCTTCCGCTGCCAACTGCCTGCCGCCTGCTGCCTGCTTTGCGGCGGCGATGCCGAGCGCGCCGCCGAGCGCCGCACCCATCGCAATCTTGATCGCGGTCTTTTTCACATCCGGCGATTGATCGGGCATCAGATTCCCTCCCCAAGTGACGACGGCGCGGCCTGCCCTACGTAGCCGCGTAGCGCCGGGTCGCCCTCTTCATCCACATCGCTCTGCCAGCGCGCGAAAGTGCCGATGATCGCGCAAAGATAGACGAGACCACCCGGCACCCACATGATCAGCCCGCCAAGTTGCTGATCCGTCGCGGCGGACACTCCCCATCCGTCCCGAATGAGCGGCAACAGTCCGCGCGCGTCCACCGGATGCAGGTAGGCGGGGTACAGGCCGGGCGACGCGAAGGTGAGGATGATGCCGAGCACGCTTCCCGCGACAGCGGCGGTGAAGAGATACAACATCGCCGGCAGGGCCGGATACCGCGACGCCGGCAACGGCGCGCAGATGGGCCACCAGAAGATGACGCCCGTGACGAGAAAGCAGAGATGTTCGAAGATGTGGATGCCGAGGTGCGCGAGCGTCGCGTTGTAGAGCGTCGGGAGATGCCAGGCGTACATCGCGCCGACGCCGAGTAGCCACGCAACCGCCGGATAGCGCAGCGCCCGTTCCGCCGCCCGGACGCGCGACGCGGCCAGCCATCGCTCCGCGAGCCACGCCGGGACGCCGAGGATCAGCAGCGGCGGCACGATCAGCAGCAGGAGCAGATGCTGGATCATATGCGCGCTGAACAGATACGTGTCGCCGAGCACGTCGAGCGGTGAGCACTGCGCGAACAGCAGCACGACGATGCCCGCGAAGAAATACCCCGCGTGGCGCGACGGGCGGCGGCGCGTGGCGGCGACATACGCCGCGACCAGCGCCGAGCAGCCGAGCAGCACGGACGGCGGGCCGTCCCACGCGGTCGTCAGGAGCCGCCACGTCGTCATACGCGCGCCCACAGATAGACCGTCGCGAAGATAACGATCCAGATGACATCCACGAAGTGCCAGTAGAGTGAAATCGCCTCAATGGCGACGGAGTGCGGTTTCGTGAACGTCCCCATGAGGGCGAGGACGAAAAGGATCGTGATGGCCACCAGCCCGATGAAGACGTGGAAGCCGTGGAAACCCGTCAGGGTGAAGAAGGTCGAGCCGAACAGATTGCGGCTGACGGTGACATTCTCGCTGATCAGGCGCGCGTACTCCTGCCCCTGCCCGAACAGGAAGATTGCGCCGAGGATCACGGTCGCGAGTAGGGCGAGGCGCACCATCGTCTGATTCCCGCGCTTCAAACTATGCCCCGCCCACCAGATCGTGACGCTGCTGGCGAGCAGGCAGATGGTGTAGATACCGGTTTTCATCGGGTCCAATACCTGGCCCGCATTCGGCTGTGTGCCGCTCGACTCGTTGAAGATATTCTTGTGATAATAGACGAAGGCGAGGATGAGCAGCACGAAGAAGACGGCTTCCGAGGCGAGGAAGAGCGCCGTTCCTTGCAGGTTCCTGTCAATGCCGATCTCCTCGCTATCCGCCGCGCCTTTCTGGTTCTTCGCGCGTTTCCAGTCCGGATTCTCCGGGTGTGCGACATCCCATAGGGGGCGGCGGCTGCGGATCGGCGGCAAGCGGTCGAAGTTGTGCATCGGCGGCGGCGAGGTCGTCGCCCATTCGAGTGTCCAGGCCTTCCAGGGATTGTCGCCCGCGATTGCGCCGTGATGCAGGCTGGCGACAACATCCCAGAAAAAGACGAGCACCGCCAGGCCGAGGATCAACGCGCCAATCGTCGAGGCAAGGTTCAGCGCGCCCCACCAGGGGAAATTCGGATAGGTGAAGACGCGGCGCGGCATACCAAGAATGCCGAGGATATGCTGCACGCCAAACGTGAGGTTGAAGCCGAGGAACATCAGCCAGAACACCCATTTGCCCCGGCCCTCAGAGAGCATCCGCCCGGTCGCCTTCGGGAACCAGTAGTAGAACCCCGCGAAAATGGCGAACATCGTGCCGCCGAAGAGGACGTAGTGCAGGTGCGCGACCAAATAATAGGTGTCCGTCGTCTGCCAGTCGGTCGGGACGACGGCGAACGAGACGCCGCTGATGCCACCGATCGTGAACAGGATCAGAAAGGCGATCGCGAAGCACATCGCCGTCGTGAAGCGGATCGCGCCGCCCCACATTGTCGCCACCCAACTGAAAATCTTGACGCCCGTCGGGATAGCGATCAGCATGCTCGCTCCGGCGAAGATGATATCCGCACCCCGGCCCAATCCAACCGCGAACATATGGTGCGCCCAGACGGCGAAACTGAGAAAGGCGATGGCGAGCGTGCTGCCCGCGACGAAGCCATAACCGTAGATCGGCTTGCGCGAGAAGACGGGGATCACTTCGCTGATGATGCCGAAGGCGGGCAGCACCATGATGTAGACCTCCGGGTGGCCGAAGCCCCAGAAGTAGTGCTGCCAGAGGATCGCCGAGCCGCCCGATTGCGGCGTGAAGAAATGCGCGCCCAGCTGCCGATCCGCCAGCAGCATGACGAGCGAGGCGTTCAGGATCGGCAAGGCGAAGATGATCAGAACGGAGTTGATGAGCGTCATCCAGACAAAGAGCGGCAGCCGTTTGATGCTCATCCCCGGCGCACGCAGCGCGATGATCGTGACGATGAAATTGATCCCGGTTACGGTTGTCCCGATGCCGGTGCAGATCAGCCCGAGCGCCCAGTAGTCGAGTCCGCTCGTAAACGAAAATGCGCGCTCGCTGAGCGGCGCGTAGCTGAACCAGCCCGCGTCCGGCGCGCCACCACCGATGAACGAGTAATAGAGGAGCAGGCCACCGAAGATCAGCAGCCAGAAACTGAGCGCGTTGAGCCGGGGGAAAGCCATGTCCCGCGCGCCGATCATCAGCGGCACGAGGTAGTTGCCGATACCGATCAGCATCGGCATGACGACGAGGAAGACCATCGTCGTACCGTGCATCGTGAAGAGCTGGTTGTACGCCTCCGGCGAGAGGAATGCATTCTCCGGCTTCGCCAGTTGGATGCGCATCAATTCCGCCTCGAAGCCGCCGACGACAAAGAAGAAGAGCGTCGCAATCAGGTACATGATGCCGATCTGCTTGTGGTCCACCGAGGCGACCCAACTGAGCAGCCCCTCGTCTGACCCAACCTTCGGCAGCGACTGATCCAGTTCAGGCACAAACGGCACATTCGCCACAGTCGTGCTACCTTTCGGGGAGAGAAGTTGAACCACGAAGGCACGAAGAGCACGAAGAGGGAAAAGAGAAGAAATCATTCGGTCTACTTTTCTCTTCTCCTCTTTCCTTCGTGCTCTTCGTGCCTTCGTGGTTCAATAAATTCCCGGTCATTTCTGCGCCTCCAGGTAGGCCACGAGGGTGCGGATCTGGTCGTCGGTCAGGTGCAGGTTGGGCATGTGGTTGCCGGGTTTGACGGCCTGGGGGTCTTTGAGCCATGTGGCGAGGGTGTCCGGCGTGTTGTCCAGAACACCCGCGGCAATCGTGTCGCGGCCGCCGAAGTGGGTGAGGTTCGGCCCGACCTGCGCGTTCGCGTTCGTCCCGGCGATGGCGTGGCAACTGGCGCAGGTTTGTTGCTGGAAAAGCATCGCCCCTTGCGCCGCGTCGCCACCATTCGGGGCGACCGCCACCTGCGCCTGCTGCCGCTGCCAGGAGTCGAACTCCGCCTGCGGCTGGACGATGACGCGGATGCGCATCCAGGCGTGCTCCGTCCCGCAATACTCCGCGCACGCGCCGA
>JBBRLR010000062.1:0-28472 GCA_038231255.1 Thermomicrobiales bacterium | reverse complement strand
GCCACTCGATACGGTCCAGACTTGCCGCGCCCCGGCGGATGGGGGACACTCTCTGGGACGCAGTCGTTGCTGCATGGGCACCCGCGTCCTCACCTTCCGCCGCGAACCGTCATCACTAATATACGAGGGCACCCGCGCTCCTTTGCGATGGAGAGGGGAGTGACCTTCTGGAAAACCGGATGTTAGGGAACACCCTGATACTGTAATGAGTTACCCCTTCCTCGCCGGAAAGGGCCAGGGGTTAGGTTTCCCCGCGTTGCTGCCATGCCGCCCGCGTGCTACCCTTCGTGCAAATAAATTGTCCTGATGTATTCGACAAGGAGCGTGACATGGCCGATCCACGGATCGAAAAGCTTGCAGACGTACTGATTGATTACTCGCTCGCCATCAAAGAAGGTGACTTTTTCGCGATCAACAGTCCGCCGGTGGCCGCGCCATTGGTAGAGGCGCTATATATCCGCGCCCTGAACAAGGGCGCTTTCCCGGTCACGTCGATCGGGTTGCCACACCTCGGCGAGTTGTTTCTCAAACATGCGTCGCCCGCACAACTGGAATGGGTCTCACCTGTCCAGCGGCTGATTATCGAACAAGCCGATGCGACCTTCAGCATCCTCGCGGAGACAAACACCAAGGCGATGACGAATACCGACCCTGCGAAACAGATGCAGCGGGCCGCCGCGATGAACGACCTGACCAGGACGTATATGGAGCGCGCCGCGTCGGGGGCGCTGCGCTGGTCGCTCACCCTCTATCCAACCGAGGCGTATGCGCAGGATGCCGAGATGTCGCTCGCCGAGTACGAGGACTTCGTCTTCGGCGCGGGGTTGCTCAACGAGCCGGACCCGGTCGCCGCGTGGAAGAAGCAAGGCGCGATCCAGCAACGGCTGATTGACTGGCTGGTCGGCAAGGATCAGGTGCATATCATCGGGCCGGACACCGACCTGACGCTCTCGATCAAGGATCGCGTCTTCATCAACGCCGACGGCGCACGCAATTTCCCGGACGGCGAAATCTTCACCGGCCCTGTCGAAGACAGCATCAACGGCCACATCCACTTCTCGTACCCCGCCAATCTCGGCGGGCGCGAGATTGAGGATATTCGCCTCACCTTCGTGAACGGCGTCGTCACCGAGGCAACCGCCGCGCGCGGGCAGGAATATCTCGAAAAACTCCTCAACACGGACGCCGGCGCCCGCCGCGTCGGCGAGTTCGCCTTTGGCACGAACTACGGCATCCAGCGCTTCACGAAGAATACGCTGTTCGACGAAAAGATCGGCGGCACGATCCACATGGCCCTTGGCCGCGCATACCCGGAAACGGGCGGCAAAAACGAATCGGCGATCCATACCGACATCGTCTGCGACCTCCGCCAAGGCGGCACGATCACCGTGGACGGTCAGATATTCGCGAAGGACGGCAAATTCGTGATCTGATCCTCTTTCACGGCATCCATGTCGTTCTGGCTCTGCCATCGTTCCGTAGGGGCGATTGTACCTCGGCGTGATCGCCCTTACCGGATCGTCCAGCCCCTCCCGCAGCGCCCCGCCGCGAGTGGGCGATTCACGAATCGCCCCTACGGGGTCATCACGAGCAATACCGTTATCTCACACGATGACATGCAGGCGTTCGGGCGGCAGTGAAACGGACATTTCGTGCCCGACAATCAGCGGCATATCCGCAGGCGCGAGGACGGTAAGGTCCGCCTCCGCAATGCCCGATGTGAGTGTCACGCGCTGGTGCTGACCGAGATAGGTGCGGGCGGTAATTCGGCCGATCACCGCATTCTCGCCCATGCCGAGCGCGATGTGTTCGGGCCGGATGCCAATGATGGCCTCACCATTGTTTCCTTTGCTCCTCGCAAGTCGCAACGGCCCCAGGACGGTTTGGGCGAAGCCATCGGCGATGGATGCAGGAAAGAGATTGGTCATCCCGAAAAATTGCGCGACGATGACCGTCGCCGGTCGCTCATAGAGTTCGGGCGCTGTGCCGTATTGCTGCAAGCGGCCGTCGGAAAGGAAGGCGATCTGCTCGGCGAGCGTCATCGCCTCCTGCCGGTCGTGCGTGACAAGCACCGTCGTAATGCCTTGTTCGGCGTGGAGTCGGGCGATCAAGTCGCGCATCTCGTCGCGGAGCGAGGGATCGAGGTTGGAGAGCGGTTCGTCCAGCAGCAGCACGCGCGGCGACGTGACGAGCGCCCGCGCGAGCGCAACCCGTTGCTGCTGCCCCCCCGAGAGTTGCCCGATCCGCCGCCGCTCCATGCCCACGAGTTGCACCTGCGCCAGCGCGTCGCGCACGCGCGCCGCAATTGCGGCGCGCGGCTCACGTCGCATGCGGAGTCCGAACCCGACATTGGCGGCGACATCGAGGTGCGAAAACAGCGTCGGCTGCTGGAAGACCATCACCGCGCCGCGCCGCTCGGGTGGGACAGTCGCGACCGAGTCGCCGTCGAAACGGATGTCGCCCTTGTCCGGCTCGATCAATCCGGCGATCATCCGCAGCGTCGTCGTCTTGCCGCACCCCGACGGGCCGAGGAGCGCAACCAGCGCGCCCGGCGGCACCAACAGTGTCAGGTCGTCAACGGCCCACTTTTCGCCGTACGCCTTGCCGAGTTCGACCAGATCGAGTGCGACGGCCCCCGGTCGCGACCGCGTCGGCACACGCACCGTCTCGATCTCCGTTCTCACACTCTCCCTCCAACGACCGCCTGACGCTGGCGCAAGGTGCGCGACGCGAGGGCGAGGGCGAGGACCGCCGGTGCGACGAAGAGCAGCGCGAGCGCGGCCGCGATGGGATTGTCCCCGCTGCGCGTGAAGGTGTAGACGAGTAACGGGAGCGTCTGGACTTTACCGCCGCCGATGATCAGCGTCGAGGTGTACTGGCTCCACGAAACGAGGAATGCGAACAGCCCGCCAACCGCCAGCCCCGGTCGTAGGAGTGGCAGCGTAATATGAAAAAACGCTTGCCACGGGGTCGCGCCGAGGGAGCGCGCCTGCTCCTCCACCTGCACGCCGAGGTTCGCCGCGACACCGGCGACGGAGACGATCACATAGGGCAATGCGGGCATCAGATGGGCGAGCACGACGCCCTGCACCGTGTCAGTGAGCCGCAGATGGATAAAGACGATCTGGATGCCCATCGTTACGACCAGCCCCGGCACGATGAACGGCGCGAGCAGGAGCATTTCGATTGCCCGTTTCCCTCGGAAGGTCATCCGGCCAACTGCGATCCCCGCTGGCGCGCCGATCGCGAGGGCGGCGAACATTGTCAGCAGCGCGACGGTGATGCTCCCCGTCAGGCCGGGGCGCACCTGCGTCGTCGGCGAGAAGACGTAGCGCCACGCGCGGCCGCTCCACGCGCTCGGCAGCAGGTCCGGCCAGCGCCAAGCGAACGCCCCCGACCAGATGACGAGCGGCACGACGGGCAGGAGTACGAGCACGACCCAGAGTGTCACGACCGCACTGGGGAGCAGGCGACGCGCTGACACGCCCACAGGCTGGGCAATCGTCGCCATCATCGCGCGCGTCCGCTCGTCAGGAGGCGACGCGTCAGATTGCCGTAGGCGAGGACAATCACCGCCGCGAGCAGGGCAATCAGGACGCTGACGGCGAGCGCTTCGGGCCGCTGGTTGAGATCAACATCGTTGAAGCGCTCATATGCCCAGACGGGGAGCGCCTTCGGATACGTCCGGCCCATCACATACGGCACCTCGAACGCGCCGAAGGTGAACGCGAAGACGATCAGCGAGGCGGAAAGCATCGCCGGAAGCAGCAGCGGCAGCAGCACATGATGGAACCGCTGCCATGCCGATGCGCCGAGTGTCCGCGCGGCTTCTTCGTACTGATCGCCGATCGCGGACAGCGCGGCGAGCAGCAGGAGCGTGATAAAGGGCACTTCCTTCCAGACATAGACGATGACGATCCCCGCGCCGAAGCGGTCGCCGACGAGCAGCGGGAAGTTGCTCCGCTCGGTGAGCAACCCGGCAGCATGGAGGAGGCGGGCAATCAGCCCACTTTGTGCGACCAGCAGCGTGATCCCGACCGCACCGACGAGATGCGGAATCGGCAGCGGCAGTTGAAAGAGCAGACGGAGGATACTGTCGCCCCGCAGCCGTTTGCGCAGCAGCAGCGCCATGCCGACGCTGATCATCAGTGCGATCAGCGTGCTGACGACCGAAATACGGAGCGAAACCACGAGCGCGCTACCGAAATCGGGATCGCGCAGCACATCGCGGTAATGGCGAAACGTCACTTCCGAATCACCGAGCAGCGCGAACATGCCGAGACTCTGCGCGAATGCAAACCCCACTCCGCCAACGAGAAAAAGCCCGATTACCGCAAGGCTCGGCAGCAACAGCAGGAACGCGGTCGGACGCCGAAAACGGGGAGGACTGAGGACCGCATTGCTCATCGGTGCAAATCACCTCACAACGTCATTCGAATTGGCGCGGCGGCTACGTAGGGGCGGTTCGACAACCGCCTTTTGCAGACTACTATGACGTGATGGTTGAATAACGAGCCGTTGCTGCCGGGGCAGAGAGGGCAGTTCGCGAACCGCCCCTGCGGGGCATTGTGGCAGCGCCATCGCTTGCGGCATAGTCATCACGAAACGGTATCATACTCGCTACTCGCTACTCGTTACTTTTTGAGGACATTCGCCTGCCAGTCTTTCTCGATGCGATCCACGTACGCTGCCGGCAACTCGGGGAGAGCATGCATCGCGAGTTCCGCGCTGGGGATCGTCGCCTCATCGAGCGGGATGCTCTTGAAAGCGGTGCGGGATGCATCCGGGAGCCTGGCGAAATCGAGGACGGTGGAGTCGCCGGAGCGGGTCTGCTTCGCCTTCTCCAACTGCGCTTCCGGCGATTCGAGAAAGTTGGCTAACACGAGCGCCGCTTCCTTGTTCTTTGCGTTGAACGGGATCGTGAGGTAACTGGTGTTCGCGATCGTACCTGCATCGAGGTAGAAGGTGCGCGTCGTCTTCGGATATTTGCCGCTCGCAATGCCGACCGATCCCGCCGTCGGGCTATAGTTCATCGTGAAATTCACCTCGCCGTCCGCGAACAGTTGGTCGAGTTTCGCCGCCGCCTCGGGGTAGGTCGCACCTTTCTGCCACAGATTCGGCTTGATCCGGTTCAGGTAGTCCCATGCGACGGGCGATTTCTCCTTGTAGACCTGCTCGTTGAAGCTGGTACCGTACTGCTGCCAGCCGCCCGTCGTCTCGTACAGGACGTGGCGGACGAGCACGCTGCCGGTGAAATCCGGCGGCGCGGAGTAGGTGAATTTGCCGGGATTCGCCTTCAGGTACTCTTCGAGCGCCTTGAACGACTTCGGCGGCGTCGGCACCTTCGTGCTGTCGTAGATGAAGACGAACTGCGCGCGCGCCCACGGCGCTTCGCGGTCATTGACGGGGATGCCGAAGTCGTTCTTGACATTTGGCTCGTCCCAGTTAATCAGTTTCGCGTTCGGCAGATTGCGCGCCCAGTCCGCGAGCAGGATATTCGCCTCGGCCATTGTGCGGAAGTTTTCGCCGTTGATCCAGATCATGTCCACGCTGCCGTCGGTCATTTTGCCGGCCTGCTTCTCGGCGAGCACTTTGTTGACCGCCTCGACCGTATCCGTCACGGGCGTCCGTTTCACGGTGATGTCGTATTGCGATTTCATCGTCGGGATGACGTACTTGTCGAGGTAGTCATTTGTCGTCTGACTGCCGCCATACAGGAACCAGTTGGCCGTGCCACCTTTCGCCTTCGCGACGATCTGCTCCCACGTCATACCGCCGATCATGCCGCCACCGAGCGATGCACTGCCCGCCGTCGCGCTGCTCGCCGCAGTTGTACTGCTTGCGGCGGCGCCAATCGTTGTGGTTGAGACAGAAGCGGGCGGCTTCGTCCCGGCAGCGGTCGGCGCGATCGTGGCTGCCGATGCACTCGCGCTTCCTGCCGTCGCAGCGGGCTTCGATGTGTCGGTCGCGGTGGAGTTACCACCACAGGCGGCGAGCAGCGCAGCGGCTGCGGATGTCGCTGCCCCCGTGAGGAAGTGTCGTCGTGACAGGGTGGAGACGCGCGAACACGGCATGAAGCACGATCCCTTCTTCATCCCAGGAAGCCTGTTCAGCAGAATGCGGCGCAACACTACGTGATCCCGGGCAGTCTGAAAAGAGTGTACGCACCCACTGCGGGATTGGATGCGTGTGTAGCCGCTGGCTCACCTGAAATGGTGGCAGCGGGCTTCAGCATACCGCCACCAAACTCCGTCCTCCGCAGCCAGGCAGAGATGTTGATTACAAACCGGCCCCGCGCTCGACTTCGACTAATGCGCGCTCGCCGACCTGCAACACCCGCACGGGCACGCGCGGCCCGTCGTTCTGGACGTACCGTACGAGCGCGTCCGGGTACTCGTTGTTGCCGGTGAAGCCATCGTAGTGGTAGGGAATGAGCAACCGCGCGTGCGCGTGATGCGCGACCTGCGCCGCCTCGCGATAGGTGAAGTTGCCAATGACCCGATGCTGCTCGCGGAACCAGTCGCGCCCGTTGATCGGCAGCAGCATCAGATCGAACTGCGGCCAGCGGGCGAGGCGCTCAAGAAATCCGTGATAGCCATTGTTGTCGCCCGCGTGGTAGATCGTCACACCGTCGCACTCCAGCACGAACCCGATGAACCGTTCCTTGCCTCGTCGTTCGGGCGGCAATTGCGCCGGGATGGTCGCGTACCACGCTTCCTCGGCGGGCGTGTACCGCTCCTCGTCGAAGAAGCCGTAATGCGTGCTGGGGATCGCCGTAATCCGCACATCGTGCACCGACACTGCGTCATCGCCATCGAGGAGACGCGTGCGCTCCTCCGTGCCGCCAAGGCGGCGGACAAATGGCTCCGCCCCGCGCGGCGCGATCCACGTCGCCTGCGGCGATTGCCGCATGATGATCGGATCGGCGTCCACATCAATATGGTCCCCATGATCGTGCGAGGTGAGGAGAATGTCGCAGTTCGTGACAAGGGTGGGGTCGAGCGGGATCGGGTAGGCGCGCGGCCCGCCGGACAGATCGGACAGCCACGGATCGAGGTAACAGACCGTGCCGGACGAGAATTTGATGATGAACCCGGCTTGCCCGAGAAACCACACGGCGACGATGCCGGACGGCGGTGTGAACCCGTCCACATCGGCGATGATCTCCCCTCCAACACCGGGAACAAGCGAATCGAACGGCATGCGCCTCCCTGCCCTTCTGGGTGGTCGCAGACTTTCCAGCCTGCCCTTCGTCGCCCGGAAGCGGCAGGCCGGAAAGCCTGCGACTACCGGGCCATTCAGCCCCCTATCGAAGCACCGATTTATCGAGGCTGACGGTCATTGTCATCATCCGGTTCGTCGTCCTGATCATCCCATTCCAGATCGCGATCCCGATCATCGTCGCCCTCGGCGGTGTCGCTTAGGAGCCAGACGCAGGCGACGGCGAGCGCGTCCTCCTGCCCGAAGCCGCCGGATTTGGTGATGATCGGCACATTGACCAGTTGCCCATCGGCCATCACCGAGCAGGGGATACCGGGCAATACTTCGTCCACTACATTGAGCAAGCGGACGCCGGACGCCCGACAAATGGCGAGCGTCGTCGCGCCGCCCGTCGTCACGAGGCCGCGCAGGTCGTCGCCGCGCTCGACGGCCGCCTCGACAATGATCCGCGCGAGACCGTCGAGACCGGCGTCCGTGACCGCAACATCGGGCGGCACGACGAGCGCGGCGACGACGACAGGGGTCCGGTCGAGCGCGCGGCGGATCGCGGGCAGCGCGGCATCCACATCGTCCTGCAAGACATCAATGACGCAGACATCATCCGCCTCGCGCAGGTAGGCGAGTTGCGCCTGCGTCATCGGATTGCGTGTGCCGATGGCGACGAGAACTGGCCCGTCGCGGTCTACCCAGATATCTTCATCCTCGTCCGCGTTGCTCGTTTCCCAGCACCAGAACGGCGCGATATACCGCGCCAGCCCCGCCGAACCCGCGACCAATGACAACTCGGTCGAGGCCGCGTACTCCGCGAGTGTCCACAGGTCGTCGTCGCGCTCGGCGTCCGCGAGCAGTAGGGCGACGGTGTCCACGAGGAGGCCGGGTGAGATAGCTATCGCGGTCATGCTGGAACGGATCGCGCGCAGTGGGATATGGCCAATCGAGGCAATCGCCGTCTCCCCGAGCCGTGCCATGCCATCAACAATCGCGGTGTCGTCCCGGCGAACCCAGCCGCCGAGGACGGTACGGCCCTGCTCCGGGAAGGCGGGCGTGACGAGGACGTACGGGACGCCGAACGCGAGCGCCGCCGCCTCGATAATCCCGCCCGGCGCGCCGCGCAGCGTACTGTCCACCTTAATATAGATGCGTTCTGCGCCCGCGTCGCGGAGGCGTTCGACGGCATCGCGCGTCCGGCCCGCCGCGATTGTCGGCAGCGCGCGACGCGATTCGGTCGTCAATGTCAGCACGTCCCAGCCCGTCGGCAACGGGCCGTCGCCGTCATCGAGAACAACGGCGGTGCGTGCGCCCGCCCGCTGAAATTGTGCGGCGGCATCGCACGCACCCGTGATGTCGTCCGCAACGATCCCAACCAGCCCGGACGACGACCGCATGCGCCTCATTCCGGGAACGCGAGCGATTCGGCGGCATCCGCGACGCGCAGATGTGGCCGACCCACGAGCTCATCGCGGACGGCTGCCGAGACAGCCAGTTCCTGCACATCGTGCGTGTTGCGGATGCGCGCCAGACGGACATGTTCGAAATCGCTCCGGCCGCACATGAAGATCGCCGCCTGCACGGTTTGGCGCATCGTCGGGAAGACCATCGGCATCTTCGCGCGCTGCGGCCCGCCGAGGCCGGAGGTCGCCGCGTTGATGTACATCGCGCGCCAGTCAATCTTCTCGACCAGCGACGCCGGGATGCAGTCGGCGAAGCCGATGCCGACCGCGTTCCCGTGCGAAGCGTCCGTCACATCGAGGACGGTGATGATGCTGATGTCGGGTCGCTCGAATTCCGGCACCGTATGGATATACATGCGGCCGATGACAACCGAATCGAGGCCGCTGCCGGAAATATCCTTCCCCAGTTCGTCCACGATCAGCACGTCCAGTTGATCAATCGGGATGCGCGGATGAAGCGCCTTCGCGCGTTCGAGCAGTGCCATCTCCACCGGCCCACCGATGTCGTCCGGCTGCATGCCGCGCATCTCACCGATTGTCCCGGCGGCATTCTCGATCAGCGCGATGCCACCGATGATGTTCAGTGCGCGAATCGTCTCCTTCGCGACAATCGGGATCAGTTTCGCGAGCATCTGCGGCCCGCTGCGATGGAAGACCGCCGCACCGCGCGGGCCACCCAGCCCGATCGCGCACATTTTCGCCAGCCCGCTCTCGATCGGGCCGCGGATGTCGGTGTGCGCCTTGACGCGATTGATGACCAGCGTCGCGTCCGCTGCGCGGGCGCGGGCATTCACCCAGACGGGCACTGTGCCCTCGACCGTCGCGACGCATTCCGTTTCGACGCCGGTAACGATCGGCGCGTCCATCGACTCATCGGTGATGCCGTAGCCGGACAGGATTTCGTGCTGCCCCTCGGCGGTCGCGCCGCCGTGCGAACCCATCGCCGCGAGCACGAACGGCTCGCCGCCCCGCTCCCGCACCATCGCGACCGCTTCGCGCAGTGTCGGCACGATCTGGTCAATCCCCCGGCTACCCGCGCAAACGGCGACACGCATCCCCGGCCGGATGCGCTCCAGCGCGCCCGATTCGGCGAGCGCCGTGCGGAGGGCGGCGCGCAGATCGCCAATGGTCGGTTGGGGCGTCTCGTCGTAGACGGCATAGACGGACGGCAGCGGGATCTCATCGAGGTAGTCGCCGAGGTCCGCGCCGACACCGATGCCGGGCAGCACATGAGGGCGAATCATCGCGGTCGCTCCTTTCGCGCATAGCGGGTCGCATGACGCTCTCCATCGTAGCATCCATGCCGAACCGCCGCTACGGTCATTCTTCTCCGCGCAGGCAGATCATTTGGTCAACACTTGTGCAATTATTGCCCAAACGCTATAGTCCATCCGCGTAGAGAGTTTGGTGCAGGGGGAATTGAATGGTGTATGCCCGCATGATGCTGAGGGCGAAATCGCGCGTCCTGGTATCCGCACTTCTTGTCGCTACTGCAATGTCAATGGCGATGTTTGTCTTCGCGCCCGTGCAGTCCGCGAATTCCGGCCCGGCGCTCACTGTCAGTGTCGCGGCGAATCGCCATGCGATAAGCCCCGATATCTACGGGATGAACTTCGCCGATCCGACGCTCGCGCAGGAACTCCGCCTGCCTGTGGATCGCTGGGGCGGCAACGCGACGAGCCGGTACAACTGGACGACGAATGTCCATAACACCGGCAGCGACTACTACTACGAGAACATCGCGGGTGGCCAGACGACCGATCAGTTCGTGGATACCGACCGCGCGCATGGCACGAAACCGATCGTCACGGTGCCGCTGATCGGCTATGTCTCGAAAGCAAGCCCGGTGAATCACCCTTTCTTCTGCGGCTTCAGCGTCGCCCAATATGGCGCGCAGCAGGAAACCGATCCGTACAACGCGGATTGCGGCAACGGTCGTCACACCGACGGCACGGCGATCACGGGCAATGATCCGCTCGAAACGAGCGTGGCAACGGACGGATCATTCGTCCAGAATTGGGTCGCACACTTTGTCGCGCGGCACGGTGCTGCGGCAGCCGGCGGCGTCCCGTATTACGACCTCGATAACGAACCCGTGCTGTGGGACTCGACGCATCGGGACGTACATCCGAGCGCCCTCACCTACGATGAACTGGAAAGTCGGACGACGACCTACGCGGCGGCTGTCAAGGCAGGCGATCCCACCGCGAAGACGCTCGGCCCTTCCGACTGGGGGTGGCTCGCCTACTTCGACACCAACGTCGCGGGGGATCGTGCCGCCCACGGCAACGTGCCGCTCGGCCAATGGTATTTGCAGCGGATGAAGGCGTATGAGCAGTTGCACGGGACGCGCATACTGGACTACTTCGACGAGCATTTCTACCCGCAAGGGTCGAATGTTGCCATTGGCCCGGCGGGCGATGCGGCCACGCAGGCACTGCGCCTTCGCTCGACGCGCGCCCTCTGGGACCCGACCTACACCGACGAGAGTTGGATCGGCCAGGTGATCCGGGCGATCCCGCTCTTCCACGGTTGGATTGACGGCTCCTATCCGGGGACGCGCCTTTCGATCGGCGAGTACAATTGGGGTGGCCTCGAATCCATCAACGGCGCGCTCGCCGAAGCGGACGTCCTCGGCATCTTTGGCCGCGAGCGCGTGGACCTCGCGATGATGTGGGCGCCACCCACGACGGAGCAGCCGGGCGCATTCGCCTTCCGCATGTATCGCAATTACGACGGCGCGGGCGGGTCGTTCGGCGACATCGGGGTGCAGTCCACGAGCGCGGATCAAGGCCAACTGGCGATCTACGGCGCGCAGCGATCCGCCGATGGCGCGGTGACGCTGACGGTCATCAACAAGACTGGGAACGATCTCCGCAGCACGCTGTCACTCGCCGGTTGGTCGGGGAACGCGCTCGCACAGGTCTACGCGTATTCCCCGACCAACCTCCATGCCGTCGTCCGGCAGGCCGATCTGCCGGTCGGTCAGGGCGGTTTCACGACTACCTACGCGGCGAACGCGATCACACTCGTCGTGCTGACGCCGTCCGCAAACTCCCTGCCGCCGAGCCCTCGGTCAAGCGCGTTGCCGCTGCCGTCGCCCGCTGCGCCGCTCCCAGTTCCCCGCCCGACTGTACCGATCGTCGGCCTCCCGGCGCCCGTTCCGGGCCGTCGGTAGTCCACCTGGCTTTGTGATCGTCGCTTACTCCTGGTACGGCAGATCTTCCCCCGGCCAGGTCAGCAGCCAGGTCAGGGCGCAGCACACCGCCGCGATCACCGCCGCGACCCAGAGCGGCAGCGTGACGAGGGTACGCCGAACATGCAGCGCGCGGAGCGTGTACGTCGCGCCCAGGCCGATGACGATGCCGAGCGCGAGCGAAATACCCAGCCAATTAAGGCGACCGAGGCGATCCGGTAGCCAGGTGGAACGCGACGCGCCGAGGATCACCCCAACGACGACGACCGCGAGCACACCATCGAGCCAGCCGAGATGGACGGGCGAGAAGTTCCGGAAGGCGAGTGCGAGGAGGACGCGCATCCCGAGCAACCCGGCGGCCGCGCCCATCAGCGCCAGCGCAGCGAGAAATATGCGGGAAGGCGGGCGCGGCGCGACGAGTAGGGCGGCCAGCACCTCGGCATGTCCCGTCGCGCCGCCGTAGGGATAACGGATCGTGGCTGGCGTTTGATCGCCGCGCGCGCGTTCCCGCTGCACCTCGCGACCGAGCGCGCGGACGACCACACCGATTCGCTCCGGCGGGATGTGGTACACGCGTGCCAGCGTCAATTCAATCTCGTCGAGATACGCCCGGTCATCCGCCGTCAGGAAGCGTCGTTCATGAATGTCCATCGCCGCCCTCGTTCCCGTATTGTCCGCCATCATAGCGAACCGGCGGACGCGGCGCGACGGCGACCATTGCCGCAAGTGCGATGTGTCAGTACCATTGTGCCATGACGATGCCGGAACCGACTGACGGAAATCCCGACCTGATCGCGATCATTCGTGCGGCTATCGCCGACGCGGGCGGGCGGGTGCCGTTCGCCCGCTACATGGAACTCGCGCTCACGCACCCCGTCCACGGCTACTACGCGAGCGGTCGGGGTGCGCCAGGACGGGAGGGCGCGGATTTCCTCACGGCGCCCGAAACCTCGCCCTATTTCGGTCGCTGCCTCGCCATACAGGTAGCCGAGTGCTGGCATTTGTTAGGGCAGCCAGCAAACTTCACCCTCTGGGAGCATGGCGCGGGGACGGGGACGCTGGCCCGCACACTCCTTGAAACGCTCCGGGAGATCGAACCCGCGGCGTACGCCGCGACGACGTACTGGCTCGATGACATTGCTCCCCTTTCGCTGGAGCACGCTCGTTCAGCGCTCACCGATCACGCGAGCCACGTCGCGTGCGGCGCGCCACCAATGGGAATTGTTGGCATGGCGCTGGCGAATGAATTCGTGGACGCCCTTCCCATTCACCGCGTACGCGCTGCCCACGGTACACTGGGAGAGGCATTCGTCGTTTGGGACGAAGACCGGGTGGCGTTCGCGGAAATATGGGCGGCTCCCTCCACTATGCAACTGGCGGAGACGCTCACCGCCGAAGCCATCACGCTCGAAGAGGGACAGGTCACGGAAATCTGTCTCGCTTTGACATCATGGATCGCCAACATCGCCACACGGCTCGACAAGGGATATGTTCTCATCATTGACTACGGTGATGTCGCGCCGGCACTCTACCGGCCCGGTCGTTTCCCTGAAGGATCGCTGATGTGCTACGAGCGGCACACCGCGAACCGGATGCCGTTCGCCCATGTCGGCGAGCAGGATATGACAGCGCATGTGGATTTCACCGCGCTCGAACGGGCGGCACATGCGGCGGGGCTGACGACACTCGGCCTGACGACGCAGGCGTCCTTGCTCGCCTCGCTCGGCCTCGGCGAAATGCTCTACGCGGCGACGCAACAGGCAACCGACGCCGTCCGATACATTGCCGAACGCAATGCCGTCGTCCGGCTGATCGAGCCGAGCGCGATGGGCCGGAACCGCGTCTTGCTCGTGGGAAAAGATGTGCCAGCGGAGCCGCGACCGCGCGGTCTGACCGAGCCGCCAATCTGAACGGAGCGCCCCGATGCCGGAAGAAACCTTCACCGCGCCCCACGATGCCCGCTGCCCCAAATGCAAGGGGACGATGGCCGTCGCAAATCTGCGCGATGCCGAGCGGGTGGACTTGATCCGCGCCGAAAGTGCGCTCGACCGCGCGACGCCGTCTGCCCGCCGCTCCTACAAGCGCATTGACGGAACGACGCTCTTCGCCCTTGTCTGCACGACCTGCGGTTTCGTCGAGTGGTACGCGCGCGACCCGAAAGTCTTCCGCTGGCAGCCGCCAAACCGATGATACTCTTTCACGATCGTCATATCGCAACAAATGGCTCGATCATCGTCTCGCAGGAGCGATGCCTGAACCGCCCCTACGCGTCCCGATAGAGTCTGTGTTCCTGGATGTATTCCCAGACGTCCGCGCGCAACTGATAGCGCGCGGGTGCGCCGGTGCGTAGGCGCTCGCGGAGTTGGCGCGAGGCGATGTCGAGCATCGGGATCGGGATGAAATCGCAGCACCGAACGATACCGGGGATCGCCACGTCGAGCATCGCAAGGTCGGTGATGTCTACCTTCCAACCGGGGCGCGTGACGATAGCGAGGCGCGCGTGCTCGACGATCCGCTCCGGGTGCAGCCAGTTCGGCACATCGAGGATCGTGTCCTCGCCCATCACGAACCAGAGGGCGGCATCCGGCTCGTCCTGGCGGAGGATTGTTAGCGCGTCCGCCGTGTAGTGCGGGCCGGGCCGGTCGAGATCAATCGTGCTCAGGGCGAAGTGCGGGTTGTCGCGAATCGCCAACTCAACCATTCGCTTGCGGTGCCGCGCCGCCGTCATGCCGTTGTTGATCTTGTGCGGCGGTTCGCCCGCCGGAAGAAAAAGCACCTGATCGAGATGTAGGATGTGATGCACCTCGGCGGCCGCGACGAGATGGCCGATGTGGATCGGATCGAACGTCCCGCCATAGACACCGATGCGCCGCATTGCTGCTCCCCCTCAGGTTTTATGCTCAACTCCCACTCGTGATCTTCGAGCCGGGGAAATGATCGCCGAGCGCGGCAATCGCCGCCGGGGTGGGGTCGCGTAATCCGCGATACCAGAACTCGACCTGCATTTCCGCCATGCCGTCCTGCAGTCCGACGATCTTTGTCTGGGCAGCGGGCTGTGCGACGAGCGTATCAATATTCTGAAGCGCTTCGCGTGCTTTTGCGCCCGCCTCGTCGGGCGTTCCGGCAACATTCGTCAGCGTCACGGTCGCATGCCCGAGACCCGACGCTGATCGGTTCGTGACGATCTCCGTGAAGATGATGTTGTTCGGCACGAGGATGATGACGCCGGCGTCGGTCTTCAGCGCGGTCGTGCGGATGTCTACCTCCTCGACCGTCCCTTCGGCGTCGCGCACTTTCACCCGGTCGCCAATCGTGAATGGGCGTTCCACGAGCAGATAAATGCCCGCAATGAAATTCTTCAGGACATCCTGAAACGCCAGCACAATGCCGGCAGTCGCGAGGCCAAGCGAGGTAATCACCGCACTCGTTGGCACGCCAACGACCGAGAGGATAATCGCGACACAGATAATCGCGCCGAGCACCGTCACGCCATTGCCTGCGAGCGCGACGAGGTTCCGCGGCAAATGCGCGCGGATCAAAATACGACGCATTATGCGTTTGAAGATGCGCGTCGCGAGGATGGTCAAGCAGATCGCGATCGTGGACCAGAAGAGCGCGAAGATGATATTCGCGAGCGTATGCTGCCCCTGAAATCGGTGGCGGAGCGTCTCCCAAAAGCCCATCATCAAATCATTATTCCCCCCACATACCGGCATACACCGGCGGGAGTATAGCATCCAGCGACGCACGAATGCTGTGGTATCATCCTAAAAGAGAAAGGAAGGACCCGCACGGATGTATGAGTATCACACGCACACGACGAATTCTCCCGACAGCCGGGTGAAAATGCACGAATATTGCGAGCGTGCAATCGAAATCGGCATTCAGGAAATCGCCTTCACCGACCACATAGACCACGACCCCGCCGACCGCACGCGCGGCCACAACAAATACCCCGCCTACATGGCCGACATTGCCACATGCCGCGATCAATACGGCGACCGACTGACCATCCTTGCGGCGGCAGAGGTGGACTGGAACCGGCAGACGGCAGCGGACGTGGCGGCATATCTTGTGGACAAGACGTTCGACTTCATTATCTGTTCGGTGCATTGGATCGCCGGCGAATATCTCGGCGAGCGCGCCCTCAAGCATCCGAGTATCGCGGTCTACCAGCAGTATCTGGACGAAATCGAGGCGCTCGTCACGACCGAAGATTTCTTCCATGTCATCGGACACTTCGATCTCGGCAAGCGGTACGATATCGTCAATGGGCGGATTGACCTGGAGCATAATCGCGCGCAACTTGGCCGCATCTTCGACGCGATGGCCGCGCGCGGCAAAGGGTTTGATCTCAACACATCGGCGGTGCGCACGGCAGCGCACGAACCGATGCCCGGCGCCGATATCCTTCGCCTCTTCCGCGAGCACGGCGGCGAACACATCACAATCGGTTCCGATACGCATATGGTGAGTACCCTCGGCACGAACATCGAGGTCGCTGTGCAGACGCTGCGCGATGCGGGATGGACGACGGTGAGCCATATCGAGGGCGGTCGCCTCATCGCGGTGCCGCTGGAGCGCGTAATGGACGCCCTGCGTGTCGCCACGCCGACATTCGCCTGACGATGGCCGGCACGCGGATCGTGAGCAACCAACCGGCCTCGAAACGCTGCGCGACGGAGGAATCTACCAGTTCGCCCAATCGCTGGTACGGTGCGTTCGACGCGATGGCGCCGTATCTGGTTCTGATCGTCGCGGTCGCAATCGCCCGTCATTCCTTCACATCGAGCGTCCCCACGACGTTTGTCGTTGTCGTCACGGCGATCACCCTTGCGGTTGGCGCCGGTGCAATGTTCTTTAGGGATATGTCTGACTCTCACCTGACGTGGCCTATCGCCTTCGCGCTGTTCGTGCTCCTGGCGCCTTTTCTGACGCTTCATGCATCATTCGAACACAGCGCGCTCGATGCGCCGGTGCCGGTGCATCTCCTCCCGCTCGTCTTCACATGGGCGGGCACGTTCATCGTGGCATCGCTGATCGCCAGTTATCTGTACACCCTATCTGCGAGCGATTCCGGCTGGGCAGGATTGAATGTTGCGCCGATTGCGGTACTCGTTGCGTCCGTCGCCGCGACGAGTTTCAGATTGTCGCGCGATGCGACGCTCGCGGCACTGCTGACGGCATTCGCCATCGCCGCAATTGCCACCGGTATCGGTTGGCTGATGCCGGAGCGCTACCGATGGTTCCTCATCCCCGTCGTCCTGACAACCGGCGCGGTAACCACCTTGCGGGCCGTGCTCATGACGCCCCATCACCTGCCGGGACGCTGGCTGTTCCTCGGCGACGGGGCGCTCGCGACTGCTATCGGGCTGATCGCGTTAGCGTCACCATTTCTCTGCCGCTGGCTCACCAGCCAACGAGCAATGAGGGCCGAGCGATGAGCAATGAGTGGGGCATTCGGCCTCATTGCTCATCGCTCGGCCCTCATTGCTTCTCTCAGTGTCCCCAGTCGCGTAGATAAAGGAAATCGTGCTCGATAGTGCGGGCGCTGAGTTTGGCGATCGGCGGCATTCGACGCTTATATTGGGCCGAGCGAACCAGGCGAACGACGCGGGCGATCACCGCCGCCGGTACGCCGTGCTCGATCAATGCCTCGGGCTGCATCCGCCGATCCACCAATTCATACAAAATCTCGTCCACGGCCTCATAGGTGAGCTGTAACTCGTCTTCGTCGGTCTGCCCCGGCCACAAGTCCGCGCTCGGCGGCTTGCCGATGATCACCGCTGGCACGCCAATCGCAGCGCTCAACTGGCGAATCTGTGCCTTATAAAGGTCGGCAATCGGATGGATCGCGGCGGCGGCGTCTCCGTAGACCGTCGAGTAACCGAGCAGCATCTCGGTTTTGTTCGAGGTGCCGATGACGAGGCCACCGTAGCCCTCGGACTGATCGTAGAGGATTTTCATCCGCTCGCGCGCCATGATGTTGCCCCGGCGGCGGTTCGACATTTCCGGGAACTGCGCGAAATAGGGGTCCACCTGCGGCGTAACGGGGATAGTCACGCTGTTCACGCCCAGTTGCTCAACGCAGAGCAGGCCGTGCGCGCGGCTGTCCGGATTGCTCGTCCGGTACGGCATCAGCACAGCGAGCACATTGTCGGGGCCGAGCGCTTCCGCAGCCAGCGCGACGACCAGCGCGGAATCAATGCCGCCACTCACACCGACGACCCCGCGCCGGACGCCGAACTTGCCGATCTCCTCGGCAATGAACTGGGTCAGGACACGCCGCGTCAAATCGGGATCAATCCAGAGCGCCGCCCGCCGCCCGTCCATCTGCTTCGTCGCCTCTTCCGTCGCCCGTTCGACCGCTCGCGCCATCGTCAAACGCCCCCTGATCGTGCACCGCTTCACAAACATCAGCAGTAGCAAGATAGCACGCCTGCTCCGGGCGAGCAATCAAGAGGCCGACCTCGTGCATCTGCCGATGATGCCGCGCACCTACTTCAGAACGTCAGATAATTTCACGAATGTCGCGGGCGGATTGATCGTCACCGGCATGTTGAAGTCCGAGAAATCAATCGTGAAATTGAGCGTCGCGTCCACCACCGACGATGGTGCGACAGCGGCGGTGCGACCGGTCTGGCCACTCGTGAGAGCGCTCGGATCAATCGAAAGGTTGCCACTGATCGCAATGCGTCTCGGGAAGTTGTCGCCCTTGCCGACCCACATATCAACGGTAATGCTTGAGGGTTTCGCGCTTTTCACCGTCCCGCCCAGGAGGGCCGTGGCATCAACAGTCGTGCGTGTATGTGTCGTTGGGGTCCCGTTAATCGTCTCATCACCGAGCATTTGCGTTTGTGTCGAGACGGGGGGGAGGTTCGCCAAATTGGGGATGCCCGCGCCAGGTACGCTCGTCAGGCCATCCAGGTTATCAATCAACACCCAGACATCCTGGCCGGTAGGCGACGCATCCCCCGTGAGATGGACGTACGGAGATTGCCCGACGACAATCAACTCGATCGGCGGGATGGTGTCGCTGCTGCTCGAATCACTCAGGGTTAGTGTGGCGTGCAGACGGTCTGGACTAGCAAATTCGCCCTTCATCGTCAGCATAAGATCGCCCGGTGTGCCCTTGACCGTGATCCGACCCTGCGCGGTGAAGCGGAGCGATTTGGGGGGTGTTACGGCAGTCGTCATCGGGGCAACAACGGCAACGGCTGCAGCCGGCGGCTGATCACCGAGCCGCGTGATGACGAAACGAGGGTCCGGCGGTACCGTGGGGTTCGCGGCAGCAACCCCGACCGGCAGCATGAGCGCGAACAGCCCCAAGGTCGCAAAGACCAGTACCCAACGGAAAATCCGTCCTACCTTCATCCCGCCCCCCCTTTGATGTAACTGAACATCTCAACGCGAAATCAGCCCATCCCACCGCGAACGATAGCATGGCGGTTCAATGAAGACAATCGTCACATTCCGACATCGCTGTGTCGTGATCCGCACGATCTATGCATTCGGACGAAGACCTTACCCTACCGTATCCGCACCGCACCCCCTACTTAATCAGCGCGATCATCAGGTCGTTGACATTCGTGCCGGTCGGGCCGGGGCGAAGAAGGCCACCCACTTGGTCGAAAAATGTGTAGGCGTCGTTGCGCCGACAAAAGTCCGCCGCGTCCAGCCCGGCGGCGCGTGCCTGGGCGATGGTTGCGCCGCTCACGACGGCACCCGCCGCGTCGGTCGTGCCATCGCCGCCATCGGTCGCGAGGGAGGCGATCATGATACCGTCCGTGCCGTCCAACGCGAGCGCGGCGGCCAGCGCGAACTCGGAGTTGCGACCGCCCTCTCCATCGCCTGTCACGGTGACGGTCGTTTCGCCACCGGCAAGCAGACAGCAGGGCGGCGCGATCGGCTGCGCGTGGTCGCGGACCTGTCGCGCGATGCTCGTCCACACGCGCGCGACCTCCCGCGCCTCGCCTTCCAGCGTGCTGGCTAGCACTAATGTTGGCAGGTCCATCGCTTCCGCCGCCTGTGCCGCAGCGTCCAACGCCATTTGCGCGTTGGCGATGATGAGCGTCTGTGTCGCCGCGAAGCACGAGTCGCCCGCCTTCGGCGTCTCGGGATACGCGCCATGCGCGCCCGCGTCGAGATACGCGACGACCGCCGCCGGAACCGTGGCCCGGACACCATAGGTATCGAGCGCCGCGAGGGCATCGGCGAATGTCGTCGGGTCCGGCACGGTCGGCCCGGATGCGGTAACATCGAGCGGATCGCCGACGACATCCGACACCATCAGCGCGATCAGCGTCGCGGGCGCGGCGTGCCGGGCCAACTGCCCGCCCTTAACCGTCGAAAGATGCTTGCGCACCGCATTCAGCGCCGTGATTGGCGCGCCCGCTCGAATGAGTTGGCGTGTGGTGTGCTGCATATCTTCGAGCGTCAGGCCGTCCACCGGCTTTTCGAACAGTGCCGACCCGCCACCGGAAACGAGGCAGATCACCAAATCGTCGCGGGTGAGATCGCGGAGCAAATCGAGCATCGCAACGGTCGCTTCGATCCCGGCCGCATCGGGGGTTGGATGTCCCGCCTCGCGGACATCAATCGTCGCGGTTCGCTCGCGCTGACCGTACTTTGTGACGACGATGCCGCGCGTGACGCGACCGCCCAGCACCGCTTCTACCGCCTGTGCCATCGGGACAGCGGCCTTACCGAAGCCGATGACAACAACCTTCCGCACGCGCGCGAGATCGAATGTCGCGCCGCCGACCGTCAGCATCTCACCGTCGCGACCGAGCGCGCGCAACGTCGCAGCGTGCGGATCAACCGCACGGATTGCCGCCCGATACAGCGATTGGCAGGTCGCGTAGCCACTATCGAATTGTTCGTGCTCGTTCATACCCACAGTATAGCGGATTACCCACGGTCGCGGAGCGAACCGAGCACATTGGCGAGGTCGAGCGGCAGCGGGCTGACGAATGACCGCCGCTCGCCGTTCGGGAGCGTCAGTTCGAGGAGGGCAGCATGGAGGAACTGCCGTGTTAGCCCGCGCGGTGGCGCCCGTCGCGGGGCATAGGTATGGTCGCCCGCGACCGGATGCCCGATGTACGCGCAGTGGACGCGAATCTGGTGCGTCCGCCCGGTGCGGAGGTCAACAGAAAGCATTGTGTAGCCCGGCAAACGCTCGGCGACGCGCAGAATGCTCGTTGCCTCCCGCCCATTGCTCACGACGGCCATCCGCGTGCGGTGGATCGGGTCGCGACCAATTGCCGCTTCGATCGTCAGGTCGCGCGGCACGATGCCGTGGACGAGCGCGGTGTATTCCTTGTGCGCGGTACGCTCGCGGAGTTGCTGGGCGAGGAATTCCCGCGCCACGTCGTGCTTCGCGACGATCAAGACGCCTGAGGTCTCCTTGTCGAGGCGGTGAACGATGCCGGGCCGGACGGTGTCGTTGGTCCGCACCTCCGGCGCGTGTGCAAGGATGCCGTGGACGAGCGTCCCGGTCCAGTTGCCCGCGCCGGGATGGACAACCAGCCCGGCGGGCTTGTCAATGACGATTACATCCGCATCTTCGTAAAGGATCGCGAGCGACATTTGCTCGGGTATGAGCGTCGTCCGGCGTGGCTCATCGGGGATTGTCAGCGAAATCGCTTCGCCACCGCGCAACCGGTAACTTGCCTTGCGCGGGCGACCATCTACGCGGACATCGTCGGCGTCAATCCGTGCCTGGAGATAGGCGCGGGTAAACTGCGATAGTTCGGTCGCGAGGAAGCGATCGAGCCGCTCACCGATCCGCTCCGGGCCAACGGTGAGGGTGAACGATTGCGCGTCGGGCACGATCAGCCATCACGACGCGCGGAGCGATCTATGAAGAGGAGAGAGATTGCCAGCGTAAACATGCCGATCGTGATGCAACTGTCCGCGACATTGAAGGTCGGATAATGCGTGAGGTGAATCCAGTCGGTGACATGACCGAGCCGTACCCGATCAATGATATTGCCGACCGCCCCGCCGAGCACGCCCCCGACCGCGAGGCGCAGGACCGGCCGCCCCTGCGGCAACGCGCGATAGTAATAGATCAGCACGCCAATCACGATCACGCCAATCAGGAGCAGCGTCGTACTCCGCCCTTGAAAAAGGCTGAACGCCGCGCCGGTGTTCTCGTCGTGCCGAAAGTCGAGCAGCCGAGGAATAATCTCCTTCGAGTTGCCCGCCTCGGACGGCCCGAATGCACGGATGACCAACGCCTTCGTGATCTGATCGAGGACAACAACAATGGCCGCAACGAACAACGGCCACGCATCGAACCCGCGTGCGCGCGTTGAAACATCAACGACATGGTCAGAATGCTCCACAACCACGACGCTAGCGGATACTGGGAAGCGGCCGGTACGTGCCAAGTACCTCACGCTTCTCCTGTGCCTGGACGGTGTACCGCGCATATGGCAAGGCTTCGAGCCGGGCAACCGCGATTGGCTGGTTGGTGTCCTCGCAAATGCCGTACGTGCCCGTTTCGAACTTGGTCAGCGCGTGCTGCACTTCGCCGAGCATCACTTCGATGTTCGCGCGGACGGTGAGATCGGTATCCTGCTCCTGCGCATCGCTCCCCTCGTCCGCCATGTGGTTGCCGACGCCCGCGCCCTCATCGCTCTGCGATTGTCCGAGCCGGATCAACTCCTGATCGATAGCGCGCAACTCTTCCTGAAAGCGGTCGCGTTCCTCGATCAACTTCTTCTCCTGGGCTTCGAGAAATTCGGGCGTCAACGCCGCCATTGTCCGCTCTCCGTTCCGCCAATCGCCATTCATATGAGAAATTCCTCACGCACCGTCGCACAATGAATCGCGAGTATACCACGGCAACACGCCATGTTTTGCTGCATCGTCGGGGAACCTACCCCCCTACATCGCCGCCACACCCGCCGGTTCGCCGCGCCGGACATTCAGCAGGCGGCGCAGGAAGTGGCCGGTGTGAGACTGAGTAACGTCGGCGATCTGCTCCGGCGTGCCCTCAGCGATGATCTCGCCGCCCTTGTCGCCCCCCTCCGGCCCGAGGTCAATCACCCAGTCCGCCGACTTGATCACATCGAGATTGTGCTCGATCACGAGCACCGTGTTCCCGGTGTCCACGAGCCGTTGAAGCACTTGCAAGAGCCGCTCGACATCCGCGAAGTGCAGGCCGGTTGTCGGCTCGTCGAGGATGTACATCGTCTTGCCCGTCGCACGGCGTGACAGTTCGGTCGCCAGCTTGACCCGCTGCGCCTCGCCGCCGGAAAGCGTCGTCGAGGACTGGCCGAGATGGATGTAGCCGAGGCCGACATCCGTGATCGTTTGCAGTTTGTTTGCGACCTGCGGGATGTTCCCAAGCATCTCCAGCGCCTCATCCACCGTCATGTCGAGCACATCGGCGATGCTTTTGCCGCGATACTTCACTTCCAACGTCTCGCGGTTGTAGCGTGCGCCGTGACAAACTTCGCACGGCACGTAGACATCAGGGAGAAACTGCATCTCGATCTGGATGATGCCATCGCCGCTGCACGCCTCGCACCGCCCGCCCTTGACGTTGAAGGAGAAGCGGCCCGGCTTGTAGCCGCGTAGTTTCGCTTCCGGCAACGATGCGAACAACTCGCGGATCGGCGCGAACAGGCCGGTATATGTCGCCGGGTTCGAGCGCGGCGTCCGCCCAATTGGGCTTTGGTCAATATCAATCACCTTGTCGAGATGATCCATCCCCACGAGCGCATCGAACGGGTCGGGGCGTTCCTTGCTGTGATAGATGTGCTGCGCGAGGCGGCGGTAGAGCGTGTCCGTGATCAGCGTGCTCTTCCCCGAGCCGGAAACGCCGGTGATGACTGTAAAGGTGCCGAGCGGGAAACGTACATCGAGATTCTTGAGATTGTTCCCCCGCGCGCCCTTCAGGTGGAGCGACTTGCCGTTGCCGCGCCGCCGCTTTGGCGGGATCGGGATCGAGCGACGACCGCTCAGGAACTGGCCGGTCACGCTCGCCGGGTTCGCGCTGATCTCGTCCGCCGTGCCTTCCGCGACGACGTGGCCGCCATGCTCCCCCGCGCCCGGCCCAATGTCCACGATCCAGTCCGCTGTGCGCATCGTCTCCTCATCGTGCTCCACGACAATCAGCGTGTTGCCCTGGTCGCGCAGCCGTAGGAGTGTATTGATGAGGCGCGCATTGTCCCGCTGGTGGAGGCCGATGCTCGGCTCGTCGAGGATGTAGATGACGCCCATCAGGCTCGAACCGATCTGCGTCGCCAACCGAATCCGTTGCGCCTCGCCGCCGGACAGCGTCGCCGCCGCCCGATTGAGCGTCAGATAATCGAGGCCGACATCCACGAGGAAGCCTAGCCGCTCACGAATCTCCTTGAAGATCTGCCGCGCGATAATCTGCTCGCGTTCGGAAAGTTCCAAATCCGCCGCCGAGAGTTGGATGCGCACCGCCTCTTTACCCGCGATGCCGACGACGTAGGTTTCGTGCTGGGGCCCTTCGAGCCGACTGCGATGGGCGAGTGCATCGAAGAACCGCTGCGCGTCGCGGACGGTCATCTCGGTCACATCGGTGAGGTTGTATGCCGCAATCGTCACCGCCAGCGATTCCGGCTTCAATCGCTTCCCCTTGCAGACCGGGCACGGTTTCGCGCCCATGTACCGCTCGATCTCCTGGCGGACATGGTCGGAACTCGTCTCCTTGTAGCGCCGCTTCAAGTTGGGGATGACGCCCTCGAAGGTCGTGTCGTACGTCCGCGTCTTGCCGCTGCCGGTCTGGTACTTGACCGGGAAATACTCGCCGTTGTTGCCGTAGAGGATGACGCCCAACTGCTCCGGCGAGAAGTTGCGTGTCGGCGTATTAACGCGGAAGCCGGACTGCTCGCCGAGCGCGGTGAGCAGTTGCAGGTAATACCCCTGCCCTCCCTGCGTCGTGCGCACCCATGGCTGCACCGCACCCTCCGCGAGCGTCAAATCGCGGTTCGGGACAATCAGATCGGGATCGAACTCCATCACCGTGCCGAGACCGGAGCAATGTGGGCAAGCGCCGTGCGGGCTATTGAACGAGAAGGCGCGCGGTTCGAGTTCCTCGAACGATTCGCCGGTTTCGGGGTCCGCCAGTTTCTCGGAGAAGAAGCGATCCGGCCCGTCCACCTCGCCAGCGATCATCACACCCTCACCGTGCCGCAGCGCCGTTTCGACGCTATCCGTCAGCCGTGTGCGAAAGCCTTGTGCCTCATCGCTGTCGGCGTCATGCCGGATGACGAGCCGGTCCACGACAATCTCAATCGTGTGCTTTTTGTACTTCGCCAGCGTAATCTTCTCGTCGAGGTCATGCACCGTGCCATTCACGCGCACGCGGACGAAGCCCGTCCGCTTCGCTTCCTCGAAGATGCCCTGATGCTCCCCCTTGCGGTCGCGGATGACCGGCGCGAGGATGAGCAGGCGCGTGCCGTCCGCCAGATTAAGGATACGCTCGACAATCTGCTCGGCGCTCTGTTTCTGGATCGGTCGCCCCGTCGTCGGGCTATGCGCGTGGCCGATCCGCGCGTAGAGTAGCCGCAGATAGTCGTAGATTTCCGTCACCGTCCCGACGGTCGAGCGCGGGTTCCGGCTCGTGCTTTTCTGGTCAATCGAGATCGCCGGCGAAAGGCCGTCAATATGGTCAACATCCGGCTTTTCCATCAGACCGAGGAATTGCCGTGCATAGGCGGAGAGCGACTCGACATACCGCCGCTGCCCTTCCGCGTAGATGGTGTCGAAAGCGAGGCTCGATTTGCCGGAACCGGAAAGCCCGGTAAAGACAACAAATTTGTCGCGCGGGATCGTCAGGTCAACATTCTTGAGGTTGTGTTCGCGTGCGCCGCGGACAATAATCTCGTCATGTGGCATCGTTCTCCTGGCCCCCTTGCTCAACAGTCTTCGGCGACTGTACGTTCACGTTCGCATCGTGGCAGTGTAGCATTTTTGCGTATTTTCCGCAAGAGTCCCATGCGTGGCATTTTGCTAATCCGCGACACGGAAAACTCGTCGTGCTCCCGATGTCCGTACAGAGTATATACGAACACGCGTTCGCGCACACGCAATCGCGCGAATCGTCGTTTCCCATGCTCTGCGCTGCTGGGCATCTGCTTCATTATGCTCGCATTACTGCTCGGCGGGTGTGGTCAGACGCAGGAAAGCAATCTCGCGACACGTACCGCCAGCACACCACGCCTCCCGACGGTGGCGAGTACGCCGCTTCCCGCCATCGCGACGGAGCAGGACGCCATTCGCGTCGCCCGCACCGTCGTTTCTCCCTACATCGCGACCTGGCAGGATGTTGTCGCGACCCGCGAGAACGGCGTCTGGCGCGTCATCTTCCGTAACTACGATCCGCTCCCCGCCGGTGAAGCGCCGAACGACGATTATTGGCGCGTGCCGCTCAGCGTCTTCATTGATGCCGCGACAGGCGTCGTTCTCCGCCAGGGATACGTATAAAATCGGTGGACGGGCGCCCGTCCGCCATCCTTATCTGCTTTGGTACACTCCCGATGGAGGAAAGATGGACGGAGAAAAGCAATCGCTGAGACTCGTTATCGCGAGTGGCGGCACTGGCGGACACACGAGTCCGGTCATCGCCGTCCTCGCGGCATTGCGCGAGCGCGGCCCGGTGGATGCGACATGGATTGGCGGCGCCTGGGGAGTCGAACGGGGAGTGGCGAAGCAGGCGGGCGTACCATTCGTCGCCATCCAAACCGGCAAACTGCGCCGCTACCTGTCATGGCAAACCCCCGTGGACGCGGTGCGCATCCCGCTCGGTTTCGTGCAGGCATACCGCCATCTGCGGCGCATCCGGCCAGCGGTCGTCTTTTCTACGGGCGGTTACGTCGCGGTGCCAACCGCGCTCGCGGCCGCGCGCCTCGGTATTCCCGTCCTGACGCACGAGCAGACCGCCCAACTCGGCCTCGCGACCCGGATCATCTCCCGCTCCGCCGACATCCTCGCGCTCTCCTTCCCGTTGCCGGAAGCGACCCGATTCGATGGCAAAGCGCGCGTGATCGTCACCGGCAATCCGGTGCGCCCCGTGCTCTTCGGTGGCGATGCGGCGCGCGGGATGGGGCGCTTCGGCCTGTCGCCGGAACTGCCGACGATCTACGTCACGGGCGGCGCACGCGGTTCGTCGCCCGTCAATGAACGCATCGAACGCGCCCTGCCGCTCCTGCTCCCCACCATGCAGATCATCCACGCGACCGGGCCGACCGAGGCGAACGGCGATTATCCGCGTCTGCAAGCGGTGCGCGATACACTGCCGGAGGAGTGGCGTTCCCGCTATCTCCTCGCCGAAACGCTCGGCGACGAACTGCGCGATGTTTATGCCCTCGCCGCGCTCGTCATCGGGCGGTCGGGCGCGGGCACCGTCGCGGAGTTGGCCGCGCTCGGCAAACCATCCATCCTCATCCCGTTGCCCGGCACGGGCGGCGATGAGGCGACGAAAAACGCCCGCGTCCTCGCCGACGCGGGCGCGGCACTCCTGCTGCCACAATCCGAGGCGACACCGGAACTACTCGCCTCCCACATTCTTGCGCTCTTGAACGATTCCCCGCGCCGTAGCCAGATGAGCGAAGCGGCACGCCCCCTCGCACCGATGAATGCCGCCGAGAGGATCGCGGATGCGTTGCTCGATCTGGGAAACCGTGCGAAGGATGACGTCCGCAAGTGATGAGAAAATGGTGGCACAGGTTTTCAACCTGTGCCACCATGCCATTACCCGTGAAGGTGTTACTGTTCAGAAGCCCGCCGCCACCGGAAAAAGCCCTACGAGCGTTCGTCTTCGCCCAGTGCGGCGGCGATTGCTTCGCGGACGGTGGCGGCGCGCACGAGTTCCAGCCCTTCCGGCGGACGGCCACGACCGCGTTGCAACGCCGCCGGGATAATTGCCCGCTTGAATCCGAGCGATGCCGCTTCCAGCAAACGGCGGTCGAGGTCGCGCACGGAGCGCAACTCGCCAGACAGACCAACTTCACCGATGCAGACCGCCATCGAGTCCACGCGCATACTCTTGAAGGCCGACGCGACCGCCACGCAGATGGCGAGGTCCGCCGCCGGTTCGGCGATCTTCAGGCCGCCGACGACATTGACGAAGATGTCCTGCTCACCCAATGCCAACCCGACGCGGCGCGAGAGCACCGCCGTGAGCAAGAGCAAGCGATTCGTGTCCACACCGTTCGCGGTGCGGCGGGGCGTCCCGTACGGCGTCGGGCTGGTGAGCGCCTGCACCTCGACGAGGATCGGTCGGGTACCCTCGACCGTCACGGCGACCGTCGAGCCTGCCGCATTCGTGACGCGCTCCTGCAGGAACGCTTCGGACGGGTTCGTCACTTCGAGTAACCCCGCGCCCGCCATCTCAAAGATACCGACCTCGTCCGTCGAGCCGTACCGGTTCTTGACGCCCCGCAAAACGCGATACTGCCCGAAGCGGTCGCCTTCCAGATACAGCACGACATCCACCATGTGTTCGAGGACGCGCGGCCCGGCAATCGCTCCCTCCTTCGTCACATGACCGACGATCAGGACCGGGATCTGACTCGTCTTCGCCCAGCGCATCAGGACGGCGGTGGACTCGCGCACCTGCG
>JBBRLR010000061.1:0-28478 GCA_038231255.1 Thermomicrobiales bacterium | reverse complement strand
TGAGGGACATCGCGCCATGCCTTCGCGTCGCCATCGGCCAGAGGACATCGAAGGCTGAGTAACGAGGATGAGGGCCGAGCGAGGCGTTCCCCGCTCAGTCCTCAGTCCTCAGTCCTCAGTCCTCCCTATTTGATCGCCGTATCCACCTTCAGCGCGCCGCCCGCAATGTCTTTCGACTTCGCGGCGACTTTGTCACGGATGTCCTGCGGGACGTTCTTCTTGTAATTCTCGTTGTCCGCCAGTTCCACGCCACCGTCGCTGAGGCCGACCGCCTCCGCCGCGCCGTACTTCAGTTGATCCATCCCGGTCAGTCGCAGGGCACGGAACAGGGCATTGTCCACGCGCTTCTGCACCGATGTGACGATCCACTGCGCCTGATCCGGCTTGGAGTCCTTGAGGATCGCGTACTGATCGGAGTCCACGCCGATGGTGAACCGCTTCGCCTGCCCGCCGGCATCAAGGAGGCCGAGGCCGGACGATCCCGCGACATTGAAAGCGATCCCCGCGCCCTGGTTGAACATCGCGAGCGTCAACTCCTTCCCCTTCGCCGGGTCGGAGAACGGCGTCTGCCCTTCGACGTAGGAGACGAGGATATCGGCATCCTTCAGCCCGGCGTCTTTGGCGCCTTGCTTCCAGCCGGCGAGGAAGTCGTTGATGACCGGGATATTCGAGCCGCCGAGGAAGCCGATCTTCTTGCCGCCGCCGGTGCCCTTCTGCACAGTCGCGTCGCTGCTCTGGACGAGCAGCCCCGCCATGAACCCGGCGAGGTATGAGCCTTCATTCTGCTTGAAGACCACGGAATAGACGTTCTCGAAGCCCTTTTTGTAGTCCACGGTATCGTCGAAGAAGACAAACTTCTTCGTCTTCGCCTTCGCGGCGGTTTCGGTGATGTACTGTTCCATGTTGAAAGTGCCGCAGATGACAACATCGTAGTTCTGGTTAGCGGCGTCCGTGAGGCCCGGGCCCCACCGATTCTCGTCGTATCCGAGTTCAATCGTCTTCACGGTCATGCCGAGTTCGGCCTTCGCCCGATCTATACCGCGCTGGCCGGAATCGAAGAACGATTTATCGCCAAGGGTCCCATTCGGGAGATAGGCGACGTTCAGTTTCTTGCCGGTATACGGCCCGGACGCGACCGCACTCCCAGCCGTCGTCGCCGCTGCGTTGACCGTCGGAGCCGCAGTGGTCGCCGCGCCCGTGACGGTGGTCGCGGCGCTATTGGCGGCGGTCGCGTTGGCGGTCGCCGCGCTGGCGACCGTCGGGGCGACACCGGATGCCGCGCTACGCACCGTGCTAACGACCGCGTTCACCGTCGGGGCCACACTGGTTGCGGCGGCTCCGACGGTCGGTGCAACGGTCGTCGCCGCACCACTGGCGGTCGTCGCGGCTGCTTGCGGCGTGCCCGTCGCGCTGCTGCTCCCGCCGCAGGCAGCGAGGATAGCCGCACTCGCCGTGGCAGCAAATCCGCCCAAAACCGCGCGGCGTGAAAGGTTCGTCGTTTCCACACTGTCCCTCTTCCGCATCTGTTCCCTCTTTCCCATTTCCATCGCTACACCAGGAAACACGCATCAACCGATGGACGAACACACGTCGTTTCCACCGCGACTTGCTCCTTCTACTCCCGATAGAACGGCATCACTCGAACGGTCGTGCTTCTCGCTTTGTTCCGCAGTCAGTTGTGGTGCAAGGGATGATCTCCATCACGCGGGAGAATAGTGCATGGCGGGGCGAACTGCAAGCGAAGGAGGCTCCCCCCTACTTCGCCGCGCGGATCGTCGGGCTGAGGGCGAGCGCGCCGCCGCAGATGAGCACGAGCACGCCGACCGCGAGGAAGAGCCACGAGACACCGATCAGGTCCGCCAGGACGCCGGAAAGGGCGACGGCAATCGCCCGCCCGCCCTGCGACACGCTCTCGTAGACGGCGAAGACGCGGCCGCGCATAGCGTCCGGCGCATTCTCCTGGATGACGGTGGATTCGCAGACATTGAGCGCGCCGATCGCCACGCCGCCGAGCAGCGCCAGCCCGAGGACGACGATCACCGGCGGCCCGAGCGAGAACAACCCCGTCGCCACACCCGCCAGCAGGACGCCGAAGACGGTCAGCCACCCCTTGCCAACGCGCGGCCCGAATGCGCCGACGAGCACCGCGCCGATCAGGAAGCCGACGAAGATAATCGAGATCGCCGCCCCGAAGGCGGAGGCGCCGGTATGGAGTACCTGCGTGAAAAAGAGCGGGATGAGAATGGGCAGTGGCGACAGGAAGAAATTAAGCGCCGAGCCGACGCCGATGATCAGCCGCAGCAGCCGGTTCGTGCGGATATAATCGAAGCCCCGCCGGATCGCCGTTCCCAGCCCTTCGCCGCCCGTGTCGTCCTCCCCTTCCGGGATTGGCGCATCCTCCGCCCGGGTGCGCGGCACGCCCGCCAGGATCAGCGCGGACACAAAGAAGGTCGCGCCATCCGCGATGAAGACGCCGTTAATCCCGACAACAGCGATCAGCAGGCCGCCGACTGCTGGCCCGGCGACGAACAAAACCTGCCGCGTGGATTCGAGCAGCGCGTTCGTGCGGGCAAGCGATGCGCGCGAAACGAGCGTCGGGATCATCGCGTTCTTGGCGGGGTCGAAAAACAGCCCGGCGGTCGTCAGCAGAAAGGCGACAAGTGCGTAACTCGACGGATGCAGGACGCCGAGCCAATCGAGAAGCGGGATGAGCAGCACGACGACGCCCCGCGCAATGTCTGAGACGACCATCGTCAGCCGCCGCTCCCAGCGATCCACCAGCGCGCCTGCGACGATACCGAGGAAGAGAAAGGGCAGGAACTGCGCGATCACCGTCAGCGAGAGCGCGGTGCCGGAGTTCGTGCGATTGAGGACGGCGAGGGCAATTGCCGTCGTGAACATCCCGTCGCCGAGTTGCGAGACGGCTTGCGCGCACCAGATGTTCCGCAGCCCCGGCCGTCGGATGATCCGCCGGATTTCGTGCAGATTGAGGCGCGGCTGTTCGACCGGCTCGAACACCTCGGATCGCGGCGGTTCAGTTGTTCCCTTCGCCATACCCTGTCCCTATCGGTAGCGTAGGCTTCAGCCTGCGTCCCTTTCGATCACGTTCGCTGACAGAGAGGGACGCAGGCTGAAGCCTACGCTACCACGATCCAGCGCCGCCACCAGCATAGCAAAGACCGGCAACCTTGCGGTCGCCGGTCTTTGTCGGTCCAGTGCGGGTGACACCGGACCGGGAAGGAGGAGGGAAGGGAAGAAATATGCTGCGTTACTGAAAACTGCCTCGTGTCAATATGCGGTTCGTGAATGAGTCCCCGCAGGGTTTGTCTATCCCCGCACTCTTTTCAACACACGGATAGCCGGATTATTCCCGCATCCAGCGCTCGTTGGTGCGCTCCCACGGCAGGATTTCGTCGGGCGTGAACCAGAGTGCGATCTCGCGCGCCGCACTCTCCGCGCCATCCGACGCGTGGACGAGATTGCGCCCGACATCTACACCGAGATCGCCGCGCACTGTGCCCGGTTCGGCGTTCGTGGGGTTCGTCGCGCCATTCGTCTTGCGAACGGTGGCAATCGCGTTCGGCCCGGCAAAAACCGCGACGACAACCGGCGACGACGTGATGAACGAGACCAGCCCCTCGAAGAACGGCTTGCCCTTGTGTTCCGCGTAGTGCTCCTCGGCGAGCGCGCGACCTACGTTAATCATTTTGCAGGCAATCAGTTGCAGCCCGCGCCGCTCCAGCCGCCCGACAATCTCCCCGACCAATCCCCGCTGCACCGCGTCCGGCTTCGCGATCACCAGCGTCCGCTCCATCTCCGCCACACATTCCTCCTCGGATCAAACAACCACATTCATCGCAGGCCATCATACCTTATCCGGTGCGCCTGGAATCTTCCTCAGTATGCTCCGGGCCTGCGTCGCCCACGCGCGAAAGCGCTTTCCGCGACGGATTGCTGCTCGCCGCTCCCCGCGCGCCTGAAGACTTGTTCCGTTCGCACCGAGACGGTGACGAACAAGAGGCCGATCAAGGCGGCGCTCACGCCGACACTCCCGGCAAAAAAGTCCCGAACCTCAATGAGATTCATCGTTCGTCATCCCTTCGGGTTGCCGCCTGCGCCCTTGCCCGCGATGCGGACGAGGAGGGCTTGGCGATATTGGCCTTCGGCTTGTGCATAGAGGCCGAGGCGGGCGTAGGCGTCACCGAGGAGGCGGTGCGAATCGGGGCGTTCGGGTATGGCGTCCACGAGGGCACGGAGGCCGGGGAGCAGGGCGCGCAGTCGCTCGTGATCCGTCCCCGCTGCTACCAATGCCGTTCGCGCATTCGCAAGCGCTGCGGGTGCCCTTTGGGCGGCATGAGGACTGAGGACTGAGGGCGCGACCTCCTGAGAGGGCGCACGGCTGTGCGCCCCTACGGTGCCCCCTCCCGCGTCGGGAGCCGGGTACCCTCTGGGCAGGTGGGGGGTGGGTTCGGGCAACACGTCCGTCGCATCCAGCGATGGCTCGCCGCCGGGTTGGGTCGTGACGATCGTGCCGTCTTCCTCGACAACGGCGATGACGGGTTCCGGCTCGTCTTCGGGCTGTACCGGCATTTCGGCGAGCGCCGCGCGATCGTTCGGTTCGGCATACGGCACGTCGAGCGGGTGCGGGAGCGATTCGGCGGGCAATTCCGAGGGTGCATCGAGCGCGGCGAGCGCTTCCGCGAGTCCCGCCACACCCGGGAGTGCGAACTCCGGTTCGCGGGGTTCTTCACCCATCGCTTCTCGTTCGGCATCCCGTGTCGCGACATACACGGCTGCGGTTTCCGGCTCCGACTGCTCATGTGGGACGTTGGCGCCGGATTCGGTGGCCTGCGCTCCGGCGAGCGCCGCCGCGAGGCCGGACAGCGTCTCGACCAGCCGCATCGTGTCGGACTTCGCGGCCACGGCGGGCGGGGACGATGCGGAAACGGCGGTGCGTGCGTCCGGTTCGATCGGCATCGTTTCCTCCGCCGCGACCGGGGCGACGGGCGGCAGGCGATCGCGCCAGTCGTCGGGCACGCGCAAGGGTTCGTCCGGGTCAACGATCGCCGCGTCCGGGTTGCCCGCAATCAAGGCACGGGCAATCGCGCCGTCCGGGTCGAAGCGGGCCGCCCGCTTCGCCTGTTCGCGCGCCGCGTCGCCATTGCCGAGTCGGGCGAGCGCATCTGCCAGCGCCCAGCGGGCGGGCACGACGGTCGGTTGCTCGGCCAGCAAGGCGTCGCATTCCTCGGCGGTTGCCGCGAGGTTGCCGAGCCGCCACTGCGCGAGAGCGGCGGCGACGCGGAGGTCCGTCCGGTTCGGATGCTCGGCGAGGATTGCGCCATACTCGCGCGCCGCGCGCTCCGGGTAGCGGTTGCGGACATACAACGCGGCGAGGGCAGGACGGGTGAACTGCAAGTACCCTTCAGGCCCATAGAGCGCCGCCAACCGCGTGGTCAGTTCGGCGCGGAGATTGGAATTGGCCGGGTCGTGCTCCCACGCGGTCAGCAGATGCTCGGCGGCGGTATAGGGGTCGTCTTCCGCATCGGCGAGCCGGGCGAGCGCGAGGATCGCGTCGTTATCCAGCGGGTCCACGACGAGCGCGGCGGCGAGATGCGCCTTCGCCTCCCCATTCGCACCGAGGGCGAAGAGCGCGACACCGCGCAGGCGGTGGAAGACAGCGGCGCCCGGGAACGCGGCCAGCCCCTGCCCGGCACGGTTGGCGGCGTCCTCATTGTCACTGTCCTCCAGGGCGGACAGAATCGCTGCGACGTGCTCGCGCGCCGAGCGATCGGCGCCACCCATCACGCTCCGCCCTCGCCCGCATCGCCGTAGATGCCGCGATACTGCGGCGGCAGGAGGGTGGCGATGTGGCGCATCATCTCGTCCGTCGCCGCCTCCATCGTCGGTCGCTTACCGTCCGCGCCCGTGCTGAGGTGGAAGGGCGCGCCGAACGTCACCGTCACCCGCGCGCGGCCCCGCCGCCTGCGCCCCGCCGCCGCCGCCTTCTCGTCGAACGGCAGCGTTTCCGTGCCGGTCACGGCGACGGGCAGGATCGGCGCGCCCGTCCGCAAGGCCACAAACGCCGCGCCGGGCAGCACCCTCTCGATCTTGCTCGTCGGCGAGCGCGTCCCTTCCGGGAACATCAGCAGCGCATGACCATCCTCGACGAGATGCACGGCGTAGCGCAGGGCGGCGCGGTCGACGGCGCCTCGATCAACGGGAAACGCACCGAAAAAGCCGATGAACGCACCGATGCCGCGAATCGCGAACAGTTCCTTCTTCGCCATGATGAAGGTGGTTCGGGGGATCACCGCGCCGACGACTTCGGGATCGAAGTTGTGCAGATGATTGCTCGCCACGATCAGCGCGCCTCGGCGCGGCACATTGCCGATGCCGCGCACATCGAGGCGCATCAGCGGCACGAACGATGCGCGGAAGGCCCAGCGCGTGCCACGAAAGAGCGCCCCATAGAGGCGCGTACGGCGGAACGCATCCACGCGGTCGCGTTCGTCGCGGTGCGCGGGCGATGGATTCGGTGTTGTTCCCGACGTGGCGCTCATCCAGCTCCCCCTCCCAACCTGGCCCGCGCCGCCGCCCGCTCCACCGCGCGCACTGCCTGCTCGGCGACCTCGTCCGGCGTGAGCGCGTCGTTGAGAATGATGATCGCGTCCGGCGCGGGCCGCAGCGGTGCAACGGCGCGGTTACTGTCCAGCCGGTCCCGCTCCGCCTCCTCGCGCACGATCTCGCCAATCGGGCGGGAGCGCCCCTGCGCGGTCAGTTGTCGCGCCCGTCGCTCCGCCCGGATGCGCGGATCGGCATCGAGGTAGAGTTTCAGATCGGCATCCGGCACGACGACCGTGCCCATGTCGCGCCCGACCATGATGACGCCCCCCGTCGCCGCCGCCTGCCGCTGCACGGCGAGCAGCGCATCCCGCACGCCGGGCAACTGCGAAACGGCCGAAACATGCCCATTGACGGCGGGCGAGCGCAGATCTCCCGTCACGTCTTCACCATTGATCGTCACGACCGGCTCGCTCGCGGCATCGTGCGGCGGCCCGACATGGATGCGCGCCGCCGCGATTAGCCCGACAATCTTCGCCTGATCGTCCGGCCCGATGTCGCCCAAACCGGCCCGCACCGCGAGCAGCGTCGCCGCGCGATACAATGCGCCCGTGTCGTAGACATGGTAACCGAGCCGTTCCGCCAGCCGCTCCGCGAGGCTCGTCTTCCCGACGCCTGCCGGGCCGTCAATCGTGATGACGCGGGGCAGCACTACCTCACCCCCGCCCTCATGCCCGTTCCTCCGTGGGCATCTCCGCGTCGTTGAGTTTGAGGGCGACGAAGAGTTCGCGTCGCTCGCCGGGTGTCAGCTCGCGCCACGCCCCTTTGGGGACGCCGGTGAGGACGAGCGGGCCGAGGCGGACGCGCACGAGGCGATGCACCTCGCAGCCGACCGCTTCGAGCATCCGGCGCACCTGCCGCTTGCGCCCCTCGCTGATGACGATGCGCAGCCATTGCTCGCCATGCTTGAAGGGCAGCAGGTTCACCTTCGCGGGAGCGGTGCGCTCGATCTGCCCCTCCTCGTCGCGCAGTTCCATCCCAGCGCCGAGCGCCTGCATCGCCTCGCGGTTGGGCAGCGGCGACACGAGCGCGTGATATTCCTTCTGGATGCCGTAGCGCGGGTGCATGACGCGGTGTGCCACCTCACCGTCGTTGGTCATCAGCAGCAGCCCCTCGGTATCGCGATCCAGTCGCCCGACGGGGAGGACGCGCTCCTCGAAGTCCACGAGGTCCATCACCGTCCAGCGCCCGCGCTCGTCGCTCGTCGTTGTGATGTAGCCGCTCGGCTTGTGAAGAATAACGTAGCGCATGCGCGGGCGGGCGAGCTGCTTATTGTCCACGAGGATGTTGTCGCGCTCCGGGTTCACCTTGACACCCATCTCGCGCACGACCTTGCCATTCACCTTGACGCGGCCCGCCTTGATGATCTCCTCGGCGGCGCGCCGTGAGGCAATGCCCCGCGCGGCGAGCACCTTCTGCAGACGTTCGCCTTCGGGCCCTAACCCCCCGGCCCCCTTCCCGAGACGGGAAGGGGGAGGCGATGGCTGGGCCTTTTCAGTTGGGCGGCGCGTGCGGCTGACCGGACGGCGCGGTGTATCGGGCATAGAGAACCTAACCCCCAGCCCCTTCCCGCGAGGAAGGGGTGACTCCTCGTACTATCGAGGCGTTCCCGTAACGCCCCGATCTTCAAGAGGCTCTCTCCCCCTTCCTCGCGGGAAGGGGGCTGGGGGTTAGGTTCCCGGCGGAGCGCTCGTGCCGAAGACGTCCATCCGCGCGAGTTCCCCATCCCCGAGCGAGAAGATGATAACACCCCGTGCAATGGGGGGACGAGTGGCGGCGGTTCCGGTCCCAGTCCCGACTGCGGCGGTCGAAAGGGCGGGCGGTGTCGGGGAAGCGGCCGACGCGGGTGACAGCAGCAGCGTGTAGTGGACGAGCGGTGCGAGTTTGCTGTCCATCACGACGGTCTTGCTCCCCCGCGTCGTCACGCCCCAGGCGTCCAGCGTCCGCGCGAGGCCGGGCAATCCCTTTGGATCGCCGAGCGCGACCCACGACCACGCCGACCGCGCGTACGCGAGCAGCGCGCGGGCATCCGCGTAGCGATCTGTGCTGCCGAGGACGACGACGGTCAGGCGGTGGTTATTTTCCGCAACGGCGAGGATGAGATTCTGCCCCGCCTCGTCCGTCGTGCCCGTCTTGACGCCAATCACGCCCGGCGTGCCGAGCAATTCGTTCGTATTCTTGACGGGGTAGACGCCGTACGCCGAGGGGATCGTCGCCTCTGGCATGCGGACAATCGGCGCGAGGATCGGGTCGGCGAGCACGAGGTCCGCGAGCCGGGCGAGATCGCGCGCGGTAGACGTCATACCCGGCGCGTCGAGGCCACTCGGATTGACCGCGTTCGTACCTGTCAGCCCCCGCTCGACGGCCACGGCGTTCATACGCGCCACAAACGCATTGACGGGTCCGAGTGTCGCCGCATCGGGCAACTTCGCCCCTTCAGCGTGCGCGATCACCGTCGCGGCATCATTGCCGGAAGGGATGAGCGTCCCTTTGAGGAGGTTGCCGAGCGTCAGCGTATCGCCCGGCTTGAGGCCCATCGTGCTCCCGCCGACTAGATCCGCCTTGTCCGCCAGAATCTTCTCGTCCATCTGTCCGAGGGTCAGCGCGGTGATCGCGGTGAGCAGTTTGATCGTGCTCGCTGGGGCAATCGCCGTCTCCTGCTCCTTCTGGTAGAGGCGCATGTCGCTCGTGTTCTCCTGCACGAGCGCCGCCCGCGCGGTGATCCTCGGTGCGGGCACGGACGGCGCGATGCGCGGATACGCCGCCCCCTGCCACGCCGCCACCGGTCCCACGAACGCCAGCAGCGCGACTAGTGCGAGAAGAAATCCAAGCAGCGAACGTCGCAATTTCATAGCGCGGAGAATACCAGATTTTCTTATCAGTGAGGTCAGATCAGTTTCTCGCGAACGCGGGCACTGAGGGCGTCGAGCGCCCAGACGACGATGATCGTCAGGAAGGCGACGGTGCCGACACGATGCCACTGCGTCAGTTGCTGATACTGGAAAAGCGCGAGGCCAATCCCGCCGCCACCAACGAAACCGACGACAATCGAAGTGCGGACATTGATATCCCACCGGTAAATCGTGAAGGCGAGGAAGGGCGGCACGACCTGCGGCGCGACGGCATAGAGAACGGTTTGCAGCCGTGTCGCGCCCGTCGCGGTGATCGCCTCCATCGGGCCGGGGTCAATGCTCTCGATCTGCTCGGAATACAGTTTACCGAGCGACGCGACGGAATGAACAAAGAGCGCGAGCATGCCGGCAAATGGCCCGATCCCGACAACGGTGACGAAGATGATCGCGAAAACGAGTTCCTGGATCGAGCGGAAGATGTTGAAGAAGCCGCGCACGATTGTGTAGATCGCCATGCGCACGCGCGAGCCGCGCATCAGGTTGCGCGCGCCGAGAAAGGCGAGCGGCACCGCGAAGATGATCGAGAAGATCGTCGCGATCAGTGCGAGGAAGATGCTTTCCAGCATCAACTGTACCGACAGCCAGAAAACACCCCACTCCGGCGTCAGCAGTTGTTTCGAGATGCGCCAGCCGCGCGGGAGCCGCTGGAACAGGAAGATCGGGTCCATCTCGCTGATGTACCAGCCCGCCATGAAGGTTTCGATACCGAGGACGACCGCCGTGAAGACCCAAATCGTCCGGTACCACGGCTGCCCTTCGAGCGGTACGACCGGGCGCGCCCGACCCATCAGACGCAGGCCAAGCGTGTCGTTCGTGAAGTGGAGCACAATCGGGATCGGCAGGCTGGCGAGCAGGAAGAAGAGGAACTTTGGCAGCACCGCGCCGCCGAGCGTCGTCACCCCTTCGGATTGCCGCCACGCATACGCGATCATATCCAGTGCCGGGTTCGCGGCGACCTTCGAGGGCAACCAGAGCGCGTGAATCAGCGCATCGAGGACAAACAGGCCGATATACAACGCATACCCGGCGATGAACCAGTCGAGCAGGAAGGCGACGACCCGGCGAGTTGGATAGGACTGAGGACTCCGGGCGCCCTCTGGGCAGGATGAGGATCGAGGATCAGAGGGGATAGTCGGCAGCATAGAACCCAACTCAGCCGCCAATCGTACTTCTTCCTCGGTTGCCATACGCCCTCCGATGACTTACGCCTCAGTCCTTCGTCATGCGATTTCGACCTGGATTGCGTCCTCGCCGTAGATCGCCTTGAAGCGGGCATCATCAATCTCGCCCGGCAGGCCGTCGAAGACGAGTGTACCCGCTTTGAGGGCGATGATCCGCGTCGCGTAGCGCCGGGCGAGCGAAAGGAAATGGAGTGAGCAGAGCACGGTGATCCCTTGATCGCGGTTGATCTCTTCCACGTATCGCAGTACCGAATGCGAGGTCGCCGGGTCGAGGCTGGCGACCGGCTCGTCGGCGAGCATCAGCGTCGGCTCCTGCATCAGGGCGCGGGCGATGGCGACGCGCTGCTGCTGCCCGCCCGAAAGCGTGTCCGCCCGCTGCCGCGCACGATCCGCGATGCCGACGCGTTCGAGATTGTGCATCGCGCGCTGGACATCCGCCGCTGGGAAGCGATACAGGAGCGGCCCGATGGTCGTGACGTAGCCGAGCCGCCCGCTGAGCACATTCATCAACACCGTGCCGCGCTTCACGAGATTGAATTGCTGGAAGATCATGCCGATCGAGCGGCGGATGCGCCGGATTTCCGCCTCGCTCGCCGCCGTCACGTCGTTGCCGTCGAGCAGGATCGTCCCGCTCGTCGGTTCGACGAGCCGGTTGATGCAGCGCAGCAGCGTGGACTTCCCCGACCCTGACAGCCCGAGCACAACGACGAACTCGCCATCCCGCACCGTCAGGCTAACATTGTCGAGCGCGACCGTCCCATTCGGATAGATTTTCGTCAGGTTGCGGATTTCGAGTGTCAAGCGTTCAGCCCCGAAATGGGGGCGGTTCACGAACCGCCCCTACGGATGCCCGTTTCCCCCTCCCCCAGTAGGGAAGGGGGCGCCCTTTGGGCGGGTGGGGGGTTTAGGGCAATCTACTTGAAGAAGTCTTCCGGCTTCTTGCCAAGCGCGGTCAGCGAGTCGCGGACGATCTGGTACCGGCTGTCGTCCGAGCGCACGAAACCAGTGATGCTGCCGACATCGTTAAGCGGCTGCTTGCTTTCCGGCGTCGAGGCATAGTAGAGCATCGCGTTAACGATCCGATCCTGCAACTCCTTCGGGAAATCCTTGCGGAAGCTGATCGTGTCGTTCGGGATGTCCGGCGTGAAGCCGACGATCTTCACTTTCTGCAGGATGTCCGGGTAGGTTTTTAGTTGCGAGGCGCGGCTGTCGGCGGGCGAGCCGTCCGGGTTGTTGGGGCTATAGAAGGTCCCGGCACAGTCCGCCGTGCCCTGATACACGGCCAGAACTGCCTGCGGATGCCCGCCCGCGAAGAGTTCCTTGCCCGGCTTCACACCCTGCGACGCGAACAGTGCGGACGGATAGACATAGCCCGAGGCGCTCGCCGCATCTGTCCAGGCGACGGTCTTGCCGTTGCATCCTTTGATGTCGTTGATGCCGCTGTCCGCGCCGGCAATGATCTCGCCCTTGTAGGTGTCGAGGCCATTGCGCGTCGTCGTCAGACCGACATTGACGCCATACTTCTGGTGCGCGAGCACATACGCGAAGGTGGCAAGCCACGCGACATCGGCGTCGCCGCTGCCCATGGACTCGATCACCGCGCCATATGAGGTCGGGACGGCGGTCTTGAACTTCAGGCCGGTGAGCTTTTCGAGGTCGGCGGCGACCTGCTTGCCGCTGAGGGTCAATTTGTCCACCTGCTCGGACGGCACGAAGTACATCGTGATCGGCTTCGCCTCGCTGCCGAGGCCGCTCGCCACGGGCTGCGGGACGGGCTTCGGCGGCGGCGGCGCGGTCGTCGGGGCAGCGGCGCTGCTGGCGGCGCTCGTGCCGCTCGGCGCGGGCGCGGTGCCAGCAGACGCGACGACACTCCCGGCAGGCGTCGTGCCGGCGGGCCGTGCGGTCGCATTCGCCGTCGTGGAAGCGGCTGCAGCAGTTGTTGGTGCGGTCGTCGCAGCGGCAGCGGCCGTCGTGGGCGCGGTCGTCGCGGCGCCACCCGCCGCACTACTGGCGGCAGTCGTCGGCTTCACCGCGCCGCCTGCCGTGGCAGTCTTGTCACCGCTACTCGTGCCGCAAGCCGACAGCAAGAGCGTCGCAAGCATAAAAATAGCGACCCCGAGTTGGAGCCGTCCCCAATACCACCGGCGCATGATCTTCCTCCTTATACCCTCCACCCACACGCACACATCGCGGCACGAAAATCGACCCCAGTGTTATCGGATCATGTGTGTCGCATGATTGTTCAATAAGTGGTGCGCACATGTCAAGGGGAAGAGACTGACATCCGGACATAACTCAGCCCGTCACCGGGCGACCGAGGATCGCGGCAAGGCGCAAGGCGGGGTGGTAATGCTCCGTATTCCGCGCTGTGTGCCGCCAGAATCGCTTCAGTTGCGAAGACATCCCTCAGCCGTCGTAATCCGCGCGTCAGCACGATCTTCCCCAGTGGTCGGTTCTTCCGTTCCTCCCCACCCCCCAACCGCCGCAGAAGCCGCACTTCTTCCCATTCCAATGTCACCCCTAATGCATAGAGAAATCCCGCCGCCACTCAGCCGAGCGCGCCCAACAGCCGCACCGCATCAAACGCGAGCACCTGCACCTCTTCCCAGCCCAGACATTGCTTGCCCACTTTGAAACTGTCCTCAATCGCCCAGCGCTGTCGGTACATCCGCAAGACTTCGGTCGCCTCATCCGCATTCGTCACGGGGTGATCGGTCACCAGCCACCACGGCTCGCTACCAACACCTTCCAGCCGCACTTCGACCAGCCAGATTGCCCGCTCCCGCCATTCCCCCGGTGCCACCATCCGCGCGGCGTGCTGGTAGCGCAGCATGAGGGGCACCGCCGCCACCACGACCGTCACGGGTTGCAACTTCTCGCGCCGTTGCCCCGTCGTACGGACCACCAGTTCACTCGCGACCTGTACCAGTGGTCGCAAGCCCGCAGCACATGCATGCAACTGACACGCCGGGGCATCAGCAGTGGGATGGACGAGTCGCTTCCGATCTCGCACCCGACAGACGATGTGCGCCTGCTGTGCCCAGATCGTGTCCCAGACCGCGATGTCATCAAAGCCCGCGTCGAGGATGTCCGTTACCGCCACTCCCAGCGGGGCGAGGGCATCATCCACCGTCGCCAGCGCTCGCTGCGTCTCGACCGACTCACTGACAAAATCGTCGGCGGTACTGCTGAACAGGTGGTGATACACCAGTCCCCGTCGCTCCTGTCCAACGCCAATCGCATTGATCGTCTGATAGCCGGAAATCATCCCCCGCCGGAAAGAGGCTTGACGGGCTGCAATCCCTCCCTCAGCTGTGCATACGCTTTGCGAATGTCCGAACCATCGAGGATCACCCAAATCCCCGCTTCCCCGCGCAACTGCTCGACCCCACGGGCACGCAGCCGGGTGATCAGATCGTCGGCATCAAGAGGCGAAAAGATCGTTTGCTGCCGGATTGAGTTCCATCACATGCCCTCCGTACTGACCAACCAACTCCTTCGCATCTTACCGCACCAAGTTATGTCCGGATGTCAGAAAGCGCCGACCGACCGGCAGGTGCAGGATGCGCCGCTTCCTTGCACAACACGAAACACGGCACTTTTGTGTTGGTGATCATGGCCGACTATCCGGCTGGTCCTCACTGCCGAAAGGTGTGGACCATCATTGCCCTGCAAGCAGCCCCAATCCTCGCACACCGTTCGCTGCTCATAGGCAACCGCCACGTGAGGAAGCCACGCGGCGGTGCATTGGTCGAGGGTCGTTATCCATCGGTTTTTCTAGTGCTGACGTATCGGAGCCGCGTTTGCCGCAGCCACCGGGGTCGCTGACGGGTAACCTTGGGGGCAGGAGTGGTCGAGGCTCTTCCCTTCGGTGTCGATGGTCGGCAGCAGCCGGTCCAGCCACCGCGGCATCCACCAGCTCGCCTCCCCGAACAGGGTGAGCGTCGCCGGGATGACGATCATCCGCACCACGAAGGCGTCCACGATGACGCCGGAGCCCAGGGCGAAGGCGAGCGAGGCGACGAGGGCCGAGCCGCCGCCGACAGTGCCCCGCTGCATCATGTGCGGCTGTCTTTGCCTCTCGGAGATTGGCTCAACGTGACGTCAACCGTTTTCTGCGCGCTCCTCCAAGGCCCAGCCGATCAGGGCGATCGCGCAGATGAGTAACGCGATCGCGACGATGGGCGGCAAGAGCCACCAGCGCCACGCGCCGCTCGCGAAGATCAGCCCGTACCCCACGCCGCGATGGATGATCCCGCCCCAACTGATCGTCGCGGGGTCGCTGAGGCCGAGGAAGGCAAGACTCGCCTGGACAATGATCGCCGACTGCACGGTGAGCACGAACTTCGCCGTCGCCACCGGCACCGTGGCGGGGAGAATGTGCCGCGTCAGAATCGTCGCAGGGTGCGCGCCGATGGAACGGGCGGCCTCGACGTACCCGGCGGCGAGTTCGGTGGCGACGCGGGCGCGCATCACGCGGGCGAACGCCGGCCAGGAAACCAGCCCGACGGTGATCGCGATCACGACCGGGCGCGGCCCAAGGTGCGCGACGACGAGGATCGTCACCGGCAGGAACGGTAACGCCAGGAAGAGATCGGCCGTGCCCGCAACGAGCGCGCTCCAGCGTCGCCCGAGGCCGGACAACAGCCCGAGCGTCCAGGCGATCGCGGTCGAGAGGATCGACGCGCCGAAGCCGACGACGAGCGAAACGCGGCCACCGCGCATTACCTGGCTGAACAGGTCCTGGCCGATGTCGTTCGTGCCCAACAGGTGCGCGCCGCTCGGGCGCTCCATCGGTCGCCCGCTCAGCGCGCGCGGGTCATCGGGCGCGAGACGGCCACCGAGGGAGACGACAACCAGAATGGCGACGAGCATCGCGACACCGAGCCACAGCCGCGCATCGCGCAGGATCGGTGCGGGAGGTCGCCGACGCCGCTCCGGGTGATCCTCCGTGGCGGTGGGCGCGAGGGGCAGCATCTCGGTTTTCATCGTCACGACGCCGCTTGCTGCGGGCGCGGATCAAGCCGCGCGAGCAGCAGGTCGCTCGCCAACCCCGCCACGATGATCGCGACGCCGAAGAGGAGAAACAGCGCTTCCAGCAGCGGATAGTCGCGGGACTCGATGGCGATGAAGGTCAGTTGGCCGAGGCCGGGGTAGGCGAACAGCGTCTCCACGATCACCACCCCGCCGAGCAGCAGCCCCACGCGCACGCCGAAATACGCGAGCACCGGCGCCGCCGCGTTCCGCGCCACATGGCGGAGGGCGATGCACGGCTCCGAAAGCCCCTTCGCCCGCGCCACGACGACGTATGGCCGGCCGGCTTCCGCATTCGCCGCGGCGCGCGCGATCAGCAGGAAGGCGGGCAGATGCGCGAGGACGAGCGTCAGGCCGGGGAGGATCGCGTGGCGGGCCGCATCAGCCGCACATCCGATCACGCCACCGGCGCCGCACTGCCGGAAGGGCGAGAGCGCGCCGCTCGTCGGGAGGAGCGGCCAGGTGACCGCGAAGGCGAAGAGGAACGCCAGTCCGACGACGAACTCCGGCAGGCTGCCGCCGAGGAGCGCGGCGAGGCCGAGCGCGGTGGACCAACGCGACCGCCCGTGCCACGCCAGCATGATCCCGATGAGCGAGCCGAACCCGGCGGCGATCACGAGCGACCCGCCTGCGAGGAAGAGCGTCCAGCCGATCCGGTGCAGCACCAGCGCGCGGACGGGCTGATTGAAGTGGATGGAGAAGCCGAGGTCACCTCGCGCGGTCGCGAGCAGGTAGTGGCCGAACTGGACGGGCAGCGGCCGGTCGAGGCCGTAGTAGTGCAGGAGTTGGGCGCGTGTCTCGGGCGCGAGTGTCACCGGCGCGTCCAATCCGCCGCTTTGCAGGTACTCCACCGGATCGCCGGGAAGGAGGCGAGGCAGGACAAAGTTGATGACGAGCAGCGCCCCCAGGAGCGCCAGCGAGCGGGCGAGGCGCGTCACGCGGGCGGCAGGAACGCGAGCTTGTTGTCCACGAGCGGGATGCCGTCCATCATGCCGCCCGACGTATTGAACCAGCCCTGGAAAACGTTCGGGTCATAAAGCCAGTAGAAGGGACGGTGATACAGCGCGAGCGTCGGCAACTCCTCCGCCAGCACCGCCTGCATCCGGTTAACGAGTGCCCTCCGGCGCGTCACGTCCATCTCCGTCACCTGCTGGTCGGCGAGGCGCGTGAACTCCTCGCTGTGCAGCGCGTTGCCGTCCTCGAAGGAGTTGTACGTCTGGTTCGCGTACCAGCGACGCAGGAAGTCCGGGTCCCCGCCGACGCCGATGTGCGAGGTGAGCGCCATGCCGAAGCGGCGGTTCTTCATCAGGTCCGTGCGGGTCTTCGGGTCCGCCACGATCGGCCGCGCTTCGATGCCGACCTCCTTGAGCATCAGCCGCACGATCTCCGCGTCTGCGGCGGCCGGATCAGCGAGGAAGTCCACAGCGAGGGGCTGACTGTCCGGCATCAGGCGCGTGCCGCTCGCATTCGCGCGGAAGCCGAGGCCATCGAGCATCGCGCGGGCGCGGGCAGGGTCGTAGGCGTATTGGGGTACATCCGGGTTGTACCACGGGCTGCCGGGTGGGATGACGCCGGGATTGCCGAGCGTGACATTGCCGTGGATCACCCGCTCGCCGATCTGCTGCCGATCGAGCGCGTACGCCATCGCCTGGCGAAACGCTTTCTGATCAAAGGGCGGGCGATCCACGTTAAAAATCAGGCGCATGATGCTGAAAGGCGGGGTCTGGAGCGCGCGGTAGTTCGGCCCCTGACCGAACGCCTTCACGACATCGTAGTCCGTCGCCAGAATCGCGTCCGCCGCGTGCGTCTGAATACCCACGGCGCTCTGTGCCAGCGGGACGAGCACGTAGCGGAGCGTATCAAGCGTCGGGCGACCACGGAAGTACGCGGCGTGCGCGTCGAACTGGTATTCGCCCGCTCCTTCCTTGTAGGAGCCGAATTTGTACGGCCCGCTGCCCATCACGGCGTCCGGCCCGGAGAACTTCCGCGGATCGCCCACCAGCTCCCAGATGTGCTTCGGGAGGATGGGCATGATGCCCGCGACGTTCTCCAGAAAGGGCGCGAAGGGGCGGTTGAGCCGGATACGCACCGTGCGCGTGTCCACCGCATCGGCACCGTCCACCATATCGCTCGCACCCCACGGGAAGGGATGCTGGCGATAGTAGGTGTAGCTGAAGGCGACATCATCGGCGGTGAGCGGGCGACCATCGTGCCAGGTGATGTTCGTGCGGAGCGTGAAGGTGTATGCCAGCCCGTCACCGGTCACCGCCCAACGCTCCGCCAGCCACGGGATGATGCCGCGCTCGTCCTTCCACGTCAGTGTGTCGAAGAGGAGGCTCGTGCGCACGACGCCGCCCGGCCCGAGCGGGATAAAGGCGAAGGGTGACGGGTAGCCGATGTCCGTCCACCACGCGAGCGTCAGGCGGCGCGATACGCGGGCGTCTGTGGTCGGCGCGGGGGCAGTCGCAGTCCCGGCGGGTGTTGATTGACAGGCGGTGAGGAACGGCGCTGCGGCGAGCGCCGCACCACCGACGGCCCCGGCACGAAGGAGCGAGCGGCGCGATACTCGCGCCGTGTCGCGTGCTGCATTATCCATCATTCGCCCGCCTCCCATGCCTTAGATTGTCTGATTGGCGAGGCGGATGTGATGATCCGTGAATCGGGCGAGATTCGCTTGCTGACGCGGCGTGAGCACTTCACAGACCCAGCCCCAGTGGATAGAGACGGTGTCGCCCGGCGCCACCGTCGTCACGAATCCCTTCCCCTGGATCAGCCGCGTCACGCGGTCGCGGCGCGGCTCACCGAGCGCGAGTTTGCCCTCGTGCATCAGGATCGGGCGGCGATCGACGAGGACATCCGCGCCCTCAACGGCATGCACTGTCCCGCAACTGATGCGGCAGTTGTCGAGCGTCGCGAGCACGTCACCGCTGAGGTGTTCGGTGGTTCGCCAGACATCGAAGACATGGAAACTGTGGTGGGCGCGCGCCCCCTCCGGCGCGTTGTTCGCGACCAGCGCCATCAGTTTCGGCGACAAGCGCGCGCTGTACCGTTCGCGGAGCGATGCGTACATGTCGCGCACTTCGACATGATCGAGTAGTTCGTTGCCGATCCAGTACGCCTCGACCACGCGATCATCGAAGGGGTCGGCGATGTCGTTGCTCCGCGCGATCAAGGTCAAATAGGGCATCGCGCCGGTGAACTTACGGAGCATCCCTTCGAGCGGCGGCTCCCGCACAGTTGCGAGCCCGTACTCAAAAATCGTGCTGTTATCGTCGCCGCCGCAATAGCGGAGTTTATTGGGCATGAAGGCGTAGCGAATGAACCGCGTCGTGCCGTCGAGCGACCGTGTCGGGGCCTGAATGCCGGTTGTGGCCGTCGCGCCGATCGTCTCATCCATAAAGTGCGTCCTCCTTCTCCCACATCTGCGTCAGTTCGGTGTAGAACTGGAGCATCTCCTCCACCTGATCGACGCCGATGATTTCGATGATCATACCCCGGTCGAGCAGCACATACTGGCCGACCGTCACGCCCGCCTGGATCGCGGTACTCGCGCGTACGATCTCTCCTTCAAGCAGTTCAACTTGTGCGTAGTCATCTTCCACCGCAATGATACGCCCAATGAGCGGGAGACACATAGGAATCCTCCAAAACTAGTAGACGGTAGACAGTTGGGGAATCGAGGCCGCATTCTCTGTCTACTATCTACCGCCCACTCGCGTGCGCTGATCGAGCAACCACTCCGCCCACGCGGCGATGCCGTCGCCCGTGCGGCAGGAAATCTCAAAGATTGGCGCGTGCGGGTTCAGTGCGCGCACGGACTCGTAAAAGAAATCGCGCTCGAAATCTACCAGTTCAATCAGATCAATCTTGTTCAGGATGATCGCGTCGCTCTTGACGAACATCTGGGGGTATTTGATCGGTTTGTCGTGTCCTTCGGCGGTGCTGAGGATGCAGAGACGCAGATGCTCGCCCAATGCCCAGTGCGTCGGGCAGACGAGGTTGCCGACGTTCTCGACGATCATGATGTCGAACGCATCGAGGTCGAGGGTGTCGAGCGCCCGATCGACCATGTTCGCTTCCAAGTGGCAGTTGCCGCCGGTATTGATCTGGACGGCATCGCCCGCACCTGCCGCGATCACTTTCACGGTATCGATGCTGCCGGCAATGTCGCCCTCGATGACGCCGATCCGCGCTTTCCCCTTCACCGCCGCCAGTGTCTTAATAATCAGGCTCGTCTTGCCCGCGCCGGGCGAGGACATGATGTTGACGGCGAGAACACCTGCATCGCTGAATCGCTCGCGGTTCCGCTCGGCCGCCTGATCGTTGCCGGCGAGCAGTCCTTCGAGGATGTTGACGATCTTCACACTCTGGACACTCATGTCTCGACCTCCATGCTCTCGATCAGTAGTTCGCTACCGTCGTCCGTGACCTGTCCGACGATCTGACAGCGCGGGCACTGGAAATCCGCGCCGGAGGGGGTGTAGTCGGCGTCACAGGCCGCGCAGTGGAACTGCATCCGCGTCCGGCGCACATTGAGTTGCGCGCCCTCGGCTATCGTGCCGGGCGTCAGCGCGTCGAAGTAGAAAAGGATCGAGTCGTCAATGACGCTCGCCCGCTCCCCGATCACCAGATTGATCGCGAGAACCTTCTTCGCGCCGATCTGCTGGGCGTGCGCCTCAACGCTCTCCAGCATGTAGGCCATGACGGATAACTCGTGCACGATGTCTCCCTGAGTAGTCAGTAATCAGTAGTCGGTCGTCAGTCGTCAGAACGGACGCGAATCATCTGACTACTGACGACCGACTACACGTCACATTGACCGTATGCGCATGTATCGCCGGATGTCAGGAAGCTGGATGAGAACCGCGCCCACCACTGCAAGCAAAACGCCAGCAAACAATCGCTTTCGCATCATGCCCTCCTCTTTCTATCCACTACCCACAGTCTCGGCGCATGTGCCGAGCAATTTCCCGACGAGAGACAGGACGATCCGCGTTGCCTCCTCAAGCGCCGCCTGTATCGGCGCGCTTAGGCCCATCTGGCCTTCCTCCGGACCGAATGTCAGCGGCTCGCAGCCGACGACGTAAACGGGCGGCGATTGACCACCGAGCGTACGTACCAGCATGAGGACGGTCAGCGGATCAATGCTGTGCATTTCGATCGCGCGCGCATCCGCGTCCGGCAGCGTGGTGAGGTCCGGCTCGATGACGGTAAGCGTGCCCGGCGCATCGCCGCGCGCCATCGTATCCACGAGGATCGCCGCCTCGTAGTCATCCATCAGCGCGTAGGCGAGATCGAAGCCGCGGATACCGAAATCCACGACCCGCACGCCCTCCGGCATCGGTTGCTTCGCCAGCGACTGTGCGACCTCGACCCCGAAGGCGTCGTCGCCAAGGAAAATGTTGCCGATCCCGGCGACGAGGATGCGCGGCGCGGTCATGGCATCGCTCCCGATGACGGGGCGAGCGGCACGATCTCGTCAAGCGAGAAGAAGAAGCGGTGGGCGGGCAACCGGAGCATGCCCAGATCGGCCCCCGGATCGTCATCCACCGTCACGGCCATATAGACGCGGTCTTCGTAATCCTGCTGAATGGATTCGACCGTCGCGTCGCGGCCCCGCAGCGCCAAATCGAGGATGTCGCCGCCGCCGCGTGGCCACAACTGCACTTTGTCGCCCGGTTTCAGATCGGTCTCGCCGACGCGCACCTGTTCGAGATGCCGAATGGCATCCTCGCCCGTCGTGCCGTCGGGGTTCCACACCTGCTCGTCCCACTCGCTCATTGCGCGTCTCCGTCGAGTTGCCGGAGACCCCGAAGTACCCCGTGCATCTTCCTGAATTGCTCCTCCGGGATCGCCTCGGTCCGCGCGAGCAGTTCATGACCACGCGGATCGGACTGCTGGATCTCCCGCTTCTCATCGTCTGTGAGCGTCATGATCCGCAATGTGAGAATCTCGTCAATCTCGGTGCCATCGAAGAGGTTCGCGGCGCTTTCCGGCGCGATCTGCGGATAGTCGGGGAGGATGATCGGCGACGAGAGCATCAGGCTCCGGTCGCCCTCCTCCCCGACCAGTACGGGCCAGGTCCCGACATTCTGGCAGCCCGCGACGGCGGATTCTAAGCCCGTCGGAGGGTCGGTCAGGGAGATAAATGCGCCATCTTGCACGCCCATGATGGTATGTGTGGAAATGAATGTCTGCGGGAGCGCATCCTCCCGGCGCGGTTCGCCTACCGTCGCCAGTCGGGTCAGGTTCTCGATCTGGACAGAAAGTTTGTACAGGTCCTCGCCCAGCCGTTCCGCGCCGATCACGATCGCGCCGTCAATCGCCTGTTGCGTGCGGATCAGCACGCCTACATCGTCATTGGTGGCGTCGCGAAGCGGTTCGATCTCCCGCGACGCCGGGAAGTGGATTGGTACGCGCGTCGGTGCGGCGATCAGGTCGGCCAGTGGTAGGGCAACCGCATCGACGCCCCGCTCCACCGCTTCCTGCCACGGCCGGTAGACCCGATCACCGACCCACAGTTCGTCAACGAACCTCACCCCCCACTGCCCAGAGGGCACCCGCTCTCCATTGCGATGGAGAGGGGCCGGGGGTGAGGCTACCGCGCCGACTGCCCGCTCGGTCACATGCAGGAACCGGACGCGCACGGTCACGCGGGCGTCGTTGCCGGTGATGAGGCATTCCGTCCGCATCGTGCATGCGTCGGCGCCGCGTTGCGCCGTGCTGTACGCCTGCGGGTAAACCCCGCCAAAGGTCCAGCGCTGCTGGTTCTTTACCGCTGTTTGCCGGTAGGGATACAGGAGATACCCCTCGTAGAGCACGGCGTCCGCAATCGGCTGCACCGTATCAATGTTCATCGCTTCATGCCTCCGCTGTCGTGAGGAGGCGTGCAATCACCTGCTCCCACGTCGGTACGCCGTGGCGCGACTTATACTCGTACAAGCGGTCGAAGACATCCTGCGGAAGGTTGAGCCACGCGGTGTTGGGGTAGTAATGATCCATCATTGCGCGCCACACCGCGACGGGCAGCCGGAAGGTCGCCTCCTTCTCCCACGAGATCTGCTCGATCCGCATCGCTCCGTCCGCATCCCGGTAAAAAATCGTTCCGCTGAACAGGAGGCACAAGGGTACGTCGCCTTCTTCCAGACCATAGAAGTATTTCGTCGCGGCCACATTGAAGTCGTAGCTACATGGGACGGGCAGATCAACGACCGTGCTTCCTGTGAACGATGGCACGGTGACAGCGGCATGGGTCCAGAGCATCGTCCGCAAGGTCTGGCTCCAACGCTCCGGTTCGCCGAAGAGGTCGAGGAGTCGCGCCTGCTCCGTCGGCGCATACTGGCGGCGCGTGACCTCGAACTGAATTTGGCAGCGGAGGGCGATGCTCTCGATCCGCTCATCCGCTGCACAGGCAACGCGCAGTTGGAACGCGAGGAGCGGGGTGGCCGCGAAGGTGAGCGGAGCGGCGCTTTCGACGGAAAAGGTCATGTCAGGCATGCGACGCCCGCTCCATCGGCGCCGACCGCCGCGTCAGATCGGCGAAGAACTTGCCAATCTCTTCCCATACTTCGGCGCCGCCCGAGAGACCCTGCCAGTACAGGCGCACCAGCCCAACGAGCCGGTAGCACTCGTCAATCGGCACGCGGTAGTAATCGTGCGCCCCGCGTACCCGGTTGACGAGCAGCGCCTCAACATCCGGCTCCATCTCTCCAAGCGCCGGATTTGCGCGGGTGATCGCCTCCCAGGCATCGGGAGAAAGCAGCGATTCCGTCGCGCCCGCCGGGCTTGGGTAGTAGGCCATCATCTTCTTCTCGGCGCTGCTGGAGAAGAAAAATGCCATGCCGACGGGAATGAGCACGCTGTCCCAGATGGCATCGGTCATCTGAAAATCCGGCAGTGCAAGAACGCGCCGTGGGATCAAGCGGTACCGAAGTGTTGGCCGCCCTGGGCCGAGCTCCAAGGATTGCCCGGCGCCGAGGCTCAATGCGCAGGCGTCACAGGCGCAGAGTATCTGGCGGCTCGCGGTGTCCAGCAGGTGCCGGTGATCGGGATCAGGCGGGATCGCCGCGCTACACACCTCGCATCGCATCAGCGGCTCGCGCGGCCGCACGAACCGGCGCAACACCCCAAGCGGTGAGCCGCCATCACCCGACGAGCCGATCGGAGCCTGAGGGCCACGCTCCTCGCTCATCCGTCCATGCCCATGGCAGCGAATGAGGCGATCGGCACGAAGCCGTCCGGGGGAATGTTCAGGGCAACGGGCTGCTCCGCAAGCCCTTCCACTTCAATCCCGGTGACATCCGGCGCGAGGTCCATGATCTCCTTCTCAATCGAGAGCTGGAGCGTCAGCAGCGACGAGGGGCAGCCGTGACAACTACCTTCCAGCCGCAAATGCACGACGCCTTCAGGGATGCCGAGCAACTCGACGAACCCGCCGTGCGACGCCATATACGGTCGTACGCGGTCCAGCGCCTGCCGCACGCGGTCTTCCAGTGTGACGGGATGCAACCCGTGCAGGAGGAGCAGGTGACGAGCCATGGTGTCGGTGGCAATCTCATCAATAATCGGCTGCCCGGCATCCCCCGCCGCGTCAACGATTTCGAGTATCCGCTCGATACCGCTCCCGTGCAGTTCGAGGAGCGCCTGGACGACTTCCTCGGCGATCTCCCGCGCGCCGGGGTCGGTGAACCCCTCAATCTCGTGAATCAACACTTCGAGCCGCGCCATCCGCTGCTCGAAGCCAGTTCCCTGATGCATGTCCCGCTCCCTTCGGTCGCTTCAGGACTGAGGACTGAGGACTGAGCGGATTTATCCTTCCTCAGTCCTCAGACCTCATCACTCAGTCCTTTCTTACATCGGTGGCCCGAGGGTCGGGGTGTGCTGAACGTCGAGGGTTTTCCCGTCGCCCAGATACATATGAACGCCGCACGGCAAGCAGGGATCGAAACTGCGGACGGCCCGCATGATGTCAATGCCCTTGAAGTTCTCCGGGCCGTTCTCCTCAAAGATCGGCGTGTTCTGGATCGCATCTTCGTATGGCCCCGGCGTGCCGTACGAATCGCGCGGAGTGGCGTTCCATGGGGTGGGCGGGTAGGGATGATAGTTGGCGATCTTGCCTTCACGGATCACCATATGGTGCGAAAGCACACCGCGAACAGCTTCGTGGAACCCGCAGCTGATCGCCTCCTCGGGTACCTTGAACTCGTTCCAGGTCTTGGTATGGCCGGCATGGAGTTCCGCGAGCGCCTGCTCGACGAAGTACAGGGCCATGGCGGCGGAATACGCCTGGAAATAGGTGCGCGCCCGGTCACGCTCGATGGCATTGCTCCACTTGGGGATCTTCCACTCGAATTCCTTCTCCGGCATCAAGGCCGTCTTCGGCAGGAAGATCTTCACGCTGTGACCGGTCGCCTTGACGTAGCCGACATCCACGATCCCCGCGAGCGCCGTCGCCCAGAAACGGGCGAGCGGTCCGCCACCCGTGTCGAGGGCGAGGTGATCGCCGGTGCGCTTGTCGAGCCAGCGCGGGCACATGACCCAGCTATACTTGTCGTCGAAATTGCGCTTCTGCGGGTGCGGGGTCGTGGTCTGGTTCCACGGGTGCCGCATGTCCACCGGGTTACCGAGTGGATCGCGCTTGACGAACTGCTCACCGGTCTGCTGCCAGTCGTCGTAGAAGGAATGACCGAGGAGGATGCGCATATTGAGGTTGATGTCCACGAGGTCCGTCGTCACCAGTTCGCCGTCCACGACGACGCCCGGCGTGACATACATCGCGCGGCCCCACTTCGTCATCGTCTTATAGTCATAGTCGCAGACATCGGGGTTCTGGAACGATCCCCAGCAACCGAGGAGGATGCGCCGCCGACCGACTTCCTCATAGCCGGGCAACGCCTCATACCAGAAGTTGAAGAGGTCGTCGTGCATCGGCACGCACTTCTTCATGAACTCGATGTACCGCATCAGGCGGACGAGGTAGTCCGTGAAGAGTTGGATGGTGGGCACTGTGCCGACGCCGCCGGGATAGAGAGTGGAGGGGTGGACGTGCCGCCCTTCCATCAGGCAGAACATCTCGCGCGTGTAGCGGCTCACTTGCAGCGTCTCGCGGTAGAACTCGCCGGTGAAGGGGTTGAGGGCGCTCATGATGTCCGCGATCGTCCGATAGCCGTGGATCGTGGCGTTCGGCGCTTCAGTCTTTTGCGCTTTCTCCCAGACACTTGGGTTGGTTTCCCGCACCATCTGCTCGCAGAAGTCCACGCCAACGAGGTTGTCCTGATAGATGTTGTGGTCGAACATGTACTCGGCGGCCTCGCCGAGGTTGACGATCCACTCGGCGATGTTCGGCGGCTTGACGCCGAAGGCCATGTTCTGCGCGTAGGTGGCGCAGGTGGCGTGATTGTCGCCGCAGATACCGCAGATGCGACTAGTGATGAAGTGCGCGTCGCGCGGGTCCTTGCCCTTCATGAAGATGCTGTAGCCCCGGAAGATGGACGAGGTGCTGTGGCACTCGACGACCTGCTTGTTGTCGAAGTCAATCTTCGTGTAGATACCCAGGCTACCCACGATCCGTGTGATCGGGTCCCAGGACATCTCGACGAGTTTCTTCCCGCCGACCGGTACTTTTTCCTTGACGACCATAGTCCGTTCCTTTCGCGGTTCGTCTCAGTCACCGTGCCACTAATTCTTTGGTAGCCTGCCGGAGGTGCTTGTGCCCATATTTTCGGACTCCCCATAGCCGGTCGTCAGCACGGGGCCGTTGTGGCGCCACTTCGGTTCCTTGTTGAGCGTGTTATTTGTGATCTTCCGCAGGGAGCGGATCACCGTGCCGTACACACTGACGGCAGTCGAGGAGAGTTTCCCGCCCGGCGGTTCGTCCATGAACGGCATGAACTTGTCCGGGAAGCCGGGCATCGTGCAGCCGATGCAGATGCCGCCGACATTGGGACAGCCGCCGATCCCAGCCATCCAGCCGCGCTTCGGCACGTTGCACTGCACCACCGGTCCCCAGCACCCCAGCTTGACGATGCACTTCGGGGAGCCGTACTCGGTGGCGAAGTCGCCCTGCTCGTAGGAACCCGCCCGGTCGCACCCGTCGTGGACGGTCCTGCCGAAGAGCCAGGTTGGGCGCAGTTGGTCATCGAGCGGGATCATCGGCGCTAGCCCCGCCACCTGATAAAGGAGGTACAAGAGGGTTTCCATGAAGTTGTCCGGCTGTACTGGGCAACCCGGCACATTGACGATCGGCAGGCCAGCCTTCGACTTCCAGCCCCAGCCGAGATAATCCGCCAGCCCCATGCACCCCGTCGGATTCCCGGCCATCGCGTGGATGCCGCCATAGGTGGCGCAGGTGCCGGCCGCGACAACGGCGACAGCCTTCGGGGCGAGGCGATCAATCCACTCGCAGGTGGTGATCGGCTGGCCGGTGACACTGTCGGTACCGAGCGCCGCCCAATAGCCCTCGCCGCTGAGGTGCTCATTCGGGATCGAGCCTTCGATGACGAGTACGAAAGGTTCCAGTTTGCCTTCCGCCGCCTGATACCAGTACTTCATGAAGTCGTCACCGACCTCATACGCAAGCACGGGGTTGTGAAGGTGCACCTTCGGCAATCCGGGGATGGCGCCCATCACCAAATCCTCGACACTCGGCTGCGTCGCGGCGGTGATCGAGATGGTGTCACCGTCACAGCCGAGGCCGGCCGTGATCCAGAGGATATGAATCTCTTCCACATCCGGCGGTCGTTCGGACATCGTGCCGTGGGAACCCATCATCTGTGCCATGGCAACCCCTTTCCACTACAGCATTCCTGCTCGGTTCACATCCGACTCGTGGATGATATGAGGGCATGTTGATATAGGGTGACTATTTCGGTATAGATTGATTACGAGAGCGGCCCCATATTGGATCACTTCCTGCGCGACGGATTGTGCAGCACGTACATCCGTCCGATAGCGCTTGGGGCGCGTCCGCCGATGGTCAACCCCGGACCGCTGAATACTCGTTGCTCCTGCGGGATCGCGGCCACCGGGAGGAGGGCGCGGACAGGGCACGGCGGGTGGGGGAGAACCCGCGCCGCAGGTCCACCGTCTCCTTCATCTCCTCGTGCCGGGGCGTGGCCTGGAGGCATGCGAGATCGGCGATCTCGACGTGGAGGGTATGGAACTGACGTCCGCATATATCCTGACCGGCAGGAAGCGCTCGATGCAAACGAGAGGAAAACAGATCATGCGATACCACGGATGGATCGCACATGCGACCGGCGGTAGCCTTCCCGGCGGTTTGTGATCTTGTGCTCGCCATTGCATCCTCCCATACGCGGGATCGTGAGATGTGTGCGGAAGCAGAGTCTAAGCCTACAACGGCCATGCGCACCCGTCAAGGGAATATTTCACGTTCCTCACCCCAGATTTAAATAAAGTGAGAAAGGAGGATTCCCGCCAGGTAAAGGTTGTCTGACCGACAAATCCTGGGAGCGACTCGATCAGTTGATGGCGGAATCCTCATCTCGCGCAGTGCGTTACGATATGGATGGCAACTCGCGGATTACTGCGGCTTTGTGCATCCTGGTTACATCCCTGTTCCGTTCCGAGTACTGGAGTTACCCCGGTTTGGTGGACAGTGAAAGACTACGCGACACGGTCGAGGATTGTCCATCTCCTTTCGTATGCTGCGGGTGACAGGTAGTCGAGCGCCGAGTGCCGCCGATGGGTGTTGTAGAACCCTTCAATGTAG
>JBBRLR010000060.1:0-28504 GCA_038231255.1 Thermomicrobiales bacterium | reverse complement strand
TGCAACGCCTCCAATGTCTCCGACCACCGCGCGATGGTGTCCGATTCGGCCCGTGTACGCTCCGCAACCATGCGCCCCTCCTCCGCTATTGCTATGCGAGAGAAGGGTACCGCGGTTCATCCCGAAGTGTCCCTGTAGGGCTCGTTTATGAAACAGCCGAAATTCGCTGTGTGATTGTCGTTTCGTCGTCCGCGCGCAGGTCTCAAGTGAGCGGCCCGCCGCGCAGGGGGCGATCCGCGAGCGCGCGCCCCTCATTGTCACGCACGCGCGGCTCGTAGTGCGCGAAGAAGATCTTGCCCACCAACTCGCGCCGACTGCGCACCCCCGCCTTCTCGAAGATGGCCTTCAGGTGCTGCTGCACCGTCTGCGCCCTTACTGCCAAGCGACCGGCGATCTCCGTGGTGGAGTGGCCCTGCAGCACCAGCCGAGTCACCTCCCGCTCCCGCTCGCTCAGCCCGTACGCCGCCATCAGCAGCGGCGCGATGCGCGCCGGGTGCGCGGGCTCGATGATGACCGCCACCCGGCGCGCGCCGTCGGCCACGAGCGCCGCCCCGTGCAGCACCACCCAGCGCCCGTCGCGCCCCAGCACCCGCGCGAATGTGACCTCGCCCGGCGCGTCCGCGCCCTCGGCGCCCCGCAGCGCGCGCCCCGCCACGGCGAGCACCGCCGGGGGTAGCTTCTCTCTCTCGCCCCAGTCGCCGTCCGGTAGTGCTTCCAGCCAGCACGCCGCCCCCGGCGTGAGCGACTCGACACTCCAGTCATCGCGGAGCACGACCAAGCCGGGGGAGTCCGGCCCCTCCGGGTCGGCCGCCTCGCCAACGAGCAGCCCACAGCGCGCGCCTTCCGCCAGCGGGGTTGAGAGGTCGTGCAGGAGCGCGAGTTCGTCCGCGTCGAACCGGGGCTGGCCGCGTTCGCGGTAGAGGGCGAGCATGCCCCACGCCTCACCCGACCGCGTGCGCAGCGCGACGAGCGCCTCTTGGTCGGCCCCGAACGGCGCGATCGCCGCGTGGTACCGCGCGCTGCGACCCACATCGCCGCCAGTCGCCTCGTCCAGCGTCGCGACGCCGCGCGCGGAGCGGGCGACGTCGGCCAGCTTGTTGAAGTCCTCGCCGTAGTATTCGAGGGCGAGCCATTCGCGAGGGATCTCCGGGAGGCCGTCGTGATAGTGGCTGGTGACGAGCAGCGACGCCGGATCGAGGGTGTAGAAGCACGGCGTCAGGTGGAAGGGGACGGCGGGCGCGAGCGCCTCGGTCGCCGCGCGCCAGAAGGCCACGAGGTCGAGCCCCTGCCCGGCCAGCCGGTCGATCCGTTCCTGTGTCCGCCGCTTCGCATACGCGCTCATCGGTCCAGTGTAGCGGCGTCCCACCGCCGTGCCAATGCCACATTTCTGGAATGGACGTCTGCCCTCGTATCCCCCATCATCGCCTACAGATCACTCGCGGCGAGGAGGGGCGATGGGCGGGGAGACGAGAGAGGGGGCGCGCACGCCGGAGGAACTTGAGACGCTACTCGAGGACGCCTTCGTGACCCGCGACCACAGGATGCTGGCCGGGCTGTTCGAGGGGCAGGCGGTCGTGGTGGCGGGCGGCGAGGGGCCGGTGCGCGGCGGGGATGCCGTCGCCCGATTGGTGGCGGCGTGGGAGGGCGGCGGCACGTACGTCGCCGACCTGCTGCGGGTGGTGCAGGCGCGCGACCTCGCCCTGATCGTCGGCGCGCGGTCGGTCAACGTGGCGCGGCGGGGCGGCGACGGGTCGTGGCGCTACGCCATCGCGCTCCCGTTCGCGGGGATGGGTCCCGAGGATACCGATGCGAAGGAGGAGCAGTGATGCGGGATACGGGCAATGGACAGACGTCAGGGCCGGTGGCGGTCCGCGCGAGCGAGGGGGAGGCGCGCTGGTGGTTCGCTGCCCTCGCGGTGATCAAAGCGACGGCGGCCGACACCGGCGGGCGGCTGACGATCGTTGAGGTGACGGAGCCGCCCGGCGCGATGGCGCCGCTGCATGTACACCACTCGGAGGACGAGTCCTTCTGGATATTGGAGGGGGACGCGACGGTCACGGTCGGCGACACGACCATCGAGGCACACGCGGGCGACTTCGTCTTCGGCCCGCGCGACATCCCGCACCGCTACGCGGTGGGCGAGCGCGGCTGCCGGATGCTTTTCATCGCGACCCCCGGCGGCTTCGAGGATCTCGTGGTCGCCATGAGCCGACCCGCCGCCAGCCGCACCGTGCCGCCGCCGTCCGACGAGGAGCCGGACTGGGGGCATGTGGCGGCGGTCGCGAAGGCGCACGGATGCGAGTTGCTGGTATGACCGTGGAAGGAGAGCGCACCATGATGACCGACGCGCACCTCGCGCCGCTCGCGCGCGAGAAATGCATCAGCCTGACGACCTTCCGGCAGGATGGCAGCCCCGTCGCGACGCCGGTCTGGTTCGTGCCGGACGGCGACCGTCTCCTCATCTGGACGTTCGCGGATCGCGGGAAGGTGCGGCGCATCCGGAGGGAGCCGCGCGTCACCGTCGCGCCGTGCACCTACCGGGGCACGCCGACAAGCGGCCCCTTTCCCGCCACCGCCCGGACGCTGCCGGAGAGCGAGGGGCCGCGCGTGGAGATGCTGTTGAACAAGAAATACGGCCTGATGAAGCGCCTCTACGACGGGGTGAACGCGATCCAAGGGCTGGTACGTCGGCGCCGGGGCGTGCCGGTCTACCTCGAGATCATCGCCACGCGTGCGGGATGAGCGCGGGAGCGGAGGCGGCGCGCAAGGAGGCGGGCAGCATCGGCGACGGGTCTTCCTCCTGCCGCCGCGCGGTATTCCGCCATTATGTTCTCTTCCCCAGCGGAAAGGGGGCCGGGGCTAGGGCGAATCCGTCGTGAGGATGCCGGACATCAGGCCGAGGTCGAGTTCGGGATAGAGGGGGTAGCCACTGAGCAATCGCTGGACGGCATCGTGCCCTTCGCTCGCGACCGCCGCGTCGAGGTCGTACTTCGCCTTACTCGTCTGGCCCGCCTGTCTGCCACTCGCGATCGTTGTGGGCGATGTGCCGGAAAGGACGCGCGCCATGATGCGGGCGATCTCGCGCATCTCTGTCTCACCCATGCCGAGCGTCGTCACGCCGGGGGTGCCGACGCGCAGACCGCTCGTGTACCACGGGCCGTTCGGGTCAATCGGGAAGATCGCGTTGCGGTTGAGCGTGATACCGCCTTCGCGCAGCGCGCTCTCCGCCTGTCGCCCGGTGAGACCATACGTCTGCGCCACGTCAATCAGCATCAGGTGGTTGTCCGTGCCGCCGGTGACAACTTCCATCCCCTCCGCGACACAGCCCGCCGCGAGAGCGCGGGCGTTATCCACGATCTTGTGCGCGTAGGTTTGGAACTCCGGCATGGAGGCTTCTTGGAGGGCGACGGTCTTCGCCGCCATCACATGCGGCAGCGGCCCGCCGAGGACCATTGGGCACCCTTTATCCACCCACGGCGCGAACTCTTCCGTGCAAAGGATCAGCCCGCCGCGCGGCCCACGCAGCGTTTTGTGCGTCGTCGAGGTGACGACATGTGCGTGCGCGACCGGGTCGTAGTCGCCGGTGAAAACCTTGCCCGCCACGAGGCCGGCGAAGTGTGCCATGTCCACCATGAAGACCGCGCCGACTTCGTCCGCCATCTCGCGCATCTTGGCGAAGTTAATCAGGCGTGGGTAGGCGCTGTACCCCGCGAGCAGGATCGTCGGCTTCACTTCGCGGATCTGCGCGTGCATCTGGTCGAGATCGAGCAGTTTGGTTTCGGGGTTCACCTTGTAGGGTGCGACATCGAACAACTGGCTGGAGATGTTGTGCCGGTAGCCGTGCGTCAGGTGGCCACCGGAGTAGTAGTCGAGCGCCATGATCCGCTGGCCGTGCATCGCGGCGCGCACCTTCTCCCAATCGTCGCGGGAGAGTTTGGAGGCGTCCTCCTGCCCGATTTCGGCGAGCAGGGGGGCCTCGACCTTCGCGGAAAGGATCGCCATGAAGGCGACGAGATTGGCGTCCGCCCCAGAGTGCGGTTGGAGGAAGGCGTGGTCCGCGCCGAAAAGTGCGCAGGCGATCCGCGCGCCCTCCGCCTCGACGGTGTCCACATTGTCGCAGCCCGCATAGAAGCGATGATTGACATATCCCTCAGCGTATTTATCGGTGAAAAGGTTGCCCATCGCCAGTTGCGTGCCGAGCGACGAGTAGTTCTCGCTCGCGATCAATTTGAGGTTCTGCCGCTGGTCGCGGAACTCGGCGACGATCGCCCGCGCGACGGTCGGCGCGGTTATGTTGAGATAATCGAGCGCGGCGTAATACGCCGCCGCCGCCGAATTGACGGGCGCGCCCGCCAGTTTTTCGAGATAGGTCGTCAGCAGCGTCTGCTGCCCCACCGTGGTTGCCATCCCGCGTCCCTCCATTGCCGAAACCGGCAGTGCGTGCCGGAAAAACAAACGGGGCGCCGACAAACGCGTCGGCGCCCCAGCCTAGGCGAGCGGCTGCACTCGTCGTCTTCCCGGCTCCCTCGTGGGTCGTTCCACCATTCTCGTCAGTCACCGGGGGCCTTCATCGCTGGGATCGAGTATCGGTCGGGCCGCTTGCGCTGTCAACCGGATAATGGTCGCTTTCGATATAACGCCACCGGATCATCTGCAGGGATCACGTCGTCGCTAGACTATCGCGGGGATGGCAGCCGCAGTGGTGAACTCGGCGACAGCGGCGCGGTTCCAGGCGTCCACGCGCCCCTTGCGCCACGGGCCGAGTTCGACGAAGACGGCCTGCCGCGCCTCGGGCGTCAGTGCGCTGATCGGCTGGCCGGGCGTGCCGAGATCGGGGTGGCGGGCGAAGAAGTCTGCCATGAACGCCTCCATCTCCTCGTGGCCGACCTGCGGCCGTTCAAGGAAGCGGCCTACTTCGTGCATTCCTCGGTCGAAGAAGACGATGATCGGGATCGCCACACGGCCTGTCGGCATCGGGAACTGCGCCGCGAGGGCCTTGTGTTCGTCGCGCTTGAAGACGCGGACATTCAGCCGGTCGCCCGATTCCTGCGCGAGGCGGAAGAGCACGGGCAGATGTGTCAGCGAATCTCCGCACCAGTCTTCAGTGATGACGAGCGCATCGAGCGGTTCCGGCAGTGCCGTGAAGCGGGCGACATCGTCCGGCGTGATGGGCGCGGCGGCGATATTCGCGGCGAACTGTTCCTTGTTCTGGCTCATCTGCGCCTGGTATTCGTCCATCGTCATGCCGGTCGAGAACTGTTCGGCGGTGATTGTCATGCTCGTCTTCCCTTTTTCGGTCCTCAGTTGCGCGGATTCTCTGCCCTTTTCCAACGCACGATCCCCGCTGCTATTCCGCAGTCGGCATGCGCTATACTCACCGCAACAGGGGCGCGATTGGACGACAAACCGCTTGAAGCGTTTTCAACCCGGAGGTTCGCTCGATGACCGCGACGCAAGCAGCCGAGAATGTCCGGGTTGTGCATGGGGTCTGTCCGCATGATTGCCCGGACACCTGCTCGTTCCATGTGACGGTCAAGGATGGCGTCGCGGTCGAGATCAAGGGGGATAAGCGGCACCCGGTGACGCAGGGATTTCTGTGCGTCAAGGTGAACGACTACCTCGCGCGTACCTACAATGAGACGCGTGTCCTCACGCCGCGCCGCCGCGTCGGGCCGAAGGGGTTGGGGCTGTTCGAGGAAATCACCTGGGATGCGGCGCTGGATGAGATCGCCGCGCGCTTCAAGGCGATTATCGCCACCAGCGGCCCCGAGGCGATCCTGCCCTACAACTACAGTGGCACGCTCGGCCTCCTGCATAACGAGAGCATGGATTACCGCTTCTTCAACCACCTCGGTGCGAGTGAGTTGGATCGGACGATCTGCTCCATCGCGGGCGGCGAGGCGGTTGTTCACACACTCGGCGCGAAGACGGGCACCGACCCGGAGACGTATGTCCACAGCAAACTGATCGTCGTCTGGGGATCGAACCCGGTCTCGACGAACCCGCACCTGATGCCCTTCATCAAAAAGGCGCGGCAGAACGGCGCGCAACTCGTCGTCATCGATCCCCGGCGCACGCGTACCGCCGCGCAGGCGGATTGGCACATCCAGCCGCAGCCGGGCACGGACGCCGCCCTCGCCCTCGGCGTGATGCACGTCCTCATCGCCGAGGAGATGACCGACGAGGCGTACCTCGCGGCGCATGCATACGGCTACGAGGCGCTCAAAGAACGGGCGATGGAGTACCCGCCCGCGCGCGTCGCCCGGATCACCGGGCTGAGCGAGGACGAGATCGTCCGCTTCGCGCGGCTCTATGGGACGGTCGCGCCTGCCGTCATCCGTGTCAATTACGGCATGCAGCGGCACACGAACGGCGGCATGATGATTCGCACCGTCGCCTGCCTCCCCGCCCTGACCGGAGCCTACGGCACGCTCGGCGGTGGCCTGACGCTCTCGACGAGCGGCGGGCCGAAGATCAACCACGCCGCGCTGAAACGCCCCGACCTCCGGGAGCAACCGGCGCGGCATATCAACATGATCCAGATCGGCGACGCGCTGACGGGCGATCTCGATCCGGCGGTGCGCGCGCTGTACGTCTACAACGCGAACCCCGCTGCCGCCGCGCCCGATCAGCAGAAAGTACGTGACGGGCTGCTGCGCGACGACCTCTTCCTCGTCGTCCACGACCCGTTCTTCTCGGACACGGCGATGTACGCGGACATCGTGCTCCCCGCGACGACGCAACTGGAGCATCTGGACCTGCATACCGCGTACGGCACGTACTACGTCAATCTCAATCAGCCCGCGATCGCACCGCTCGGTGAGAGCATCCGCAACACCGAGGTCTTCCGCCTGCTCGCCGCGCGGATGGGTTTCGACGAGACGTGTTTCCGCGACACGGACGAGGATTTGGTGGATCAGGCGCTCACCTCCGATCACCCGCACATGCGGGGCATCACGCGCGAGCGGCTGATGGCCGAGGGGTTCGTGCGCCTCAATGTTTCCGATCCCGGTACGCCGTTCGTGTCGTACGGTGATGGCATCTTCCCGACGCCCTCCGGCAAGATCGAACTGTTTTCGGAAACGCTCGAACGGCTCGGCCTTGACCCCCTGCCGACGCACACGCCGCTCGCCGAGAGCGCGGACGGCAGCCCGGAACTGCACGCCAAATACCCGCTCGCCCTCCTGACGCCGAGCACACACCACTTCCTCAACACGACCTTCGGCAATGTGCCGTCGCTCGTTCACAAGGAAGGGACGCCGTTTATCGAACTCAATCCCGCCGATGCCGCCGCGCGCGGCATCGTGAGTGGCGACCTCGTCCGCGTCTTCAACGACCGGGGCGAGACGTTCGTCACTGCCGTCGTCGGCGAGGCGACGAAGCCCGGTGTCGCGGTCGCCCCGGCGATCTGGTGGGATAAGCAGCACAAGAAACGGCACGGCCTGAACGCCCTCACCAGCCAGCGCACCGCTGACCTCGGCGGCGGCGCGACCTTTTACACGAACCTGGTGGAAGTGGAGAAGTCCACTCCCTGATAGAACCGCGACACCGCCAACCGCGTTGTACCCGGTATGTGGCGCGCGGCATGTGAGCATTGCCATGCCATTACCGCGACGTTCGTCTATGCTTGCGTATGGCGCATTCGGACATCAGGATTATTGACAATCTATGGATTTTCGCTTTGCTTTCGGTATAATGCGCGCGTACGAGAAAAGATATGGTGACAAGAAGGAGGCGCGATGACGGATGCGCAATGAGATACGCCCGCCGCGCAGTCTCTGGCGCGGCGGGGCGACGAAGAGCGTGTGCGACATGTATGGGCAGCAGCAAATTTCGGGAGGTATCCAATGTATCCGAGCGACACAACCGAGGCCGATGAGCAGCAGGGTCGGTGGCACACCTGGCGCGCGATCCGCTGGCTAATCACGGCGGCGGCGAGCCTCATGCTCGTCACGCTCTTTCTCACCCAGGGGACATCCACCGAAGCGGCGGCGCCCGCAGCGACAGCGCCCGCAGCGACCGATACGGCGGTCTATCACGAGATGGACGCGGCGTGTCCGCAAGGCTTTAACTGCATCGCCAACAACTGCCTGAGCGGCAACTACAACTTCTGCTACAACATGAACGACGCGTATCCCTACAACTTCGGCGCCGCCTATGGCTGCGGCATCGGCGGGCTGAACTGCGGCATCGGTGGCGGCGGGGTTAATTTCGTTTACCCGTCCGTCGTCAATTACAACGGTCTCTACAATGGCGTAAACCGTTTCCCGGTCTTCATCAACCCGAACAACGCCTGCAACGTCGGCAACTTCACCTGCTACAATGCAAACGCTTGCAACGTTGGTAACTTCTCGTGCTTCAACGCGAATGGCTGTAACATCGGCAACTTCTCGTGCTTCAACGCGAACAGTTGCAACGTCGGCAACTTCTCGTGCTTCAACGCGAATGGCTGCAATGTCGGTAACTTCTCCTGCGCTAACGCCAACTTCCCGTTCTTCGGCAATCCGTTCTTCTTTAATGGTGGTGCCGTCTCGACGGCCACGACGACCGCAGTCGGCGTCAACAGGGTGACCGTCACGTCGAACACCGGCCAGGTGGTGATCTACAACCCACGCGAGATCGCGCAACCCGCCGCGCCGACCGTCCAGGTCGCCCCCGTCGCGGCCCCGGCAGCGCCCGCCGCCAACTACGCGACCCCGCTCAACGCCCCCGCGCAGGCCCCGGTCGCCGCAGTGACGAGTGGTGGTGACATCCACGTCCTCAGCGCCGCCCCCGCGACGAAGCCCGCCGTCACGACCGACGCGGACGATCATCGGGGATAAGGCTTCTCGTTCTCATTCTCAGGGCCGGAGGTGATCGTTTACCTCCGGCCTTTTCCTTAGTGGTGGCAGGCTGCCAGCCTGTTCTTTCTCAGGCTGGCAGCCTGCCACCACCGGTAGATCATCGCTCCAACTGCGTACGTCCTGATGTGAACGTGCGGCGCGGGAATCATTTGACCGCATCGTTGTTCTGTTTTTCAGGCGAACCTTTGTGGGGAACATTGTTGCCGCGTCCGCCTTCCTTATTGCCGACTGGTCGCCGCCGACTCCTGCCGTTCGGTCGCCCCGATTGCTCTTCGCTTGACAGGTGTGCTAAAATGCAGCAACGCACAGGTGCGAGCATGCCTCGCATCGTGGCAGCGCCCATTGGCCGCTGCGCGCTGTCTCCCCTGCATTGAGTCCTCTCGGCCCCACGTTGGATCGCGCGTGACCGGAGCAATGCCTGTGTCCCGAATGGCACGGAAAGATAGCGAAGTGTCGCCCCTTCGTTCCCCGTGTGTACGCATGGCGGTGCATGGCATGACGTAAACCGCTACATGCTCAGATACGGGCCTCGCGCTGCGGCCCACTGATTTTCGTTCGCTGCATCGCGCGTCTTCGCGCTGCATCTGATATCCACCTCAAGCAAAGGACAAAGCAACAACTCATGAATGACGACATGCAAGGAACTACACTGCTGGACGAGCGCACGGAAACGGCCGAAGCCGCGACCCCAATCGTCCCCGAAAAGATTGATCGCCGCCGTCGCCCCCGTGCCCCCAAAATCCAGGAAGCCGCCGCACCGGCGCAGACGACCGCCGCGCCGCGCCGCCGTACGCGTGCCGCTACCCCGGTCGCGGCATCCGCCTCAATTGACGACACGCCGGAGCCGACCGCACCGTTGCAGTCGCCGTTGCCGGATGCTGCCACGATGGCGAGCGCGGATGTGAGTGCGAGTGCGAGCGCAAATGCACCGACGGATGGGGTGGCGACCGTGCCGCACGTCGTCTCGGATCGCGAGATGTTCGGCGACGCGGGTTTGATGACGACAAACGAGCCGCCGGAGATGCCGGAGCCGCCCGCCGCCCTTGCCCCGGCGCGCGAGGCGCCCGCCCGCCCGCAGCAGCCGCAGTATTCCCGGCCCCCGCGCGAGGAGCAGCAGCGGCAGCAGCGCCCGCAATCCGGGCAGCCCTACGCCCGGCCCCCGCGCGACGACCAGCGCCAAAGCCAGAACATACGCCCGGAGCGCGGCGGCATGCAGGGGCGGCAGAACCAGCAGGGCCAAAACGGCAACCGCAGCATGCAGCAATCGCGTGGCGCCGATCGGGGCAATGAGCGCCGGGGCGGTGGCAGCGAGTACCGCGCGATGGGTCGCGATTACGCGAACATCAACGGCTCATCCAGTCGCTCCTATGACACGGTCCGTTCCCCGTCGTTCGCGATCGAGCCGGCCACCGCGCCGAACAGCAACGATTTGACGGTCGCCGACTTCGACGCCAAGAGCCAGGAAGAATTGCTGGAGATGGCGAACGACTGGGGCCTCGCGAATCCGACGCGGCTCCGGCGGCAGGACCTCATCTATCGCCTCTTGCAGGCGCAAACGGAGCAGCAGGGCAACATCTTCGGCTCCGGCGTCCTCGATATCGTCGAGGATGGCTACGGCTTCCTGCGGCAGGAGCGGTTCCTGCCCGGTCCCGAGGATGTCTACGTCTCGCAATCGCAGATCCGCAAGTTCGGTTTGCGCACAGGGGACTTCGTTTCCGGTCAGGTGCGGCCGCCGAAGGAGAGCGAGAAGTTTTTCAGCCTCCTGCGCGTCGAGGCGATCAACGGTGTCAGCCCGGACGAGGCGCGCAATCGCCCACACTTCGACTCGCTCACGCCGATCTTCCCGATGGAATTGCTGGAACTCGAAACGCGCCCCGATGTCCTTTCGACGCGGCTCGTGGACCTCGTCTCTCCGCTCGGGCGCGGGCAGCGCGGTTTGATCGTCTCGCCGCCGAAGGCCGGTAAGACGATGCTCCTCAAGCAGATCGCCAACGGCGTCACGACCAATCACCCGGATGTCCACCTGATGGTCTGCCTGATCGGCGAGCGCCCGGAAGAAGTGACGGACATGCGCCGCTCGGTGGACGGCGAGGTCGTGTCCAGCACCTTCGATGAGCCGGTTGAGGATCACGCGAAGGTGGCAGAGATGGCGCTGGAGCGGGCCAAGCGGCTCGTCGAGGGTGGGCGCGATGTCGTGATCCTGCTCGACTCAATCACCCGGCTCGCCCGCGCGTACAACCTCGCGGTGCCGCCGTCCGGGCGCACGCTCTCCGGCGGTATTGACCCGGTCGCGCTGTATCCGCCCAAGCGGTTCTTCGGTGCGGCCCGGAACATTGAGGGCGGCGGCAGCCTGACAATCGTCGCGACCTGCCTGATAGATACCGGCTCCCGCATGGACGACGTGATCTACGAGGAGTTCAAGGGCACCGGCAACATGGAGTTGCACCTCGACCGCAAGCTGGCCGAGCGGCGCATCTACCCCGCGATTGACGTGCAGCGCAGCGGCACCCGGCGCGAGGAATTGCTCCTGTCGTCCAACACGCTCCGGCACGTCTGGACGATGCGCCGCATGGTCTCCATGCTCGGCGGCTCCGAGGGCATCGAACTGATGCTCAGCCGGATCGTCAAGACCGACACCAACGAGGAGTTCCTGCTCACGCTTACCAAAGACGTGTAATCAGCCGCATCGAAACGCCGCCCCGAAAAAGGGCGGCGTTTTCTTTTTCATCGGGGATATTTGCATAACGCAAATCCAACTGGTAGCCGCAGCTACCACGGGTGATGACCGTGAAGGTGACGAAATGAACGAAGAACGCCCCTTCTCATCTCTGACCTACGACCTGGAGGCAGACGCCGCATATGTCTGTTTCCGTACGGCGCCATGGGATCATATGAACATCGTTGATGATCGCTGGAACGTTGATTACGGGCCGGACGGTGAGCCAAATGGCGTCGAATTGTTGTCCGTGAGCGACGGCGTCAATCTCGATGGGCTGCCACGGCGCGATGTGATCGAGCGCCTATTGGCGGAGCGCCATATCCCGCTATTTGCCCCACAGCATCTTTTCAACGATCCATACTCGTCCCGTCCAATGTTTGTACCGCGTGGTGGGCAGCCTGTGCGACGACTTCAGCAAGCCACGCATTGAGGCTTTTCCCATTCTGTGCCGCCGCGATGGCGGCTTCGCGATGCACATCCGGGCTGGTACGGATAGAGAGTGCCGGAATATGGCTTCGCCGGTTCAATCCCTTGCTCCGCGCAGAATGAGAGATACTCATCAACGGATGTGCGGAACTCGTCCACGATCTCTGAGGCGCTTTCGCTTTGGAACGTGATCGTGTCGCGCAAATCCAAGACATGTCCGTAGAGAATGCCCTCTTGTGCGTCGTATTCCACTTCAGCAGTGTATCCCTTGTAGGTCAGCAAACTCATGGCTTTACCCCCGCATCTCGCAGAAAGTTTCGGATATCCTGAATCAGCAACCGCCTCGCCGTTTGGTCAGGATGTGGCTTGTGGAATACCGCGACGATACCGTTCAGCGAGATAGCAACGCGCGATCCCCGACTATCCCGCCACGTCTCTACAAGGCGTGGTACAGTGGGAATGGTCACAAGAGTATCATCCATGAAAGGATCAAGGAGGCCGATATGCCCGGATTGAGCGCCGCGCAACGCCAGCAGTTCGAGGAGCAAGGGTTCCTCATCGTCGAGGATGTGCTCGATCCCGCGCGGGATTTCGCACCGATCATGGGCGAGTACCGCGCGATCCTCGACGGTATCGCCAATGCGCTCTACGCGGAAGGCGCGATTTCCTCCCTCTACGAAGATCTCCCGTTCGCGGAGCGGCTGACGGAGATTTGCGCGGAAAGCAAGCACGAGCTCTCGCAGCATTTCGACTTCTCGCTGCCACAGCGCGGCGTTAAGTACGACACACCGATCTATACCGGCCCGGCGATGTTCCGGTTGCTGACGAACCCGCGCCTGCTCGATGTAGTGGAAAGCGTGATCGGCCCGGAAATCTACTCCTGCCCGGTGCAGCACACACGCACGAAACTGCCGAAGCGTGCCGTCGCGAATCCGGCGAATGGCCTGATCGCTAAAATCCCCTGGCATCAGGACAACGGCGTGCTGATGCCGGAGGCGGACGAGTCGTCCATTCTCACCGTCTGGATGCCATTCAACGAGGCGACGATCGCGAACGGCTGCCTGCAAGTCGTGCCGCGTAGCCACTGCGTCGGCCTCGTGGATCACTGCCCGGTCGGCGGGACGGTCGCCATCCCGGATAAACTGGTCGCGGAGGATCGGGCGCTCCCCTTGCCGATGAAGCCGGGCAGCATCCTGCTGATGACGCAGCGGACGATCCACAACTCGCTCGACAATGTGACGCCCGATCAGGTGCGGATTAGTTTCGACCTGCGCTTCCAGCCCATCGGACAGCCGACGGGTCGCCCCGCCTTTGCGCAAGCCGGGTTCGTCGCCCGCTCAGAGATGCACCCGGAATCGGTCGTGCGCGATCCGGCCGTCTGGTCGCGCAACTGGCTGGCGGTGCGCGACCAACTGGCGGCGGACGAAGACCCCGCCTACAATCGCTGGCGCGCAGACGCGGCGGTCTGCGCGTGAGGTTCCTCCCCCACTCCCCAAAGGACACCCGCTCTCCATCGCTCTGAGATCGAGAAATACCTGGATTCATTCGACGATGAAGAGGGGAGGAGATCATCCGCAATCATCGCTACCTGTCAGGGATCTTGGTATAGAGGGATCGTAGACGTGCGATGCGATCGGGATGCGATACGACATCGGTGCTGTCCACCCACTGGTCAACCGCACCGGTATACGATGCGACCTCGCATAGCATCTCATCCACAATCGTCTCGCGGATCGCGGCGGCGAAGCGTTCGGCGTGGATGACGGTGTAGGGGCGGCCTTCTTGCTCTTTGAAGGGGCGACCGTGGTAGTGCCCGGTGCGCGGGTCGAGCGGCGCGGTGATGCCGAGGGCGTTGTGCATCCGTGCGACGGTCTCGTAGGCGACGCCGAGCGGTTGCTGGCGATCTTGCCACGTCGTTGCATGAAGCGCGTCGCGCAGCATTGGGGTGAGCGCGGGGCCGCAGGTGAGCCGGGCAAAGGCCGTGCCGAGCCACTTGCTGTATGGCGCGTGTTGCCGCTCCATCAGGAAGCAGAGCCGCATGGTCTCCCGTACGAGCCGCGCCGCGACGACCGCCGATCCCAGTTCATCCCCGACCTCGCCGCACCGCCCAACGAACGCCTCTTCTTGCGAAATCTGCTGCCATTGGGCCGCGAGCAGTGTGCGCCAGATTTCGTCCGGGTACCAGGCGAGCCGCTGTCGCGCCGCTGTTAGCATGCCGAACCCGTCGTGGAAGACTGCGCCGCGCGTCACTTCGAGCAGTGCCTGTTGCGGGCAGGCGAGCCAATCCACCGCCGTGATCTCGCCGGTCGGATCGAATCCGAGGTGCTGGGCGAAGAAGCGTGGGAGTGATGCGATCAGGACGTAGTGCCGGACCGGACTGTCCGGCAGCAGCACGCTATTCGCGCCGCGCGAGAAACGGGTCGGGTAGCCTCGAAATGTCTGCGGCAATTGCGCGCGCAGCGTCTCGTCAATTGCTGCCTGGTAGGTTTCGTCGTCGGTATCGGGCAGGAAGAGCCAGCAGCGCGGTCCCCAGCCGTGATCGGTGGAGCGCGGCGTGTCGTAGCCGAGCACATCGGAACCGGAGCCGACCAGCGCGGCGGCATAGGCGAGGCCCGGAAACGCCGCATCGAGAATCGGCGCGATCACTTCGCGATAGTATGCCTCGCTCAGTTGCAAGCCGGGAATGAAGTCAGGCATCTTTTCCTATTCCCTAGCCCCTTTCCTTCGAGGGAAGGGGAGAATGTTATCGCACGCCTGTGAATGTCTCGCCGCGTTGGATGCGGTCGGCGAGGGGTGGATGGCTGTAGAAGAGCAGGACGACCCAGCGGGGCGGATCGGTTTCGGCGAGGTTCTGGTTCGCCAGTCGCTGCATGGCGGTAACGAAGGCGGGCGCGTTGCCGGTCAGCGTCAGGGCGTAGGCATCGGCGGCGCGCTCGTGGGCGCGGCTGTAGGCATTTGTCAGCGGCATCGTCACCAGCCCAAAGGCGGAAAGGATGAGTGCAAAGAGCGGGAAGGCCGCGACATCGCCCACGCTGCGGTAGCCGAACGCATCCACGCCCGCGTGGAGGAGCAGGTTCGCGATGTACAATCCGATCAGCGTGACGATGGTATCGAAGGCCATGCCGCGCCAGATGTCGCCATGAACATGGTGACCGAGTTCGTGCGCCATCACGACCTCGACCTCCTCCGGCGTGTAGTGGGCGATCAGCGTGTCGCCGAGGACGATGCGGCGCGTGCCGCCGATACCGGTGACGAAGGCATTGGCGGCGGTCGTGCGGCGGCTGAAGTCCATCGTGAAGACGCCGCGTACCTGCGTGCCCGCCCGTTCCGCGAGATGAAGCATCCGCGCTCGGAGCGCCGCATCTTCAATCGGCGTGAATTTGTTGAAGAGCGGCATGATCAGCACGGGCGCGAGGTTTGACAGCACGACGCTAAAGAGCAGGTAGACCGCCCCGCCCGCCAGCCACCACCAGTCCGGCAGCCGCCGCAGGCCCCAGTAGAGCAACTCGACCATCCCCAGCCCGAGAATACCGCCGATCACCGACCCTTTCGCGAGGTCCAGCAGCCAGTCGCGGAATGTCTGGTGCGACAGCCCATACTGCCGGGGCAAATACCAGCCACTGTAGACGCCGAGCGGGAAGGTGACGATCTCCGCCGCCAGCCCGAAGATGATGAGAAAGATGGGCACGACGAGCCATTGATTCGTCGCGCGATGCTCAATCGCTGTCCGCACCGCCTTTGAGAGCGGCGTGATGACGAGCAGCGCCAGCACGACCAACGTCGCCACCGTCCGCGCGAAGTATAGCCGCCGCCGAATCCCGGCGTACTCCTTCGCCCGCACCTGCCGCTCCGCACTCATCTCCGTCGAAACCACTATTCCATCCGCCTCATCCCAAAATACGACAAACATAGCGCAGAGAACGCAGAGGACACAGAGAAGGAAAAAGCGGAAACGATGGAGAATCCTTCATTTCTCTGCTGATCTTCTCTTCTGTTTCTTTATCCCACATTTTCCCAGCTCTGTGTCCTCTGTGTCCTCTGTGTCCTCTACGCTCCGTCGTCTTCCCTACGTCGGGCGGTGGAGTGCGGGGCCACCTTCGGCGGCGGCGCGGGTGGCGAGGTCGAGTTGGAGGCCGAGGCCGTCGGCGAGGCGGGTGAGGTAATTGAAGATGCCGACGATGTGCGCGACTTCCAGGCAGGCGCGGTCATCGAAGCCGAGCGTGCGGAGCGGCTGCCAATCCTCCTCGACCATCCGGGTCGGTGTCGCGCTCATCTTATCAGCGACGGTGCAAAGGGCGCGCTGTCGGTCGGTCAGATCAGGCAGATCGTACCACCGCCGCTCCTTGATCGCCTCGACCAATGCCGGATTGCCGCTCTCGACACGCAGAAACTCCGCGTGAGAGGACGTTCAGTAGTAGCAATCCTGCGCGGCCGCTGCAACGCCCGCGACCATTTCCCGCTCCTGCCGCGTCAGCGCACCCGGCGCGAACATGATCTGCGCGAACAGGGCGGAGAACTTCGGCCCAATCGCCGGGTGCGCCTGGGTCAGGCGGGACATCGGCGCGAGAAAGCCGAAGTCGTACGGATGCCGGGGCGCGTCCGCCGGTATCCGCGCGCGCATCTGCTCCTCGGTCGCCAGTGTTACCCATGCTTCGGGAACCGTTTGCGGGTCCATCTCGCCTGCCTCCCTCTCTGCTATCTGTTATAAGAACGGTGCGGATTCCACCGGCATCATCCACCAGTTCCGATCCGCATTCAAGCAACAAAGGAGAATCCCATGTACATGAGTGTGCGACGATACACGACGAGCGGGCCGATGAACGTCATTGTGCGCATCGTCACCGAGGGGTTTGTGCCGATCATCCGCGACGCGCCGGGCTTTATCGCCTTCTACGTCGTGGACGGCGGCAACGGCAGCCTCGCCTCCGTCAGCATCTTCGCCGACGAAGCCGGGGCGGAAGCATCGAATCGCCTGGCGGCGAGCTACATCACCGAAAATCTGGCGAACCGCCTGACGTTGCAAGACGTTATTGCCGGCTCGGTCGTCGTCGAAGCAACGACTGCCTGATAAAAATCTGAACCATCTCCCTCAGTCAGGCGATACGCATCGCGCGCTGCGGCGAGAGCCAGAAGGGCGGCAGATAGGCGGGGATGTTCGAGAAAGGCAGCACTTCCGGTTTCAGGTGAATGCCGAGGACGTCGTGCATGAATGCCCGCCGCCGCTCGATGCGTCCCCAGGCCTCCGGGTAGTTCGCCGCGAACGATGCGCGCAACGACTCGTCCGCGAGGGCGATACCGTCCTCGATGTTTGTGGTGAAGTAGGGCGAGTGGGTCGCGGGGATCACATCCACCTGCAAGGCCATGCCGGAGCGGAGTTGCTGGTGCGAGTCGCGGAAGATCGGCGAATTCAGCCATTCATCGAGGTGGATCAGGTGGCCGGGGTTGAGGCCGACACCGAAGAAGGGATCGCCGAGATGCTTATCAATGATCGCGAACAGTTCGCCGCCCGCCACGCCGATGCCAACCGCCTCATACCACTCGACGACCGCGCGGAAATAGGGCGCGACGAGTTTCTCGATGTAGTCGCGGATGCCGCTCGGCAGGCCGTCCGCGTCGCGCACGAGGAAGCCGGCGCGGGCATTGAGCGCGCCCCAGAGACCGAGTGCGACCGTTGCCGGATCGCCTTCCCGCAAAACGCGGCTGGACGGGCTGGGCAACCCGGCCACCGCACGCGCGCCCGCCGAGCACATCGGGTGGCAGGCGAGCGGGAAACCGTTGAGTCCCATCAGGCGCACGGCGTCGTACTCGGTCATCCCCGGTTTCACATGAAACAAGACGCTCTTGATCGCCTCGGAACTGAGCGTCGCGGCGTACTCGAAGCGGGCGAGTTGGTCCAGATCGTTGATCGCACGCAGGCCGTGCGCCGGGTCCATGAAGAGTGCGGTCGCATTCAGCGCAGTGCAGCGCAACTCCCGCAGCGTGTCCACAAGGTACGCGGGCGCTTCGATCCACGCGGCGGGTGTCGCCGTCTCGACGGGCAGGAAGTATTTCCACCCTGCGACGCCGATCTTCGATCCTGGCACGACCCCGGCCTCGCGCAGGATCGTCGCGAGTGACTTGCTGTCGCCGCGTGGTTGCCCCGGCAAGCTGAAACTCTGATAGAGCACCTTTTCCATCGGCACAGGACTAAGGGCGGCATACGCCATCCCCTCGTTGCCGACGAGCAGCGTCGGCGGGTGGCCCGGAGCGAGGACGAGCAACGCCTCCTCGAAGCGTGGGTCATATCCCGCTAGGTAGGCGATATTGGCGAGATGCTCGCGGTCGCCATAGACGAGCAGCGCGTCATAGCCGGAGTAGGCGACCTGCTCCCGCGTCTCGCGCAGCCGCGCCACGTATGTGGCGACGGGAATCTCCGGCTCGACCTGCGGCGGCCCAAAGTCCGGTAACACGATCTCGGTGTATTCGACGTGTGGCACGGCGTGCGTCTCCTTCTGGCTTGCGCGAATTTGTTATGGCCGCACGATACCCGAGCGATGCGTAACGAGCAACGCGACGCGTTGGCTTGCGCGCCGGGACGAAAGCGGTGATGCTTGCGGATAGTGATGCATCAGTGGGAGATCGCAAGGGAGGGCACGATGGCGTCAATGGCTGCACCTGTCCGGCTTGTCGAATCGCAGACGGGCGCGGCGGCGGTCGTGCTGTCGCGCGCGTTTCAGGAGGATGCCGGCACCGCGTACATGATCCCGGAGATGGTCGCGCGGTCGCGCGGGTTACCGTTCCTCTTCGCCCCGCTCGTCCGCTACACGCTCGCGAACGGCGAGGCGTATACCACCGAGAATACCGATGCCGTCGCGCTCTGGCTGCCGCCCGGCAACACGACGCCAACGAACGAAGGGATGGGCCAGGCGGGCATCGGCGACGCGGCGCAGGAACTCGGGGACGTAGCGATGGGACGTGTCATGAACCTCTCATCCTATCTGGAGATCATCCATACGCAAGAAATGCCGGGGCCGCACTGGCGGCTCTTTTTCCTCGGTGTCGAACCGGAGCGACAGGGGCAGGGGGTCGGCGGTGCGCTGATCCAACCGATGCTCGCGCGCATCGCCGAAGCGGGTATGTCCGCCTATCTCGACACCTTTGAAGAGCGCACTGTGCCCTTCTACGAGCGACAGGGCTTCCGGGTCGTCGCGGAAGGCGAGGCGCCCGATAGCGCGGTCCACGTCTGGGCAATGCGCCGCGATTCGACCGCCTAACACGAACGATACGCTGCCCGAAAGGAGTGCCGTACCCGATGCCTGCCGATGAGATGACCCCCGAAGAAACGCTGCTCGATTTCAGCCGCTCCTTCCGCCGCATGGACCTCGATGCGATGATGGCGCACATCGCGGAGGATGCGACCGCCTTCTGGCCCGCGAATGCCTACCTGACCCGCCTCGACAAGTCGGGCATCCGCGCGCAGTTCGCCGCGACGATTGCCGCCGTCCGTGCGGCGGGTGGCACTGAGGTTGTCCGCACCCAGTCTGACATGCAGACGCAGCAGTTCGGCGATGTCGCTGTCGTCACCTTTCATTTGCATGACGAGCCATTCGGCAGGCGCACCTTTGTCCTCAACTGGCGTTGGAATCGCTGGCTGGTCGTCCACATCCACGGTTCGAGCGCGTGATAGAATGGCCGGTATCGGGGCACAGAATAATGGCAGCCCATGAGGAGCGTAGAAACAATGGCCGCACCGACACTACACCGCACCTTCACCGCAGCGGAGTACGAGCGCATGATTGAGACGGGCATCCTATCGGAGGACGAGCGCGTCGAACTGCTCGGCGGGGAGATCAATTATATGAGCCCGATAGGCGCCCGTCACGTCCATGCCGTGACGGTACTGAGTGACCTTCTTTGGACACAGATCGGTCGTGTCGCGTATATCGGCGTGCAGAACCCGATCCGGCTGGACGACGACAGTATGCCACTACCGGATATCGCCGCATTACGCCGCCGGAATTACATCGCCGCGCTCGCGACACCTGCGGATGTCCTGCTGGTAATCGAGGTCGCGGATTCATCACTCGCGTACGACCGTGGGACGAAATTCCCGCGCTACGCAGCGGCGGGCATCCCCGAAGCATGGCTGATAGACCTCGCCGCCGGAATCGTGGAGCGGCACACTGAGCCGCGCGACGGTTTGTACCGCCAGATCACCCTCGCCCGCGCCGGTGACACACTCGCCTCGACCGTCCTCCCGGAACTGACACTTCCGGTGGACACGGTACTCGGCATCGGTGACACGCTATAGCGACGCTACATCCAATGGCTGCGTCACAATTGGAAGGTCCCTGCATACAGCGAAACTGCGTTGACGCCCTCCGCTGGCGACAGTACCATCATGCCCGTTCCCGGCGATAGGTAGACGCCCGCGCGATGGAGGGATGCGATGAAGATTACCGGCATCGAGACGCACTACGCGGCGGCGAAGGGCCGTCCGTGGATTCTCATTAAGGTGTTGACGGACGAGGGCATCCACGGCTGGGGTGAGGCGACGCTGGAGGGCAAGGAAGGGGCGGTGATCGCCGCCGTCCGCGAGCTGGCCCGCTACCTCGAAGGCAAGGACGCCGCCCGCATCGAGCAGCATTGGCACGAGATGTATCGCGGCGCGTTCTGGGTCGGTGGCCCCGTCCTCAACACGGCGATCAGCGCGGTGGATCATGCGCTGTGGGATATCAAGGGCAAGGCGCTCGGTGTGCCCGTCTACGAACTGCTCGGCGGCAAGTGCCGCGACCGCATCCGCGCCTACGCGAATGGCTGGTCGCGCGGCGCGCAGTCGCCCGAGGAGTACGCGGAGCGTGCGGTCGAGGTCGTGGCGATGGGCTACACGGCGATCAAGTGGGACCCGTTCAAGCAGGCGGGCTTGTTCATCGACACCGAGACGGCGAATGCTGCAGTCGCCAATGTCCGCGCCGTGCGCGAGGCGGTCGGTCCGAATGTGGACCTTTGCATCGAGGTGCACGGCCGCCTCTCCCCCGCCAATGCGATCCGCGTCGGCAAGCGGTTGGAGGAGTTCAACCCGTTCTTCTACGAGGAGCCGATCCCGCCGGAGAACATGGACTCGCTCGCCCTCGTCGCCCGCGCCGTCAACATCCCGATCGCGACGGGCGAGCGCTTGTTCACGAAGTGGGGCTTCAAGGACTTGTTCGAGCGGCAGGCGGCGGCGGTGATCCAGCCGGACATCTGCCACGCGGGCGGGATATTGGAGTTGAAGAAGATCGCCGCGATGGCCGAGACGTATTACATCGGCTTCGCGCCGCACAACCCGAACGGCCCGATCTGCACCGCCGCGAGCATCCAGGTGGACGCCGCGACGCCGAACTTCCTCATCCAGGAGTTCGTGATCAGCGACGAACCGCTGCGCGGCCAGTTGCAGCAGGAGCCGTACAAGGTCGTGGATGGCTACTTCGAGATCCCGAACCGCCCCGGCCTCGGCGTCGAGATCGTCGAGGAATACCTCGACCGCGACGACCTCGTGCCGCGCGACATGTATTCCATGATCCAGCCGAAGATGTAGGTCACACGGGACGAAACCAATTGAACCGCAAAGGCGCAAAGGACGCAAAGAGGGCGAAAGAATGTAGGTGGACCTCTTCTCTCCTTTTTCTTCCTTTACGTCCTTTGCGCCTTTGCGATTCTCTCCGGCTTCGATCTCGGTTTCGTTACTCTATCAGCAGGCGGCGCAACTCGACGACCTGGTCGCGGAGGAGGGCGGCCTTCTCGAACTCGAAGTTCTTGGCGGCGGTTTTCATCTGCGATTCCAAATCCTTGACCATGCGCGTCAGTTCTTCCTTCGGCACGTCGGCGATCACGCCGTCCTCGGCGACGAGGCCCTTTTCCGCCGCGACGGCCTTGACCCGGTCGGTGAGGTCACGGATCTCCTTGGTGATGCCGCGCGGCGTGATGCCATGCTCGATGTTGTACGCTTCCTGGATGGCGCGGCGGCGCACCGTCTCCGAAATCGCGAAGCGCATCGAGTCCGTTTCTTTGTCCGCGTACATAATCACGAGGCCGTCCACATGGCGGGCGGCGCGGCCGCTGACCTGAATCAGCGAGCGGTTCGAGCGCAAAAAGCCCTCTTTGTCCGCATCGAGGATCGCGACCAGCGAGACTTCCGGCAAGTCCAAACCTTCTCGGAGCAGGTTGATGCCGACGATCACATCGTAGACGCCGAGGCGCAGGGACCGCAGGATGTCTATCCGCTCCAGCGTCTCGATGTCGTGATGGAGGTACTGCGTCTTGACGCCCATCTCCTTCAGATAGTCCGTCAGGTCCTCGGCCATCCGCTTCGTCAGGGTCGTAATCAGGACACGCTGCCCCTTGCTGACGCGGACGCGCACCTCTTCGAGCAGATCGTCAATCTGCCCATCGGTCGGGCGGACGGAAATGATCGGGTCGAGCAGCCCCGTCGGGCGAATGACCTGCTCCACGATCTGCGCGCCGCCTTCTTTGGTGTGGATGATCTCGTAGTCGGCGGGCGTCGCTGAGACGTAGACGGCCTGATTGATGTGTCGCTCGAACTCGTCGAACCGGAGCGGGCGGTTGTCCAATGCACTCGGCAGGCGGAAGCCGTACTGCACCAACTGCTCCTTGCGCGAGCGGTCGCCGCCGTACATGCCGCGCACCTGCGGCAAGGAGATGTGCGACTCGTCCACGATCAGCAGGTAGTCGTCCGGGAAGTAGTCGAGCAGCGTCCACGGCTGATCGCCCGCGCCGCGCCGCGCGAGATGGCGGCTGTAGTTCTCGATGCCGGCGCAGTAGCCGACCTCGGAGAGCATCTCCAGATCGTACATCGTCCGCTGCTTGATGCGCTGCGCTTCGAGCAGTTTCCCCTGCGCCTCGAACACTTTGACCTGTTCCTGCATCTCCTCCTCGATGTCCCGCATCGCCGCCTGCAACTTCTCCTGGCTGGTGACGAAGTGCTTGGCGGGATAGATATCCACCGCGTTGTGCTCGCTGAGCACTTCGCCGGTCAGCGGGTCCACCGAGACGATGCGCTCGACCTCATCGCCCCACAGCTCGATCCGCAGCGCGATCTCCTCATACGCCGGGAAGACTTCCAATGTGTCGCCGCGCACCCGGAAAGTACCGCGCACGAGCGTCGAATCGTTACGTTCGTACTGGACGTCCACGAGGTGCCGCAGGACGCGCTCGCGGCGGATGCTGCCGCCCTTGCGGAACGAAACAACCGTCTTGCCGTATTCCTCCGGCGCGCCGATGCCGTAGATGCACGAGACGGACGCGACGATCACGACATCCCGCCGCTCGAACAAGGCGCGCGTCGCGGCATGGCGGAGCCGGTCTATCTCCTCGTTGACTTCGGATTCCTTCTCGATGTAGGTATCCGAGCGGGCGATATACGCCTCCGGCTGGTAGTAATCGTAGTAGGAAACGAAGTACTCGACGGCGTTGTTCGGCAGGAACTCCTTGAACTCGCTGTAGAGTTGCGCGGCGAGCGTCTTGTTGTGCGAAAGGATGAGCGTCGGCTTCTGGACGCGCTCGATCACCTTCGCCATCGTGTACGTCTTGCCGCTGCCTGTCACGCCGAGCAGCGTCTGGTGCCGGAACCCTTCCTGGATACCGCGCGACAGTTTCTCGATTGCCTGTGGCTGGTCGCCCGTCGGCTCGAACGGGGAGACGACGCTGAACTTCGTATCAATCACCGGGGCGGGGCGGACCCACTCCTGCGGCTCCTCGATCTGTGTTTCGACGCGTTCTGCCATCGGCGGTGACCCTCCTGTAGACCCCGGAATCGAACGCGATCACTCGCGCGTGTAACGACCGATTATACCAGAACGGGCGTACGAGAACGAGGGGCTTAAGTCGCGTATACCGCCGTCGCGCCGCCATCAATGACGAGTGTCGCGCCGGTGATGAAGCTCGCGTCGTCGCCGACGAGGAAGGAGGCGAGGGCGGCGACTTCCTCCGGTGTGCCCGCGCGGCCGAGCGGGATGCGGGCGACGAGACGATCCAGCATGTCGGGCCGGACGAGTGGGGTCTGGATCGTGCCGGGGCAGATCGCGTTGGCCGTCACGCCGCTCGTGCCGAGGTCGAGGACGAGCGAGCGGGTGAAGTTAATGACGCCCGCTTTCGATGCCGCGTACGCGGGGTACGGATAGCCGACCAGGCCGCTCGTCGAACCCATGTTCACAACGCGGCCCCATCCCCGCCTCCGCATGGCGGGGATGAACGCTTTGGCACACAGGAACATGCCGGTGAGGTTGACGGCGAGCACGCGGTTCCACGCTTCGACGCTTTGCGTATCCAGCGACTCGCGCAGGATGATCCCGGCGATGCAGCAGAGGATGTCCGCTTGCCCGAAGGCATCTTCCACGGCCTCACGAAGGCTGTTGACCGACACTTCATCCGCGACATCAACCGCGAATGCGCCACTTTTCCCGCCCGCCTGCCCGATCTGGCTGGCTGTCTCGCCCGCGCCCGTTGTATTAATGTCCGCGCATGCGACGGTCGCGCCATCCGCCGCCAACCGCAGCGCAATTGCCCGCCCGATCCCCGATCCCGCCCCCGTCACGATCGCCACTCGCCCGTCATGTCGCGCCATCGGCGTTATGCTCCTTTATCGTAGGAACGGCGGTCCAAACCGGGGAGAATCGCACCTTACTCCGGTACTGCGGGGAGGGTGACGGTGAAAGTGCTACCGACGCCGAGGGCGCTTGCCAGCGCGATCGTGCCGCCCATCAGTTCGACGAGTTGCTTGGTGAGGGCGAGGCCAAGGCCGGTGCCCTGCTGGGTGCGCGCGTAGCCGGATTCTACCTGCTGGAATGCCTCGAAGACGATTGCCTGATGTTCCGGGGCGATGCCGATGCCGGTATCCGTGACGGTGATCGCGACAGTTCCCGGCCCGGTGCGGCTGGCCGCGAGGGTGATCGAGCCGCCGGGCGGCGTGAATTTGTGCGCGTTCGATAGCAGATTCAGCACGATCTGCCGCAGCCGGTCCCGATCCGCGATCACGTCCGGCAGGTCGTCGGGGAGGGCGAGCGAGAAGCGTTGCTCCTTCGCGGCGATCAGGGGCGCGAGCATCCGCTCGACCGCCGCGACCTCCGGGGCGAGCGGGAAGGCGGCGCGGTCGAGCGCCTGATGGCCCGCCTCGATCCGCGCGACATCGAGGATGTCATTGACCATCAGCAGTAAATGCTTGCCACTTTCCAGGATGTCCTGATAGGCGAGTCCCTGCTCGCCCTCCGAGAGGATAACCCGATCGGCGAGCAGTTGGGCGAAGCCGATGATCGCGTTCAGCGGTGTACGCAGTTCGTGGCTGACATTGGCGAGGAAGGCGCTCTTGTGCCGGTTCGCGGCGACGAGTGCGTTGTTCTGTTCCTGCAACTGGGCGGTGAAGATCGCCCGCTCCATGCTCGCGGCGGCCTGCCGCGCGAAGAGCTGCCCGCGCGCGAACTCCTCATCGGTGTAAGGCGCCATATCCCGCCGGATGAAAGTCAGCGCACCCGTTGCCCGGCCCGCGACGATCAGCGGCAGCACCATAATGTGCTCGTGGATCGAGACATGGTTCTCCTCGAAGAAGAAGACCGAGCGCGCGTCGTTCTGGGAATCATTGACTACGAAAGGTTCCCGATGCTGCACCGCCGCGCCGGTCAACCCTTCCCCGATCGCGAGGGAAAGCGTCAACGGTTCCACGGCACCGTCTCGGAGAAAGACGAGGCACTGCAATGTGCCGTCTGCCGGATCGAGCCGCCAGAGCGTCGTGCGATTGTGCGGGAGGATCGCGAGCGCCGCCTCGGCGATGACGCGCGCCATCTCGACGAGCGGGCTTTCGTGATTGTCGGTCGCGTAGCCTGCGAACCGCTCGCTGACGCGGAGCAGCGCCTGCAAGCCCTTCGCCTGCTCCTGGGCCGCCGCATACCGCCGTGCATTGGTGACGGCGATGGCGACCTGCGGTGCGAAGAGTTTCAGCAGATACAGATCGTCCGGCGTGAAGGCGTTTGTGCCGGGCCGTGCGAGGTAGAACACACCCACCGGGCGCTCGGCAATTAGCGGGACCATCAGCGCGCTCCGATGGCGTTCGTGATGGTCGGGATGGTTGCGCGGCAGATAGAGGTCGCCCCGCCACTGGGGCGCGAGCAAATCGCCGATCAAAAACGACTCGCCCGTCCGATAGGCGCGCCCGGTCAGGCTGCCGTGGATGGCGCGCTCCTGCCCAAGGAGTTGGGTCGCATAGTCCGCGTCGCCACGGACACACGCGATCTTCAGGACATCGCGGCCCGGCACGTCGAGCGTGACCGATGCGCGTTCGGAAGGGACGAGGCGCCCGACCGCCGCGAGGATCTGATCGAGGAGTGCATCAAGGTCGAGCGAGGCGGCGACGGCGGCGCTCGTTTCCAGGAGCGTTGCCATCGCCGCCGTCTGCCGCTCCGGGGAAAGCGCCGTCACCTGGGGCGGAACGATTCGTTGTTCGGTTCGATCCATCGTGCGGCTCGCCTGTTTCCGGAATCTGCGCAACGGAAACACGGTAGCAGACGGGGGAAGAAAACGCAAAGCCAGTAGCCAGTAGCCAGCAGCCAGTGGTCAGTAATGAATAATATTTCTCTCTTACTGACTACTGCCTACTGGCTACTGACTCCTTTCCCCCGATTGACACCGCCGCCGCGCGGGGGTACAATTTCCTTCGCCTCGCAGGATACAGGCGCGGATCGTATGGGATAAGGTACGTTACATCATGGTCTTCCTTCTCAGCATTGTTTCCTATGTTCTCGTGGCGATGCAGTTCGCGATCATCGGTCGCGCGCTCTTCTCGTGGTTCGATCCGACCGGGCGCACGCCAATTGGCGCGTTGCTGATCCGGATCACCGATCCGATCATTGTGCCGATCCGCCGCGTGCTGCCATCGGCGGGCTTCATGGACTTCTCGCCGATGGTCGCACTGCTGATTATCTTTTTCCTTCGGCAGTTGGTCGCGCGTGCATAAGAAGTAGATAGGCAATGGCGCTGATCGGCAGTCTCGTCATCATCCTCCTCACGGCGATGCAGATCGCCATCTTTCTGCGTTTCATCTTCGCGTGGGTTGACCCGACCGGTCGCACCGGCATCAGTCTCTTCCTCAGCGGCGTGACCGAGCCGGTTATTTCGCCGATTCGGCGGCTTCTGCCCGCGATGGGGATCATTGATCTCTCGCCGATGGTCGCATTCCTTGTGATTATCATCTTGCAGACGATCTTCCGCAGTGTGTGGCCGAAGTAGTGCCCTGCGAGTCCACATAATGAAAAAGGCGTGGTTGTTGAAAAAGTCGAAACCAAGCCAGATTCGGGTATCAGAACACCCGAAAGGCAATGAGATGGACCGTTTCGGAACTCACTTTGCCCACAATTCAGCGTGGTTTGACCGGAGAATGGGCTTTTTCAACAAGCACGAAAAAGGCCGGGCGTTACATGCCCGGCCTTTTAGTTGTGCAGCGGATCGCGTTAGCGGCGGGAATAGCCCCGGCGCGTGGTGCCGACCTTGATCGGGGCGGAGCCGTCGCCGCCGACCGGGATCGCCATCGCGTCATCGTTATCATCCATGTCCACGACGCTCCTGACGACCGCCGGCTTCGGGTCAATGACGATGCTCTTCGCGGCGAGCGCGGGCACCGGCGCGTCATCATCCGCGACGCTCTTCACATTGCCGTCGGCGGTCTTCATCCCGCTCCCTACCTCATCATCGTCCCGCGTAGCCTTCTTGAAGTCGCGGATGCTCGATCCGACCGCGCTCCCGAGGCCGGAAAGCTTTCCGGGGCCGAAAACTAAGAGGATGATCGCCAGGACGATCAACAAATGCCAGGGCTGCAAGAGGTCTCGAATAAACACCGTCGCTCTCCTTTGTACCGCCGTCGCATGGCGGAACTGTCCGCCATGCATCTTCCAGTATATCACCAACCGCTCGCGCGTATTTGCTCTGCTCGCGTGACTTGTACTGTATCACCACTACGGCAGAGCGCGCAAGATGACGTACACTACTATCTCTACGGACGAGCCGGGCCTCCCGGTTCACTCGCGCGGGGCTTTCTTTGCCGGGACGAGAAGTGACACGAACGTGCGGCAATCAAGGAGTGATGACGATGGCCGATGTACCTCCCTACACAACGGCGATGGCTGCCGAGTTCCGCCCACCGGCAGCGGTCAATGAGCCGGTCAGGAACTACGCGCCTGGCTCGCCAGAACGGCACGCACTGACACAGAAACTGCGCGAGATGGCCGGACACCGCCTCGACATCCCGCTCGTCATCGGCGGCGAGGAGGTGCGCACCGGTACGACAAAGCAGGCCGTCATGCCGCACCGGCACGCGCATGTGCTCGCCGATGTCCATCAGGGCGGTCGGGCGGAAGTGACGGCGGCGATCCACGCGGCGGGCGAGGCGTGGGAGACGTGGTCGCGCTGGCCGTGGTGGGAGCGGGCGGCGGTCTTTCTGCGCGCGGCGGACCTGCTTTCCGGGCCGTGGCGGGCGACGGTCAATGCCGCGACGATG
>JBBRLR010000059.1:0-28853 GCA_038231255.1 Thermomicrobiales bacterium | reverse complement strand
GGGCGGTGAGCCGGCAACGGCGCAGCCGGTGCTGCTCGGCGTGACCAAGGCGAGCCTGACGACGGACAGCTTCCTTTCCGCCGCCTCCTTCCAGGAGACGACGCGGGTGCTGACCGAAGCCGCGATCAACGGCCGGATTGACCGGCTGCGCGGCCTGAAGGAGAACGTCATCATCGGTAAGTTGATCCCGGCAGGGTCGGGCTTCGCGGCCCGCTACGCCCCAAAGGCGGAGGCGCCGCTCGCGACGCTTTCCCGCGACTTAGGCATGAACGACGAGGATACCCGCGCCTTGATGGGCGACGATGACGCCCTGACCGCCGCGACTCTCGCCGCTATGGAACGTGAGCGCGATGCAATGCTTACCACGAATGAGGAGGACGACGAGCCGGGCTTTGAGCCTGACTTCGAGGACGACCTCGCTGAAACGCCGAGCGTCGCGGACGATGACGACTAGGACACTCTAACCCCCAACCCCTTTCCCACCGGGGAAGGGGAGCCGGAAGGCAAGGGCACGACGCGAAATCGTGGATAGTGTAGGGCGCACAGCCGTGCGCCCCTTTTCGTGTGTGGAAAGCGATAGAAGGAAATGTACATGCGGTCGCAAGGCTACGTCTTTCGTGAGAGGATAGGTGGATGACAGCCGAGCGAAAGGATGAGTCCATGGACGCATGGGGATACGACATTTTCGACAGCGACGAGGCGGACGATCTCCGCGCGCTCTTCGAGAGCCAACTGCAAACCGGCGCGTCCATCGCGCACGCGACGGCGGTCGTCCTGCGCGAATCTAGAGATGCGCTGGATGATCCGAAGGATGGCCCGATTGTCTGGCTCGCGCTCGCGACACTGCAACTCGGCCGCGATGCGCTCCAGCCGAATGTGCGCGATCACGCGCTGGCGGTGATTGACGGCGGCCAAGACCTCCGCCGTTGGGAAGCCGAAGCGACGACCGAAGACGCGGCGGGCCGGAAACGTGTTCTGGACGATCTGCGGGTACGCCTCGTCGCACACGGTTGAGCGGGAATCTGTTACGGCAACAAAAGCGATTGCATGATTCGTTGGTGGAGTAGCCAGGAGCCTCCATAATGCGATGACATGGAGGGGTAGTAGGGGCGCACAGCCGTGCGCCCTGCCGAGGTCGCCCCACTGTCGCGAAGGGGGAGGCAATCTGGGCGAGGGCGCACGGCTGTGCGCCCCTACCACTGCATATCCCACCGCACCGGCGATGTCGGAGCGAACAAACATGGTTCTTTTCCACCCACACCAGATACAAAGAGACGGCCCCTGCATGTTCCGCAGGGGCCGTTTTCTTTTTGCATCAGGGCTGGCGGGCTTAGTCGCCGTCTGCCGGGATCGGGGGGGCATAGGCGGCGGGTTGGCCGATCTGCTGCGGCTCCGGCTCGTTGTAGACGAGCGGCACTTCCCCGTCGCGGCCGTAGTCCTTCGGCAGTGGCTCGAATCGCCTGATAACGTCGAGCACTTCATAGTCAGTCAGCTCGTGGCGGACGAGCAGCTCCTGCGCGAGGGCATCAACCACCTGGCGATGCTCGGTGAGCAGCCGCTTTACCTTCTTGTACTCCTCCTGGAGCACCCGCTCGATGCGCTTCTTCTGCTCCCCATCGGGCGGTGCGCCGGGGAGGAAGTAGAAGCTGTTATCGAACCCGAACATCACGACCACGCGGGCGATATTGTTCGCGGCGGGAAGATCGCCACCCATCGTCATGTATTGCTCGCCAAAGAAAACTTCTTCGGCGGCGCGACCGGCGAGCGAAACCTGAATGCTCGCCAGGAGTTCATCGCGCGAGTTGGTGTGCGATTCATCCACTTCCTTGAAGCCAACGAAACCCTCGGCATCGCCGTGGCGCAGGATGGTCACCTTTGTGATGCGCAGGAATGGACGCAGAATCACTTGCGAATACGCATGCCCCGCTTCGTGGTAGGCAGTGATGCTGTTGTCGCGATAGGTCTTCGTTGTCCGCGGCTGCCGGAGACCGTGCTCGTGCGTGTCGCGGGCGCGGGAGAAGTCCCAGTAGTTGATCGAGGTGCGTTCGTCGAAGTGGGCGTGGACGACGGCCTCGTTGATGACGTACTTAATCGCGACCGGTGTGTAGCCGATGGTGTCGCTGATCATCCGGTCAATCGGCATCGGATCATGCTTGACCTTGGCGAGGTAGTAATCAATCACTTCGCGGCGACCATCGGCGTCCGGCAGGTCCACATGGATCTTGCGGTCGAACCGCCCCGGCCGGAGGAGCGCCGGGTCGAGTACGCTGGAGATGTTTGTCGCGCCGATGGTCAGGACGGGAGGAATCTGCGCCTTGCCCCGGATGATGTGCATGGCACGGAGGAGGCTACGCCACCAGACATACTCACGCGGCATCGGGTCCATGTTGGTCAGCAGCGTATTGAGAACGCCGCCGCCGCCGCCACCGCCGCCCATCATGCCGCCCATCATACCGCCACCGACGCCGCCGCCACCCTGCGCGCCCATGCGGGACTGCGCGATGGCGTCAATCTCGTCGAAGAAGACGATGCACGCACCCCACTCCATCGCCTGCTTGCGCGCCTTGCGATAGATCATCGAGGCCTGCAAGGGGCCCATGCCGATGAAAACACCGATCAGGGAAGGTGCGGAGCAGTAGCAGAAGGGGATTTTCGCCTCGGTCGAGATTGCCTGCGCGAGGTACGACTTGCCGGTGCCGGGAGGCCCTTCGAGCAGCAGACCGCGAATCACTTCGCCGCCCATTTCCTTGAATGCCTTCGCCCCTTGCAGGAGGACGACGACGCGTCGCGCGCCTTCGAGGACTTCTGGGTTGCCCTTGTAGTCCTTGAAGCCGATGCCGCCCTCGCCCGGCTTCATCCAGGTGACGCGCGGCCGACCCATCAGGAAGAAGAACGCGCCGAACTGCACCGCCATGAATGTCATGGCGAATAGCAACTGGAAGACCAGGCCGATGACGGGGTTGGCGGCCATGAATGCGGCGATCCCCTTCGACCATCCCGCTTGGTTGCGGAAGACGAAGACAAGAAAGACGATCATGCAGATGCGGAAAAGGAACTTCGGGCCACGGAAACGCAGCCACCGAACGAGGCTGTCAATCTGCTCGTCCGCAGCCCTGTCGAGGTCTTCCTCGGCATTGATGTACTCATTCGCGTAGGTCGGCTTCGGGCCGAGACCGCGCAAATCCGGGGGCGTGTACGCGCCCGGCAAGGGAATCGGCGCGGGCGGCGCCGGTGGGTACGTCGGCGGCGCGTACGGCGGTGGTTGTGGTTGCGGCTGGTGGGGTGAGTACTGCGGGTACTCGGGCTCGTTTGCCATGACCGTCACTCCCTGTTAATCTCGATCCTCGTGGGCACGCGCCGCACGACTCCCCTAGTTGCCACCCTTTACCTGCTGCAACACGTAATCATAGAGTTGATCATTCACCTGGCTGATCTGGCCATTGGCATCCATCACGAAGACCATCGGCACGGAGGTCTTCGTCGTGCCGCGCCCGACATCCGCAACATAGAAATACATGCCGCCTTTGGTCGGGTCAACGGCGCCGTCCTTGCCATAACCGGCGACATAATGATACCCGGCGTACGTGAAGCCCTGCTGCTGCTCCATCTTCAGGACAGCGTCGAGCACGGTCTTATCATCACCGCGCGAGATGCGATGCGCTTTCTCCTGCGGGCCGAGCGCATTCCAGACCGCGTCAGTGTCGCCCTTCTGCACCGCCGCCAGATACGACTGGACGGAAGCGGTCTCCGGCGGCAACGGCACCGTGCCGTTCTTGGTCGCGGCGTTCGGCGTCGCGCTGTTCGTGCCGCTGCCGACCATCCACTTGTCGTAGGCGAGCCAGCCGGTGAAGAGAATGGCGAGGAGCAGCGCGACCATTAGGCCGGGGCGGACGCCGAACATCACCTTGCCGATCGCGCTCGTGCCCCGCACGGTGCGCCGCATCATCCGGCGACCGACGCGCGCTTTCGAGGCGCGCGGCGCGGGTGGTGCGGCTACCACCTGCCCGTGCGAACTGTACGGATTGGCGACCGGGGCCGAATAGCCGCCGACAATTGCCGGGGCATACTGCTGTTGCGTGGAGGGATGCGGCGCGGGTGTGTGCGGAGGGGCGGGCTGCGGCGGGACGAACGACTGCGGGGCGTACTGCGGGGCCGGTTGCGGCCTCGGCCCTTCGTACTGCACCGGCTCCTGGCGCGTTGGCCGGGGTGGATACTGCGGCAGCGGCGGCGTCCAGACGAGCCGTTCCTGCTCCGCACGTTCCTTGTCCAGGCGTTCCTGCTCCGCGTCAATCGTGAACGGCTCGGCGTGGTGCGCGTCGCCCACTGCCGTTTCCTGCGGCGTGCCGGGGGGAGGTGCGTTCCGCGCGGCGCTCGCTTCAGGCGCGGCGACAGCGGACGATTCGCGTTCCGCGTCGGGGGCTGGGCGTTCGTCGTCGGGCGATCCGCCGTGTGGAGGGGCCTGGAACCGCTCGGTCATGTGGGCAACCCTTCTTGATGTCCGACCATGTACATGTACGTGTTCGTGTTGGAATGTATGCCAAAGGCTCGCGTCTTCACGATTATCGCCCAGCGTACGGAGTGATCCTGAATTTCCGATGAATCCGCCCTGAAAAGCCGCTGAACATCTCGCTTTTTGCGTTTTTATTCATACGACCACGCACGGACAACGATGCGTAAGTGTAGCACATATCCGTACACGCGTTCAATCTCGCTGCTCCGCATCGCAATGCCGTAAATGCCGCGCTTCTTCTTGTCATTGCGCCACCCCGCGTGTAGGATGCCGGAACGAAGGACTGAGGACTGAGGACCGAGGGTGAGTTGCTCGTGGTCTACGGTTCGCTCATTGGAGGGGGACGCAGCATGGCGGAGCGACTGGTGGATTTGCGGAGCGACACCGTCACGCGGCCAACACCGGCGATGCGCCAGGCGATGGCCGAGGCGGAAGTCGGCGACGATCAGTACGGCGAGGACCCGACGATCAACCGTCTGGAGGACCTTGCCGCTGAAATGCTCGGCAAGGAGGCGTCGCTTTTCGTTGTCGGCGGCACGATGGGCAATCTCTGCGCCGTCCTCGCGCACTGCCAGCGCGGGCAGGAAGTGATTATGGGCGATCAGTGCCATATCGTCCTGTACGAGGCGGGTGGCACGGCCGTCCTCGGCGGGCTGCCGTGGCGCATCCTGCCGAACACCCGCTGGGGTACGATGGAGCCGGAGGCGATCCGCGAGGCGATCCGGGGCGACCGCGAAGGCGAGCCGCCGACGGGCATCCTTTGCGTCGAAAACACGCACAACCGCTGCGGCGGCCTGCCGCTCGACCGTGCGACGATCAAGTCCATGGCCGATGTCGCGCATGAGCACGGCATCCCGGTGCATATGGATGGCGCGCGCGTCTTCAATGCCGCCGCCGCGCTCGGCGTCCCGGTGGCGGAGATCGTGCAGGATGTGGATTCGGTGCAGTTCTGTCTCTCGAAGGGATTAGCTGCGCCGGTCGGCTCGATGATCGCCGGGTCGGCGGATTTCATCGCCCGCGCGCGGCGGATGCGGCGGATCGTCGGCGGCGCGATGCGCCAGGCGGGCGTCCTCGCCGCTGCTGCCATCATCAGCCTCACGGAGATGGTGGATCGCTTGCCGGAGGATCACGCGCGCGCCAGGCGGCTCGCGGAAGGTTTCGCGGATGTCCCCGGTATCTTTGTGGACCTCGAACTTGTGCAATCCAACATGGTCTTCTACAAACTCGACCCGCCGAACCCCGATTTCGCCGCCGAGATGAAGGCGCAGGGCGTCCTCGTTGGTGGTGGCCAGTATGGTGGACGGATGGTGACGCACTACGAGATCACCGACGACGACATTGACACGGCGATCATGGCGGCGCGCAAAACCGTCACCGCCCTGTCGCGGTAACGCACGATGGACGGCGCACGTCCGACCGCCCTGATGGGAAAGCATGTCGCACTCGGCGTGACGGGTAGCATCGCGGCGTACAAAGCCGTCGAGTTCGCCCGCCTGTGTGTCACGGCGGGCGCGACGGTGGACGTGCTGATGACCGAGGGGGCGACGCGCTTCATCACGCCGCTCACCTTCGCCACGCTCACGCAGCGGCGCGTCTGGACGACGCCGTACGAGCCGTGGAGCGAGTCGGAGGAAGGGCATATCTCGGTCGGGCGGCGGGCCGATTGCTTCGTCGTCGCCCCCGCAACGGCGGACATGCTGGCGAAACTCGCCCGCGGCATCGCGGACGATATGATCTGCCTTTCCGCCCTCGCCACGAGCGCGCCGCTCGTCCTCGCGCCCGCGATGAACCATTACATGTGGCTGCACCCCGCCGTGCAGGCGAATGTCGCGACGCTGCGGGAGCGCGGCGCGCGCATCGTCGGGCCGGACGAGGGGCCGCTCGCTTCCGGCTTCGTCGGCATGGGTCGCCTCGTGGAAATGGAGCGGCTGTTCGCCGAGGTAGTCGGGCTGCTCGGTCAGCGGCACGACCTCGCCGGGCGGCGGCTCGTCGTCACTGCGGGCGGGACGCAGGAACCGCTCGATCCCGTCCGCTATCTCGGCAACCGCTCGTCGGGGCGGATGGGGTACGCGATTGCGGCGGCGGCGGCGGCGCGGGGCGCGGCGGTGACGCTCGTTTCCGGTCCGACCGCGCTCGCGCCGCCCGTCGGGGTGGCGTTCGTACCTGTCGAGACCGCCGCCGAGATGGAGACCGCGACGCGACAGGCCGTTGCGGGCGCGGACGCGTTGGTGATGAGCGCGGCCGTCGCGGACTTCCGACCCGCGCGGATGGCGGCGCACAAGATCAAGAAGACGCCGGACGGCGCGGCGCCGGCGATCGTGCTGGAGCGCACACCGGACATCCTCGCCGGGCTGCGGGATGTAGCAATTGTCAAGATCGGCTTCGCGGCGGAAACGGACGATTTGCTCGCCAATGCGCGGCAAAAATTGGCGGCAAAGGGGCTGGCGATGATCGTCGCGAACGACGCCGTCGCGACGATTGGCGCACGTGACAGCGCCGCGACCTTTCTGCACGCCGATGGCCGGGTGGAGGAGCAACCGGCGATGGCGAAAGAATTGCTTGCGGAGCGCATCATTGACCGCGTTGTCGCGCTGCTGGGAGAAACAACACGATTGGGTGGCACAGGTTACAAACCTGTGCCACCCAATGCATGTCAGCGGAGTGAAGGAGGAGACGCATGAACAAGTCCGTGCACAAGAACGAGTTTATCAAGGCCGTGGCGGAGCGAGCGAACGTGACGCAGGCGGATGCCTCCCGCGTTGTCACCGCCGCGCTGAAACTGATCGCGCACACCTTGCAGGAGGATGATAAAGTCGTCCTGACGGGATTCGGGACCTTCGAAATGCGGCGGCGGAGCGCGCGCAAGGGAATCAACCCACAAACGGGCAAACCGATTACAATAGCGTCATCGGCGACGCCGGGCTTCACCGCGAGTTCGACGTTCAAGGCGCAGGTCAACCAGGGCGGCAAGAAATAAAGGGGCGGCACCATGCAGGGTTTGTCACGCACGATGTTCCGGAGCCTGATGGGAGTCGCCCTCGCGGCGCTCGGCACCTGGCTCGCCAACTACCTGACCGAGCGCATCTTCGGCCCCGAAGAACTCGAAGCGGGCGACGAGAGCGCGGCGACGCACCGCGCCGCCTGAAGCGGACGTGCGACTGCTGCTCATCATGAACCCGGCGGCCGGGCGGCGTTTGCCCGCCGATGTCGCGGAAGCCGTTCGCCGGTCGTTCGACCGGCGGGGGATCGGTGCGACGATTGATACGGCCTTCACGCGCACCGGCACGGACGCGACAAGCATTGCCCACAGCGCGCGGGATCGCTACGACATTGTCGCGGCGGTCGGTGGCGACGGCACGGTGCGCGATGTCGCCGCCGGGCTGGCCGGTTCGACCACGCCGCTCGCGATCATCCCCAATGGCACGGCCAATGTCCTCGCCGCCGATCTCGGTATCCCGGTGCGGGCCGATGACGCCGCCGACCTCCTCCATGCGGGGGCGCGCACTGCCCCGCTCGATCTCGGCGATGTGAATGGGAAACCATTCGTGCTCAATGTAGGCGCGGGCTACGCGGCGCGGCTGATCATCGAAACTCCCCCCTTGTGGAAGAGACGTATCGGTTTCTTCGCATACCTGCCCGCTTCCGTGCGCGCGACGTTCGCGTACGACCGCGCGCACACGACGATCGAGATAGACGGCGTGCGGCAATACGAAGGGCGCGTGCAGATGATTTTCGTCGCCAACAGCGGCGGTATCGGCGGCAAGGCGATCCAGATCGCGGACGGCGTGCGCTACGACGACGGGCTGTTCACGATCGCCGCATTCGGCCCCCGCTCGCCGCTCGGCACGCTCGTCGCCTTTATGCAGATCGCGGCGCGGCGTTGGTCGCGCATCAAGGGCGCGCACTATTGGGAAGGCACGGCAGTTTCGGTGACATGCGATCCGCCCTTGCCGATCCAGGTGGACGGCGACGGGATGGGCACGACGCCGTTCACGATTCAGATGCGCCCCGCCGCCCTCCGCGTGATCGTCCCGGATCGCCCGGCATGAGCGTTCGCCCGACAATCGCCTGGCTGCATGAGACGCTTGCCGAGGCGTATGGCGCTCAAGACGCATGGTGGCCTGCCGAATCGTCCTTCGAGGTCTGCGTCGGCGCGATCCTCGTCCAGAATACGACGTGGCAACAGGTCGCACGGGCAATCGCGAACCTCAAGGAAGCGGGCACGCTCGACTTGCACGCAATCCTCGCGTTGCCGACGGACGCGGTGGAAGAACTGGTGCGTCCGTCCGGCACCTTCCGCCAAAAGGCGCGGCGGCTGGAAACGTTCTGCCGCCATGTCCTCGTCCGCTGGGACGGCGACCTCGCCGCGATGCTGGCACAGGAGGGCACGCCGCTACGCGCGGAACTGCTCGCCATCTGGGGCATCGGCGAAGAAACGGCGGACGCGATTACCCTCTTCGCCGCCCACCGGCCCGCCTTCATCGTGGACACCTACACGACGCGGATCGTCCGACGGGTCGGCCTCGTGGCGGACGATGGGACGCGGCACGACATCCGCCGCATGTTTAGCGAGGTCTTACCGCCCGATGCCGCGATCATGCGCGAACTGCACGCGCTACTCGTCACGCACGCCAAGACCCACTGCCGGGCGACGCCACTCTGCGTTGGCTGCCCGCTCGCCGACCGCTGCGATTATTGGAAGGAGCACGTCGCATGAGCACGGGGACAACGACGACCTTTCGCGAGCGGTTGGCCGGTGCGGTGGCGACGAACGACTCGCTTCTCTGCGTCGGCCTCGATGTCGAGATGGCGAAACTGCCCGCCGTGCTCCGCTCCTTGCCGGTCGCGGAGGCGCTCGCGGCCTTTCTCCACGGTATCATCGCGGCGACCGCTGATTTCGTCTGCTGCTACAAGCCGAACCTCGCTTTTTACCTCGCGCACGGTGCGGCGGGTTGGGACGTGTTGCTCGGTTTGCGCGACGCGATCCCCGCGCACATCCCGATGCTGCTCGACGCGAAGTTCGGCGATGTCGGCTCGACCGCTGCGTTATACGCCCGCACCGCTTTCGATGTCGTCCGTGCGGACGCGGTGACGGTCAGCCCGTACGTCGGCGGGGACGCACTCGCGCCCTTCTTCGCCCGCGACGACCGCGCCGCTTTCGTCCTTTGCAAGACCTCCAATCCGGGCAGCGGTGATGTGCAAGACCTTCCGCTCGCGGGCGGTGAATCGGTTTCGCTGCGGATCGCCGACCGCATCCGGGGATGGGGAGCAGCGCGGGGCAATGTCGGCGCGGTCGTCGGTGCGACCTATCCCGCGCAGATGGCAGCGATCCGCGCCGCACTGCCCGATGCACCACTGCTCGTGCCCGGTATCGGCGCGCAGGGCGGCGATCTGGAAGCGTCGGTGCGCGCCGGGATGGATCGGGAAGGCGCGGGCATGTTGATCAGCGCGAGCCGGAGCGTCCTCTACGCCTCCGCCGGCGACGACTTCGCCGACGCCGCACGCGCCGAGGCGTCGCGATTGCGCGATGCGATCAATGCCGCGCGCCAGAGTGGTTGAGATGGCGGCGATCACATACGGCCCGTACCGCGAGGACGATCATGACGCGGTCGTCACGCTCCTCAATCTCATCACAGACGACCTCGGCCCGGAAGTCCTGGCGGGCGCAACCGCCAAGTCTTCGCGCACTCTCTCCGTCGCGCGCGACGGCGAAAAAACGGTGGGCGTCATTATTCTCGCCCTGATCGAGTGGAGCGGCGATGCGCACCTTCGCTTCCTCGCCGTGGATGCGGCATATCGGGACCGGGGAATCGGCGGGGCGCTCGTCGCATGGGCGTGTGAAACCGCGACCGCCACCGGGATGCGTCGCCTCTATGTGGACACGTCGCACGACAATGTGCGAGGCATGCAGTTCTACATCCGGCAAGGCTTCATCCCCGAAGTCTGCCGGTTCGACTTTTACAAACCGGGGCTGCACCAGATTAACCTCTGGCTCGACCTGCCGTACACCGGCGGGGCGCGGGTGGGGAGCGGCGGCGATAGCCGCGCGGCACACACCGACAACACCATCGCGATTGGCTGCTACCGCGAATCGGATCGGGCGGTCGTCGTCACGCTGATTGATGCGATCACCTGGCAGGGCGATGGACTCGGCGTACTGGACAACGCCCTCCGCAATAGTAGCGAATGGGACATCTTCGTCGCGCGCGATGGCGACGCGCCGGTCGGCACGCTTCTGCTCCATATCACCCGCTGGAACGCGACGGCGCATATCGGCATGCTTTCCGTACTGCCGGAATACCAGAGCCGGGGCGTTGGCGCGGCACTCGTCGGCGCGGCGACTGCGCTGGCGTGCGAGCGATCATTGCGGCGGCTGACCGTTGGCACCGGGCATCAGAACTGGCGGGCGCAACTCTTCTACCTGCGCAACGGCTTCATCCCCGAAATCTGCCGCCACGATCTCGGCGGGCGCGGCGTCCACGAAGTGCAACTCTGGCAGGATTTGTAGGGATTTTCTGAGCCGCCAAGACGCCAAGGACGCTAAGAAGGGAAGAAATCAGAAAAGAATTCACCTTCCATTCCCCGTATTTGCTTGGCGCCCTTGGCGTCTTGGCGGTTCAGGTTTCTTGGCTCATGGCTGCCTTAACACGTGCGCAGTCGGGACCGACGAGGAAGAGGTGTTCGTGGTTCCGCAGGTGGGAAACCGCGCCGACTTTCTTGCCACTCGGGTTGAAGATGCCGATCTGCGCGCCGACGTAGCGTTTAAAATCGAGGGCTACCGAAGCAACGTACCCGCGCTGACCGAGCATCGCGCTGATCTCCTCGCGGGTAAAATAGCCCTCTGAGTTGAACGAGACGAGGAGATACGGCGCGCGGATCGCGCTCAACAAGTCCGCGAAGACCGTGCCGGCCTGCTTTTTCGAGTTATACGCGCTCTTTTCGGTGCGGCAATCCTCCCGCTTCTTCGCGATGCCATAGGTCGTCGGCGCGTCGTTGCGGACGAAGGTTTCCCAGATGTGGTAGTTGCTGAAATACGAATGCTGGTTGTAGGGCGGGTCAATGTAGACGAGGTCAATCGCAGGATCGAGTTGCCGCACGAGGTCGTTCGCGTCCATGCGTGTCACGATACCGCTACCGGGAAGCAAGTCAGGCAAACGCAGTTCGAGCGGGTTGTACGAGCGGGCCGACCACCCCTTCAGATATGCCATTTGCAGCCCGGTCGTCGAGTCCACACGGTCGGCGGCTTCGATCAGCGATGTGAGCAGGATTGCCCGCTCAGTCTCGTCCGCTGCGACTACGTCTATGCCCGCACGAATGGCGTCCATCTTCATGCCGTTGAACGGCTGGAAATAGCGCGACTCCTCGCAAAACGTCTCGGTGAAATACCCATGCACCGCCGGGAGCGCCATCAGTTCCGTGAGCAGTCGCGGGAGCCGTTGCCTGTCCACCACCCCGGCATCCGTCGCGATATACGTTGTGCCGAAGACCGCGCTGTAGGTCGCGAGATCGTTGCTATGCACCCAAAAGCCGCATCGCTTCAGCGCCTGCCCGATGCGCGTCGTGCCCGCGAACAGATCGCAGACTTGGCGCACATCAGGCAGACTGCGGACGATCCCACTGATGTATGGCGCGAGCGTTCGCTTCGAGCCGATGTACTTAATCATGGCGACGGGGACCCTTACCCCCTGCCCCTCTCCATCGCAATGGAGAGGGGGCTGGGGGGTGAGGTTCCCTCCCGCACCATCGTGCTGCTACACTGGCGGATGCCGGGGGCGTGTCGCGCCCGGTTTTGCGATAAGCAGGAGGAGCGGATATGGCGGAATACATTGTGCGGCTCTATTTCAAGGGGGGTATGACGATAGACGTGCCGATTACATTGGCGGAGGACGAGGAGCCAGATCTGACCTGGTTCCTCGGCGAATCGAGCGACCCGGACGAGCGGACTGCCGTGCTCACCGAGGGCCAGTATGCATGGAAATCGGCGGATGTGCTCGCCGCCGAGTGGTACGAGAATGAATCCGTCACGAGCAACGCCGCCGAAGGGCCATAACGGGTAGTGGCTTCGCTCAGGCAAAGGGCGACGGCGACCAGCAGGCCGCCGTCATGCATTGGAGGCCGGTCGCCGGTCGCCGGTCTAGTCGTCCCCTGTGCTCGCCTCAAGAACCTGATCGGTCGGTGGGGCGACGCTCTCGGTCGTCAAGCGGGCGAGCCGTGTCCAGGCTAGTTGCCGCCGTGCTTCCATGAGGGCGTCGTATTCATCAACCGGCAGGATCGCGACCTGTGGCCTCCCGTGTGCGGCGACAATCACCGCGCTCTTGCCATTCCGCACCTGGTCAATGACTGCACCGATGTTGCGCTGGAACTCCGTTGACGAAATTGTCTTCGTCTTGGCCTCGGCCATGCTGCCCTCCCACGATGACGGCATTGCGACACCGGCACATCGCTCACCGTTGGCCTGTACGCACGACGTGTACGTACACCTTTAGTGTACGGCATCTGCGTGAAACGCGCAAGAGGGGTAGGCTGTGCAAATCTTGTAGTACGCGGACAAAGGTAAGCGGCGAGCGCTTCTGCCCACCGCTTCACTGATTGAGAGGGGAGTGCCCGGTCTTGCACGCGATGCCGACGATGCCTCTTGCAGGCGATCCTCCGCGTCCGTCTCGCCGAGCGCTCGTTCCCTTGATGCATGTATCGTACGACCGAATGCTGACCGCGACATCCGTAATCCTACCTATTTTGCTGACACCGTTGTCAGAATCGCGCGGTGCAGTGCGCGTGATCCACGATTGGTTCTCACGGAGCAGGGGGCCTGTCACGCGGAGAGCGTCTCGGTCCGCACGTCGCTGACGTAATATTCCGCGCCGTTCTGCTCAACGAAGCGGACGACACTGGCGAGCATTTCGTCGGCGTGGCGGGCGGATGTGCTGGTGCAGGTGATGCCGATGACGGCGATGCCCCACGTATCCTGCGCCTCAACTTCCGCCGCCGAGACGTTGAACCGATTCTGCAACCGCGCGAGGAGCGATTTCACGACGCTGCGTTTCTCCTTCAGAGAGTGCGCGCCGGGCAGTTCGAGCGCGATCCGCGCCACACCGACGATCATCTATCCCATCGCCAGCAGGTCGCGCGGTGCGTCGTTCAGTTTCTCGCCGCCCGTCTCGGTACAAACGACGCTGTCCTCGATGCGGACGCCGAATTTGCCGGGAATGTAGACGCCCGGCTCGTCGGAGAAAACCATGCCGACGCGGAGTGGCAGCGTGTTCCCCTCGACCATGTATGGTTCCTCATGCACGTCAAGCCCGAGGCCGTGGCCGACGCGATGGATGAAGTATTCGCCATAGCCCGCCTCGGTGATCACTTTGCGCGCCGCCCGGTCGATCTCCTGGCAGGCGACACCGGGCCGCACTGCTGCGAAGGCCGCCTCGTTTGCGCGCAGGACGACATCGTAGACCGTCCGGTACTCGTCGGACGGCTCGCCGATGTGAACAGTGCGCGTGATGTCCGAGACGTAGTGCTGATAGCGGCCGCCGAAGTCGAAGACGACCGCGTCGCCCTCACTAATCACGCGGTCGGCGGTGCTGTAGTGCGGACTGGCGCTGTTCGGGCCGGAGGCGCAGATGCAGAAGGCGACCGACTCCATGCCGTGGTCACGCATCAGGCCCATCAATCGCTCGCCCGCCTGCCGTTCGGTCAGCCCGGCGATGTTCGTCTGCGTGAATGCTACCCATGCTTCGTCGGTGCGGTGCGACGCCTCGCGGATCAGCGCGACCTCCGCCGCATCCTTGCACATCCGCAACTCGCGCATGATGCCGCCCGCGATCTCCCACGTCACTTCGGGGAGGTGACGCTGCATCTTGATGAGAAAACTCGCCCACAGTTCGTCGCCGGAGGCGACCGACCGTGCGCCCGTTTCCCAGATGATGTCCGCCGCGATGCTCGACGGGTCGGCGGTCTCTTCCCACGCGACCGCCTCGAACGGCACGCCCGCCGGGCCGAGGCGCGGCGCTTCGAGCTGCGGGACGACGATCTTCGGCTCGCCCTCTTTCGGGACGATCATCAGTGTCAGCCGCTCGCTATTGTGCGAAGGATAGCCCGCGAGGTAGATCAGGTCCGCGCCGACGCCGATCGCCAGCGCGTCCACGCCCTGCCGCGCCATCTCCGCCTGTGCCCGCCGCACCCGGTCGTGGTAATACGCTCGCTGCCCGCTTGCCATAGTGATTCCTCCATGAAAATTAGAAAGTAGTCGGTAGTCAGAAAGGGCATGTTCCCCTGACTACCGACTACTGTCTACTGACTACTTCCCCCTGTCAATCATGCGCAAGGCTGGCCGAGTTTGGCGAGGGAGGGGCTGACGCCCCATTCGGCCCAGCCGCCATCGTAGAGTTTGACATTCACGTAGCCGAGCGCCTTGAGGGCGAGGAAGGGAAGGGCAGCGTCGTTGCTGAAAGTGCCGTAGATCGCGATGTTCCGCTCCGGCGTCGCACCGACGCCCAGGAGCAGCGCCCGCAGATCGTCCGGGGAGCGGAATGCGGGCAGCTTCGGATCGCGGACGAACGACGTCCACGGGAGGCGGCGGGAATTAGCGATGCTGCCGATCTGCGTCGTGTTGTCCCACGTCTGCGTGATTTCGCTGTCGGTCCGGATATCGAGGATGACGGCGTGCGGATCGGTGGTCGCCTTGAACATATCACAGCGGTTGATGAGCAGCGATTCGTCGGGCAGGTCGCGGAATAAGACGTGCGGCGCAGTGTGCGTGGTTTGATCGAGCGCGTATCCCGCCGCTGTCCAGCCCGCCAGCCCACCGTTGAGGATGCGGACATTCGGATGGCCCGCGTACCAGAGCGCCCACGCGAAGCGCGCCGCCGCCCGGTTGTCGTTACGGTCGTAGACGACGACCAGCGTCTTCTGTTCGATGCCGAGGCCGCCGAAGGTCTTTTCGCGCTGCGGTCTCCCCGCGAGCCGCCCGTAGGTGTCCGCATGGGTTTCGACCAAATCTTCCCAGTATGCATGCACCGCGCCCGGCACATGGCCGAGCAGGTACTGGGGATGATCGGAAACGTCAACAATGCGGATATTCGGCGCGTTGATGTGCTCCGCAACCCACGACGGTTCGAGAAGCGCGATGTCCGGCCACGGATACGTTGGCAGCGGCGTTGCCGTCGCGCCAGTGGTTGGTGTCGCGCCCGTCGAGCAGGCAGAAAGGAGGACCGCGAGGATGAGGAAAAAACCTAACCCCCCGGCCCCCTTCCATAACCCCGGCGTGGGAAGGGGGAGCAAACCTCTTTGAGATCGAGGCGTTTGGGATACACCTCGGTATCGCGAAGAGTCACCCCCTCCTCGCGGGAGGGGGCCGGGGGGTAGGTATCTCATGCGACGAGCGTAGCACAACCGGGCCGATTGCGGTACGATGCCGGGTAGGGAAAGGGAGAGGGGACGAGGATTGCGCGCCCTCGCAGCGAGCGGAGAGGAACACAGCCCGTATGGCAACCACGACATTGCGACCGGAAACGACGAGCGCGGGGGATGCCCCACCGCCATTGGAATCGGTCCTCTTTACGCTTGGCTCACCGGGGCGCCGCGCCGTCTATTTCCCCGCGCTCGATGTGCCCGAAGCGCCGCTGCCGACAGAGTATCTGCGCGAGAGCGACCCGCACGACACACTCGCCTGGCCGGAACTCTCCGAGCTCGAAGTCGTCCGTCACTTCGTCCATCTGTCGCAACTGAACATGGCGATTGATGTCAACTTCTACCCGCTCGGCTCGTGTACGATGAAGTACAACCCGAAGGTCAATGAGGTTGTGGCGGCGATGCCCGGCTTCGCGGCGATCCATCCGTACCAGCCGGAGGCGTCCATCCAGGGCGCGCTGCACATCATGCACGACATGCAGGAATACCTGGCGGAAATTTCCGGCTTCGATGCCGTCACGCTCTGCCCGGCGGCGGGCGCGCACGGAGAACTAACAGGCATTCTGCTCATCCGCGCCTACCACGAGAGCCGGGGCGAGGGCGCGCAGCGGCGGGTCGTGCTCGTGCCGGACAGCGCGCACGGCACCAATCCCGCGACCGCTGCGATGAGCGGCTACAAGGTCGTCACGGTGAAGTCGGACGCGCGCGGCAATGTGGATGTCGAGGCACTGCGCGGCCTCGTCGGGCCGGACACCGCCGCTTTGATGATTACGAACCCGAACACGCTCGGCCTGTTCGATGAGCACGCAAAAGAGATCGTTGAGATCGTCCACGGCGTCGGCGGGCTTGTCTACAACGACGGCGCGAACTTCAACGCGATCCTTGGCATTGTCCGACCGGGCGACATCGGTTTCGACGTGATGCACTACAACCTGCACAAGACCTTCTCATCGCCGCACGGCGGTGGCGGGCCGGGCGCGGGGCCGGTCGGCGTCAAGAATGAATTGATCCCCTTCCTGCCCGCGCCGTATATCGTTAAGGAAGGTGAGACGTATCGCCTGACGACTCCGGAGCGTTCGATCGGCAAATTGCACGGCTTCCACGGCAACTGGGGCGTCATCCTCCGCGCGTACACCTATATCCGCTCTAATGGCGGCGCAGGGCTACGGACGATCTCCGAGACGGCGATCCTCAACGCGAATTATCTCCTGTCGCAATTGCGCGCCAACTATCATCTCGCCTACGACCGCTCCTGCATGCACGAGTTCGTGTTGACCGACCAGAAGCAGCGGCCCGCCGTGCGCACGCTAGACATCGCGAAGCGGATCATTGACTACGGCTTCCACCCAATGACGGTCTATTTCCCCTTGATTGTCGAGGGCGCGATGCTCGTCGAACCGACGGAGACGGAGACGAAGCAGACGCTCGACGCTTTCGCCGCCGCGATGAATGCCATTGCGCGCGAGGCTGCCGAAACCCCGGAATTGGTTACGTCCGCACCGCATAACGCGCCGATCACCCGCCTCGATGAAGCGACCGCCGCCCGCAAGCCGAATCTCCGCTGGCTTCCTGCTACGGTCGATCCGGGGCAAGGATCGCCCATCGCGGCGCGATAGCATTGCAAGCACGCCCCAGCGGTGTCTGGGGCTTTATAATTTCTCCGGCGGTCCTTCTTTGCCACTGTAGATGACGCAATCGATAGTAGGGTAGATGAAGCATGGGCGCGCGAATCCATGGGTACGAGCGCGTGTGGGTCGCGAACGAAGGCCCGGCCATCGGCTTCTATCGGAAGTACGGGTGGGAATTGAGCGAAACGATCAGGCGCGCATCGGGAGAAGTACTATCGGTGTTCGCAAAAACCCTCTAAATAATGCGCTTTCGCGATAATGATGGCATCACGGCTTTTGTCGGACTGGCACGGGAATATCAGCTCCGTTATCCGTGTTTGATATTGTGTATCGCGAATGAGCCGCGAACCGCGTCACGAACGCCGATTCTGGGCGTTGACAGGCATGGCGTGATGGCGTACCATGCTTCCTTGCGCCGCCGGAATCGGTGGTTTGAGTACGCAATGAAGAGGGCGGTACACGACCGCTCGAAGCAGTGACGGAGGGCATCGGTGTCGTACGCGGTGATCGAGACAGGCGGCAAGCAGTACCGCGTGACCGTCGGGCAGGCGATTGAGGTCGAGAAGCTCGAGGGGAATGTGGGTGACGTAGTGACGCTTGAGCGCGTCTTGATGGTTGCGGGCGAAGGGAATACCAGCATCGGTATGCCCGTTGTGGAAGGCGCGACCGTCAAGGCGACGATTAACGCGCAGCATAAGGCGGACAAGGTGATCGTCTTCAAGATGAAGGCGAAGAAGCGGTATCGCCGCCTCAAAGGCCACCGTCAGCAACTGACCCGCCTGACTGTTACCGACATCGTGGTCTGAGTAGTCAGTAGTCAGTAGTCAGAATATTGGCTACTGCGCACTGTCTACAGCCTACGGTCTACTAGCTACTGACTACTGGAGGCAGGACATGGCACACAAGAAAGGCGTCGGCTCATCCCGCAACGGCCGCGACAGCAAGCCGAAGATGCTTGGTGTCAAGCGATACGACGGTCAGATCGTCAAGGATGGCGAAGTGCTTGTCCGGCAGCGCGGCACCCGGATCATGCCGGGCAACAATGTCGGCGTCGGGCGCGATCACACGCTCTTCGCGATGATAACCGGCTCCGTCAAGTATGAGCATGTCGGGCGGTACAAGAAACAGGTCAGCATTTACTCGGCCGCAGTAAGCGCTCCCCTCGAAGAAACTCAGGTTGCGGCAGGCTAACCACGGGTAGTCAGGAATCAGTGGCCGGGTGGCTGCTGTACACCGTCTACCGAAAGAAGGAACCCGATGAAGCCAGGAATTCACCCGAACTATGTCGACGCGACTGTGACGTGCTCCTGCGGCAATACATGGACGACGCGCTCGACCAAACCGGCTATCCGTACCGACCTTTGCTCACAGTGCCATCCGTTTTTCACCGGTGAGCAGCGCATTGTGGACACGGCCGGTCAGGTTGAGCGGTTCATGAACAAGCTCAACAGCGCGCAAGAGGGCGGCGCGACAAGCAAGAAGCAAGTCCGGCGCGAGCAGAAGATGACGGAGACGCAGCGCGCCCGCACCTTCACGCCCGAAATGGAAGCGTTGGCGCAGGCCGGGGACGCGCCCGCAGAGGCCGCGCGGCCATCCGCTTAGGCAACATGACGGATATGACATGACGGCTTCGGGCGTCTGACAAAATTGACTGCCGAATTGCCGTAACGATTTATCAGTACGTTCGTTATATCGGTCAGAGTGTTCGAGGCAACTCGACACCCTGGCCGGTACTCCGTTATAGTCCCAAAGAAAGCGTGCGAAATCGTGGCGCAAACGTCCGTTTTCCCCGTGCGCACCATGTCATCCCCCGCCCCCGTACCGAATGCCTACCGCGACCCGATCTACACCGGTCCGCCTGTTATCCTTAAGGAGGGCGGCACCTTTTTCGTCGCGGACGCGCGCGGCGACATCACGGGCGAGCACGGATCGGGACTGTATGAGCATGATACGCGGTATCTCAGCCGTTTCGTCCTGACGATCAACGGCCATCGCCCGGTCGTCGGGACAAGTACGCGACCCGGCCCGGCGGTTGTCTCGATGCGCGCGGCGGTCGCCGAGCGGCGGAACGATGTGGGCTGCCTCCGGGTGCATCGCTCCGCCGTCGTGGATGACGCGCTGCATGTCAATGTCATGCTCCGCAACCCCGCGTCGCGGCCGCAGCGTGTCCGGGTGACGCTGACGATGGCGGCGGATTTCCGGGACATGTTCGCGGTGCGCGGTTTCTACGCGGGGAAGCGGCGTGGCACGGTACAGTCGCCGGAGGTGGCCGAGCGGCACGTTCGTTTCCGCTACGAAACGCTCGACGGGTTGCCCCTCTGGACGGACGTGCGCGCCAACCACGCGTCACTTCGGACGGTATTGATGCGGTGTGGACACCACGGGCAGACGCCGGGCGTCCGCTGGACATTCGCGATCACCGTGCCCGCCGGTGGGCGTGAGGAAATCTCCTTCCTCGTCGCGCCGGGGCGAGCGACCGAAGCGGCGGCGGATCGGAACATCGCGGCATCGCTCCGTACCGCGCGCACCCTGGCACACCAATGGACGGATGAGATCGCCGCGATCGAGACGGATAACGCGGCATTCAACCGGCTCCTGCGCCGCTCGGCGGGCGATCTGCGGGCGCTCCTGACGCCGTGCGCGGCGGGGGAAGTGACGGCGGCGGGCATTCCGTGGTTTGTCGCGCCGTTTGGCCGCGATTCCTGCATCACCGCGCTTGAATCGCTGATGCTCACGCCCCGCTTCGCGGTCGGCGCGCTCCGGGCGCTCGCGGCGCATCAGGGGACGGCGGTCAACCCGGCACGCGACGAGGAACCGGGCAAGATTCTCCACGAGATCCGCGTCGGCGAACTATCGCGCGCCGGAATCCTGCCATTCTCCACCTACTACGGCAGCGTGGACAGCACGCCGCTCTTCGTGATGCTCTTCGCCCAAACGATGCGCTGGCTGGACGCGGACGCGCTCTACGACGATCTGCTGCCGCATGTCCGGCGTGCGCTCGAATGGTGCGACCTGTGGGGCGATGCCGATGGCGATGGCTACGTCGAATTCGGGCGGTACGCGCCGAATGGCGTCGCCAATCAGGGGTGGAAAGATAGCCACGACTCGCTCCATCACCCGGACGGTTCGGACGTGCTGCGGCCCGTCGCCCTCGCGGAGGTGCAGGCGTACGTCTACGCGGCGAAGGCATGGCTGGCGGACATTGTCGAGCGGCGCGGCGATCTGCTCTGGGCGGCGCAGTTGCGGGTCGAGGCGGCGGAACTCGCCGCGCAATTCGAGCGCGATTTCTGGCTACCGGATGAAGGCTGCTACGCCTACGCGCTTGATGGCGCAAAGCGACCGGTGCGCACGATGGTCTCGAATGTCGGCCATCTCCTGTACTGCGATCTCGTGCGCGGCGACAAGGCGGCGATTGTTGCCGAACGCCTGCTCAAGCCCGACATGCTATCTGGTTGGGGTGTGCGCACGCTTTCGTCCGACGCGGTGCGGTACGACCCGGACAGTTACCACAACGGTAGCATCTGGCCGCACGACAACGCGCTGACCGCTCTCGGGATGCGGCGGGCGGGCTGCGCGGGCGCCGCCACGGAGGTCGCGTCGCAAGTGATCGCGGCGGGTCTTGCGCAGCCACTGAGCCGGATTCCCGAACTGTACGCGGGGTACGCGCGGGATGTGGCGACGGCCGCGCCCGTGCCATACCCCGTCAGTTGCTCGCCGCAAGCATGGTCAGCCGCCAGTGCGTTCGCATTCCTCCAGGCGATGATTGGCCTCGATGTGGATGGGCGGACGGGCGAGATCGCCTGCACGCCGCATCTCCCGCCCTGGCTTTCGTCCGTCCGGGTGCGCGGCCTCCGGTTCGGCCGGACGCGGGCGGATATTGCGATCACGCGAGATGGTCCGACAGCCTATCGCGTCGCTATTGCTCACGCGGACGGCGTGCGGACGGAATACTCGGTGCCGAGCGCGCAAGCGTAATTGGGTTAGCGCAGGCTGATGCCTACGCTACCAGGTCGCGCACTCAGTCCGCCGCTTGCATCGTCTCGGCGCGGAAGGGCGCGAGGTCGGATTCCTGCTTGCCAATGAGGAGATCGTAGATATGCTCGTAGCCAACGGCCATCGAGCGGGCGGAGAAATGCTGCTCGACTTGCGCCCGGCACGTCGCGCGGTCAATCTCGTCGAGACGGCTCGCCGCTTCGACGAGACCGTCCACCGTCGGGCGGATGAACCCCGTCACGCCGTCAATGACGATCTCCGGCACGGAGCCGCACGGCGTCGCGAGTACCGGCGTGCCGCAGGCCATCGCCTCGGTCATCGTCAGGCCAAAGGGTTCGGGCCACTGGATTGGGAAAAGCAGGGCGCGCGCGTTGCCAAGGAACTCGCTCTTCTCGTCGTCGCCGATCTCGCCGATCCACTCGATCATATTACCGTCAATTTCATCCTTGACGAGGTCGAAGTATTCGGGATGATCGTCGTCCACCTTCGCGGCGATTTTGAGTGGGATGCCGGTGCGCTTGGCGATCTCTATCGCCTGAGAAATCCCCTTATGCGGTGTGATACGACCGAGAAAAGCGAAGTAGCCGCCGCTGCCGTCGCCGACCTGCAGATGACGCAGATCAATGCCGTTATAGACATTGCCGACCCAGCGTGCCTGCGGGAGGGGCCGCTGCTGATGCCGACTGATCGAGTTCACCGCCGCATCTGGGTAGGCGTCGAAGATCATTGGCAATGTTGGCAGATCGAGCCGCCCGTGCATCGTCGTCAGCACCGGGGTGCGCACGAAGCGCGTGAACGGGAAGGTGAAGAAGTCCACATGGCTGTGGATGACATCGAAGTCGTCCGCCTGCTCGAAGACGCGGCCGAGTTGGATCATCTGCGGCGGGTGGATGTCGCGCGGCATTTCGATGCCGGGCAGCAGGCGCAGGCCGGACGGGACGAGCGGGGCGAGGTGCGCGAGCGTGTCCGAGTCCCCCGTCGCGAAGAGCGTCACGTCGTGTCCGCGCCGGACAAGTTCATTGGTCAGCGCCGCGACGACACGCTCTGTGCCGCCATACTTCAACGGCGGGACACGTTCGGCCAATGGCGCGATCTGCGCGATGCGGAGTCGGTTGGTTGTCATTAGATCATTCCCCCTCAAGAAATCGGACCGCAATCTCGTCCGCAAGGATTCGCGCCTCGGGGGCGAGTGCGATGCGGCTACCAGTACGGGTAACAACTCCCCGTGCTACATATTCCGCAATCTGATGGCCGTACACCGCGTCCACGGTCCGTCCGTGTCGGTCAACAAATGCACTTTCCACAATTCCTTCTGCAAGACGCATTCCAAGGAACATCGTTTCCGCGCACGCCGTGGCGTCTGCGATGATCTCCGATCCCGCTTCCGCGCCGCCATCCCGCACGGCGTTCAGATACGCATGCAGGTCTCGGACATTCCAAAATCGGCGGTTGCGTCGGTGGCTGTGCGCGCCGACACCGAAGCCGAGATAGTCGCCGTTCACCCAATAGCCGCAGTTGTGGCGGGAGCGATGGCCGGGCCGGGCATAGTTCGAGGTCTCGTAGTGGAAATAGCCCGCGCCCGTCAGCAATTCGTCGGCGGCGAGGAACATATCAGCATACAGGTCTTCGTCCGCGACCGACGTGGTGCCCGCCGCGACCGCGTGCGCGAGCGGCGTGCCCTCCTCGACGGTGAGCGAATAGGCGGAAAGGTGGTCGGGTTGCAGGGCGATGGCCGTCCGCAGATCATCCTGCCAGTCGGCGAGGGTTTGATCCTGCCAGCCGAAAATGAGGTCCGCACTGACGCTCGCGAACCCGGCGGCGCGGGCATCCGCGATCGCCTGTTTGCCGTCCTGCGGCGTATGGAGCCGACCGAGCGTGGCGAGGCCGCGCGGGTCGAAAGTCTGCACACCGAGCGACAGGCGCGTCACGCCCGCCGCACGGAAACCGGCGAGATGTCGCGGGCGGAGTGGCCCTGGATTCGCCTCCAGCGTGATTTCCGCGTCCGGCTGGACATCGAAGACCGCGCGGATAGTAGCAAGAATACGTCCGATCTGCGCGGCGGGCAGCAGCGACGGCGTACCACCGCCGAGAAAGATCGTCGCCACCGGTGGGTTCGGTGCGTGCCGTGCCGCGCCCTGTCGGATCTCCTCGCACAGTGCGTCCACGTAGGTTGGCGCGATGTGCAGCATCCCCTCGACGACCGCGAAATCGCAGTACGGGCAGTGCTTCTGGCAAAATGGAATGTGGATGTAGATGCCGATCTGCGCGTCAGGATTGACGATTGGCACTTCCGCGATTGCATCCGGGATGTGTAACGCGGATGCGTATCCTGCCTCGTCGAATTCTGAACCACGCACGGCTACGATACGAGTGCCGGTTGTTGAACCTCGACCGTCTCGCCGAATGATTCCCACTCAGAGAGTGGATCACTATCTTCGACCATCGCGCCGACGTGCATGTTCATCGCGCCACGAATATTCTCGCGGACCTCGTCGAGTGTCCGCCCCGTTGCGATGCAACCGGGGAGGTCAGGCACGTATGCCGAGTAATTCCAGGGGCCGACAGTGATAACAATCGCATATTTCATCATGTTTTCTCTTTCATCCATCTTGTGCGCGTTTGAATCGTCTTCCACATCCACGGATCGCCGGATTGCATCGCATTCTATCATTCTTTCGTCCCATTCGCGGTGCGGTCGCGTTGCCTGTGCCTGATATCCTGCCGTAGATGGGCGCAAACAAGAGGGAACAGGGTGGTGGCAGGCTGAAGCCCGCCACCACCGGGAAAACTGCATTATGTCCTGATGTCATCCCCTCGCCCGCGCGGTAACCGGGGAATCCTCCGTACGTGGTTGATCGCTGACGATGGCCTGGAATGCGGACTCCGCCCGGTCGGCGTCGTCCGCAGTCGCGGGGTGATCGCTGTAGCGGGCGGCGCGGTAGGCATCGGTGAGGGTGAGGAGCGGCGCGCCCGCGTGCGGGTAGAGCCGTTCGAGGGGTGGCACATGCTCGCGTGGCGCGGCGGACGGGGCACGCGGCGTACCGGCGCGTGCCGCCCGGTGGAGCAGGCGCGAGTAGAGCGTGCGAATCTTCAGCGTATGTTGCCAGCGTGGGTCGCCCCGCAAGTCCGCCCACGGGTCGGCTCCCCGCCGAAACCGCGCCGCGAGGTTGGCGAGCATCCCCTTCAGCCCCGCACCGACCTCATTCCAGTCCATCACCGATTCCCGCTCCTCGTTACCCCGCTGGCGTCGCGTCGGCCGCCGGAAGATGAATCGTGTCAGGAGCCAGATGAACCCGACAAGGACCACGGCGAGCAAAATAAAGCGGATCGAATCGGGCAGCGTGGCGACCTTGTGGTTCGCCTGTTCCGCTACCTGCCGGGGTGGGGCGGCAATGCGAGGCAGTTCGGCGATGTGGCCACCGGTGATCCTGTTCACGAGCGAGCTGAGCAGGAGGTAGAAGACGTAGGCAATCCAACTGATCACGGCGATAATCAGTTCGAGGATGAAATTGAGGACGACGAAGAGTGGGTGCAGGATCGCCGTCACCGTCTGCAGGAAGGTGTGCGACAGCACCGCCGACGCCAGCAGCCCAACGATGAGGATGAGCGCGACGGGCAGGACGAGCGGCCCGATCCACTGCGGTCCGAGCCGCCCCTGCGCGCGCAACCCCTCGATTTGCAGGCGGGCAAGCGTCACCGCGCTCAGGGCGAAGAAGAAGAAGCCAACGACGAGGATGCGAACATGCGCGCGCGCCGGTGAATCCGTCTCCTGCGCGGTGACGGTCAGGATGCTCGTCACGGCGACGACGATCACGCCGATCCGCAGCATCGTGTAGGTCGTGTCGAGCGACGGCGTTTCCCGCAATCGCCCGCGCGCCCACATGTAGACGATGACGAACGTGATCAGCCAGACGGACGCCCGCGCCGTCGTGGGGTGGAAGATGTAGGCATGGACGGCCTCGCGGAGCCATGTGGGGTCCCACGGCGCGTACTGCCTGAATGCGCCGATGTAGAGCAGGGCGAGCAGCGTCGCGACGATCCCGACGCCGATGGCGATCTCGTAATCCGGGCTCCACAACTGGAACGCCTCGACGAGCCGTGGAATTGCCACCGCCACGATCATCACGAGCAGGATCGCCAGCGGCGATATTCCGCCAACCCCATCGGTGGAAACTGTGCCCGGCGATTCGATCACCCCGACGACGAGTGAAACGAGCATCGCTTCCGCACAAATCAGCATGAAACTGAGTGCCGCCGTCCGCCAGTCCCACGACTTCAGCAAACGGCCGAAATAGCCGTTCAGGACGGAGTGCTCACTACTGAGTGCTGAGTGCTGAGTGCTGGGGATTGAAGGGTCTCGATCATCGCTCATAGGGCATTCTTTTCCTCAGTACTCAGTACTTTCTCTTTTGTTGCCGCCTCGACCGCCTGCCACGAAAGCCGGTGGACGAGGACACCGGGTAGGCCAGGATCGTCCACGAAGCCGAGGGCGACGATCACGATGCGCAGGCCGCGCTGCACGAGGTTCGCCAGCGCGCGGCGGAGCGGATCGGTCATTGTCATCGTGACGACGATCACCGTGCTGCCCCACGGGAAGCGGGGCGATTCCTGCGCCAGCGTCCCGGCGATGTTCACGTAGGTGAACGGCGTCAGCCGCGCGAGGCCTTCGAGGATGCGGGCGTATTGATCCTCGCGGCGACCCGGCGGGACGCGCAGCGTCTGGTCGGTTTGCGCGAGCAACCCGTTCGCGAAGATGCCGACGGCGTACTTCTCCATGTCCGCCCACTGCGCGATCGAGGCGGCGACGCTGATCGCCCGCTCGAGGTGCTCCTGATCCACGCCCTCATAGTAGCGCGCGACGGTGTCGAGGTTGAGGAAAATGGCGATCTGGAGGTTCGCGGTCGGCTCGTAGACTTTCGTCTGATAGGCCCCGGCGCGCGCCGACGCCTTCCAGTGGATCGCCTTGAAGGGGTCTTCCGGGCGGTATTCGCGCGTGCCGACGGTGCGGGTCGGGTCGGTGATAACGGTCCGCCGGACATTCGTCTCACCGAGCAGATGGCGCGGCGGCAGGCCGAGTTCATCGAGCGCGACGAGCCGGGGGTAGACCGTCAGATACTGCTCACCGGGTAACGATTGCCGGTGGGCGAAGAAGCCAAACGGGTCGCCCGCGCGGACTGTCACCGGGCCGACGCGGAAGTAGCCGCGATGGGGGCATTGGATCGTCAGGTGCCAGGTGATGCGCTCGTACCAGCGGAGCGCGGTGAAGAATGAGACGATCTGTGTGCCCGGCGACTCCGACTGGAAAGCCTCCCAATCGCGGACGCGGACGCGTGCCGCCACCGCATCCTCCACGCGCACCCACGGCATGGGCAGCAGTTTCTTGTTGGTCATCCGCAGCGTCAGGTGGAGCGATTCGCCCGCGAAGCAGCGATCGGCGTCCGTGTCGCGCTCGAAGAGCAGCCGGTCGAGGACGTGTTTGTTCCAGAACCACGAAAGGGCGAGCGTCAGGAGTGTAATCGTACCGATCACCGTCACTGCGGGCTGGCCGAGAACCATCCCGAAGAGGATGACCAGAACCGAACCCGTGACCCATGCCTGGCCGTAGATGGCCCCGGTGCCCATAGGAGAACCTAACCCCCAACCCCCTTCCCCTGTGAGGAAGGGGAATTTGAACGAATTACTTGCTAGATGGCCTCGACGGGCACAGGCACTTGTGCGACGAGATCGCGCAGGATGCCCTCGACATTACGACCGCGCAGGCGGCTCTCGGACGAGAGGATGATGCGATGCGTCAGGATCGGCGCCCAGAGCGCCTTGATATCTTCCGGCGTCACGTAGTCCCGCCCACGGATGGCCGCATATGCCTGTGCCGCGCGGTAAAGGGCGAGCGATCCGCGCGGCGATGCGCCGAGGCCGATGGACTCATGCTCCCGCGTCGCCCGCACGAGGCGCGTGATGTACTGGCGCAGTTCGTCGTCCACATGGACGGCGCGCACATTCGCCTGGAGCGAGGGAAAATCGGCAATGTCGCCAACGGGCTGCAAGTCCGCGAGTGGATTCGCAGCCTGAAAGCGCGTCAGGATTGCCGCTTCGTCCTCCTCGTTTGGATAGCCGACTTTCAGTTTGAGGAAGAAGCGGTCGAGCTGCGCCTCTGGGAGCGGAAATGTCCCTTCCAGTTCGATCGGGTTCTCGGTCGCGATCAAGATGAAGGGACGCGGCAGCGGGAGCGTGTCGTTCTCGATCGTCACCGTCCGCTCCTCCATCGCTTCGAGGAGGGCCGATTGGGTGCGCGGGGTGGCGCGGTTGATCTCGTCGGCGAGGACGATATTGCCGAAGATCGGGCCGGGCCGGAACTGGAACTCCTGCACGCGCTGATTGAAGTACGTCAGGCCGCTGATGTCGGACGGCAGCAGATCGGGCGTGCATTGGATGCGCCGGAAATCGCCGCCAATCGCACGCGCGAGCGACCGAGCGAGCGTCGTCTTGCCGACGCCGGGCACGTCTTCGATCAGAATATGACCCTCGCACAGCAACGCGACGAGCGCGAGGTCCACGACCTCCCGCTTCCCTACCATTACCTCGCCCACACGGTCCAAAACCGCGTCGGCGTACTCCTGCACACGGCCCACCGGCAGCACTCCTTCCTTACCCCTTCGCGCACGCCAGATTGTAGCACGACTAGGCAGGAGGCAGTAGTCAGTAGTCGGTAGTCGGTAATCAGAGGGACTGACCTGCGTTCTGACTACCGACTACTGACTACCGACTACTGGCTGCTATACTTCGTTCTGCCTCGCCCGACTGGCGGGTGGGGCGTTCGGTGCGAAGATGAAAGGGATCATGCGAATGGGAAAGACATTTCGACAGATGGTGGCGGACGCGCGTGGCCAGGTTGGCGTGATCAGCCCACAGGAAGCGAAGCGAGAGATCGAGAAGGGCGGCGCGACCGTTATTGACGTGCGCGAACCGGATGAAGTCGCGGAAAGCGGCACCGTCCCCGGCGCGCGAAACATCCCGCGCGGCGTGCTGGAAATCAAGGCTGACACCGAACTGCCGATGCGCGACCCGGCCCTCGAAGACCGCCACCAGAAGGTGATCATCGCCTGCGGCGCGGGCGGGCAGGCGGCACTTTCCGCGAAGTCCCTCAAAGAGATGGGCTTCACGGACGTCTCGATCATTGATGGCGGCATCAAGGGCTGGAAAGACGCCGGCTACGAGACGGCCGCGCCGAAGAAGTAAACGGGAGGGGAGACCTCACCCCCGGCCCCTCTCCATCGCGGGCGCCCTCTGGGCAGTGAGAGGGGTCAGGGGTGAGGTTC
>JBBRLR010000058.1:0-28952 GCA_038231255.1 Thermomicrobiales bacterium | reverse complement strand
TCTCCCGCCGCCGCGCAGCGTCCGCATCATGTCCTGCATCGGGCCGATGGCGCGCACCGCAGAGGATCTGGCGCTGATCTACGCGATCATCGCGGGGCCGGACGGGCGCGATACCGATGTGCCGCCGGTGCCGGTTGACGACGTGCCGGAACTGGCGCTGAAGGACCTGCGAATTGCCGTCGCCCCGGCCTTCCCGGGTTACCCGGTCGCGGCGGCGATCCGCGATGCCGTACAGGAACTGGCGCACCGGCTCCATTCCCTCGGCGCAGCCGTCGAAGAAGCGATGCTGCCGGAGTTGGATTTCAACGACGAGGGGGCGAGCGCCGGTGCCTTGATCGGGATGGTGACCGGAGCATTCCAACCGGAAGAGAATCAATCACCGACCACCCTTGCCCAATATCTGGAAGCGCTTCATCGGCGTGACCACTCCATGATCGCATGGGAGCAGTTCTTCCAGGAGTGGGATGTCCTGCTGTGCCCGCCGTCGATGACCACGGCATTTCCGCACTGCGAAGGGTGGCCGCCCCTGCCAGTCAATGGGCAGGACGTGGAGTATATGATGGCAGCCGCCTACGGCGTGGTGTTCAATTACACTGGTCATCCGGCGGTCGTGGTGCCGTACACGCTGGATCGCGATGGCTTGCCCATCGGGGTGCAGATCGTCGGGAAACGCTGGGGTGAATCGCGCCTGCTCGCGATGGCAAAGGCCCTCTTGGGCGTGACGGGCGAATTCCAACGACCACCGGGATATTAACGACAATGACCCGAGCTTTTCCTGCTTCGTCATGAGGAGAGGAGACTATTCCTTTCGGAGTTTCGCCGGTATTCCTGGGCGCAATTTCCGTCACTGATGTGACCGGAATGTGTCTCTTTCCTCTGAGGGGATATGCGACATGTGGTAGCGTAGGCTTTCCAGCCTGCGACGGTGAGAAAGGGGCGCAGGCTGGAAAGCCTTACGCTACCACACGGAAGGAGCGGTGCGACATGCAGGAGTTCAGCGGCAAAGTCGCCGTAGTGACGGGCGGGGCGAGCGGGATCGGTTTCGGGATCGCGGCGCGCGCCGCCCGCGAGGGGATGCGCGTCGTGCTGGCGGACATCGAGGCGGATGCGCTGGAGCGTGCCGCTGCGGAACTCCGCGCGACGGGCGCGGATGTGCTCACCGTCCCGACCGATGTTGCCCGTGCGGAGTCGGTCGCGGCGCTCGCGGAGCGGGCCGTTGCCGCATACGGCGGCGTCCATCTGCTCGTCAATAACGCGGGCGTCGTGTCGGGCGGGCCGCTCTGGGAACGGACGCTGGCCGATTGGGAATGGGTGATGGGCGTCAACCTCTGGGGTGTCGTGCATGGTATCCGGTCGTTCGTGCCGCTGATGCTCGCGCAGGAGAATGGCGGATATATCGTCAATACCGCCTCGGCCGCCGGCCTCGTCACGGCGCCTTCCCTCGGCATTTACACGGTGACGAAGCACGCGGTCGTCGCGATTTCCGAGACGCTGTCGGCGCAACTGGCGCAACAGAGAGGCACAGTGAAGGTTTCCGTCCTTTGTCCAATGTGGGTCAATACGCGGCTCGTGGACTCGGAGCGGAACCGCCCTGTCACTTTCCAGAATCCAGCCATCGAAGCCGATCCGACACCTGCCGAGGTCGAGGCGATCCGCCCAATGATCGAGTCCGGGAAGTCGCCGGATGAGATCGCGGACGCCGTCTTCGCGGCGATCCGCGACGAACGGTTCTACATCCTCCCCCACCCGGAAGTCGCGCCGCTGGTGCGGCGACGGATGGAAGGTATTCTCAGCGCGTTCGAGCCTTCGTAAGCCCCAGCCCCTGCCCCTCCCCCACGTGGCGGACGGAGGGGTGATACCAAGACCGGGTATACCCTCGTGCATCATGCCAAAGCAGTTGCGGTTGGATCCGCATCATACAGGGGCAACGCACCGAATTGTGCTGGTACGTGACCAAGCCGGGGGGCACACGAGCGGCAAGGTACATGTGAAATGCGGCATCATCCCCGATGGCGCCGCATTCCGTGGTTGCTAACGACTGCCGACTACGCTTTCGGCCCCGTATACACCACTTCCCACAGGATGTGGTCGGGCGACGCGAACATGATCTGATAGTAGGTGTTGCCCGCGCCCGTGCTGAACTCCGGGCGGTGACGCGGCGTCTCAAACAGCAGTGCTACGCCTCGCTTCGTGAGGAAATCCGCTGCTGCGTCCACGTCCGCCTGCGTCTCAGTGCCGATGGCGAAGTGGTTCGCCCCCGGCCCGTCGTAGTCGTTCGCGGTGCCGTCCTTCACCTGCCCGATGAACCAGAGGCTTTCGCCGCCCTCGCCCCGGCTACCACGCACACCGAGCATCTGCACACCACCGCCCACGTCGCCGTCGTAGATCGTTCCCCACTCCAGAAAGCTGAACAGGTCGCGGTAGAACCCCATGTGCTCCGGGTGCACGATGAACTGAATGTGCGCGAGGTTACTTCGCATGGAGATGCTCCTCCCTCGTCTCGTTCGCGGCGACTCCCACCGCACCGCGAGCGTAGAACAAATGATCGAAAATGTCAAACGCAATCGCGAAAGCGCGGGGTGGCTACGCGGCCTTCGGCCCCGTGTACACGACCTCGAAGAGGAGATTGTCGGGCGACGCGAACATCACTTGGTAGTACGTATCCTCCTCGGAGCCGCCGATCCCCACGCTAACCTCCGGGCGATGGCGCGGTGTCTCGAACAGGGGCGCGACGCCTCGTTCGCGCAGGTACTCCGCCACCGCGTCCACATCCGCCTGCGCGTTCACACCGATGGCTAAGTGGTTCGTTCCCGGCCCGTCGTAGTCGTTCGCGGCCGCGTTCGCGTGGCCATTGAAGATTAGCACCCCGTCGTGTTCGCCCCGTACGACGAAAAAGCCACCCTCCACACCACCGTCGAGGATCGTTTCCCAGCCGAGAAACCCGATGAGGTCTCGGTAGAACGACAAGTTCTCTTGGCGCACGTTGATCTGGCTGTGCCCGAAATGACTTTTCACGACGACGCTCCTCTCGAGTCTCCCTTGAGGCCACTTCCGCCTCATCGCCAAATTAGAACATTTGATCGAAAAGTCAACCATTTTTCGGCAACGAGTCATACCAAGGCCATACAACCCGTGAGGCATTGCGGTAGCCTTCAAGCGGCCTTGGTATGACTCTCCGTAAGGCTTCGGCCAATGCTCAGAGCAACGGTCAATGCGTATGGATCAATCTCCCCTCCCCCGCGTGGCGGGTGGAGGGACAGGGGGTGGGGGCCGTCACTCCGACAATGCCTTCGCTTTCGGCCCCGCGCCGCTCGCGAGCATGTCGTGTTTCAACGCGGCAAGTTGCTTGTCCACCAACGACGCGCGGGCAACCTCGGTGATCTGCCGGTCCAACTCGGCGTCGGAGGAGCCGCTGAAATCGGAGAGCGCGCCCGAGGCGAGTAATTCCTCCGTCGCCAGCGCACGGGCGCGGACCTGTTGGACGCGCGCCTGCGCCCGCTGGAGCGTCTGCGTCGCCTCGACCATCGTGCCGCCAAGACCGGCAATCGCTTCATTTGCCCGCGCCTGCGCCTCGGAGGCAGCATAGGTCGCCGTGAATGCTTCTTTCTGGATGCGGAACGATTCGATGCGCTCGGCGAGCCGCTGCTGATTGGCGATCAGTTGCGCCTCTTGGATGGCGAGCGCGGCGTGCTGCTCCCGGAGCATCGCCACCTGCGACTCGACCGCCGCCCGGCGCGTCAGGGCGATGCGCGCGAGGTCGTCGCGATCCTGCGCGACCGCGTCGTACGCCTGCGCGCCGAGCCGGTCGTAGCGCGCGCCGATCTCCGCGACTTGCAGTTCGATCCGCTTCTTCGCGGTCGAAACCTCGGCCAGTCCCCGGCGGACATCTTGCAAGAGTTGCAACTGGCGGTCGTAACTCATTTCCAGCGCGTACCGTGGGTCTTCGGGTTCCGGGGTATGGTTCGTTCTGCTCTTGATTACCGCTTTGACACGGGCGGAAAGGGTCATCTGTAGGCTTCCTTTCGGCGCGTCACGCCCACCGGTGCAGGCGCATCGTCCATCGCCAGCGCCTGGAGGGTGCTCATCCCCGCTTGCAGCGCAGCCACCTCGCGCGCGACATCGGCGGTGATCTGCGCCACCGTCCCCGCCATGTCGCCGCCGAGCGTCGCGTACGCGGCGGTGCGGATATGGCGGACGATGCCCTCGATCTCCTCGACGCGGGCGCGGGCCGGTTGGAGCAGTTCGTACAAAAGCCGCATGTCCGGCTCAGTCTGCATCAGGCGCAGTTGCGCGTCGAGCGGCGCCGCGACCCGGTCAATCCGGCGGACGAGGCCCCCCAATTCACCCTGCACGCTGCCGTGCGTCTGGATCACCGCGACGGACGCCCGCGCACTCGTCGTAGCATCGTTGAGGCGCACCCGGAGTTGCATCAGGCTGCGGCGCGGGCCGGGCGGGCTGGTCTTCTCCTGAATACGCAGCGCGGTGCGATTCACGCGCGGGTCGCGGCGAATCCGGCGATACGCCGACCGCGCGACGAGAAACAGCACCATCGGGATCAACACGAAGACGACAGCCGCCACACCGAGTAGCGCGACAATCACCGTCAGCACGTCCCCAACACCGACGAACAACGATGCATCCATCTCAATCCTGCCTTCTCCCTCGTCTATCAACCGCAACGCCGTCTTTGACATAATACTTCAGAAAGTACGCACCGCACATCCGTCGGGTTTCCCACGAACATATCAACACGTGGTGCGTCCACTTCGCGTAGTGTATCCTCGCCCCATCGAACGATTCGTCGGACAATTGGCGGGGCGCTCAGTCCTCAGTCCTGAATCTTTACGGGAGGTTCGCGTGACGCTGTTTCGACTGGATGGCAAGGTGGCATTCATCACGGGGGCGGGGAGCGGCATCGGCGAGCAAGCGGCGCTGCTCTTCGCGGAGCAAGGCGCGACAATCGCCGTCGCGGACGTCAACCCAGAGGGCGGGCGGCGCGTCGTGGAAGCGATCACCGGCGCGGGTGGCACGGCCTCATTCCATCATGCGAATGTCACCGATCCCGCGAGCGTGCAGGCGGCGATTGACGCCGTGACCGGGCAATACGGGCGGCTCGACATCGGTATCAACAACGCGGGCATCGGCCTCGTCGGCGATGTGACGGAGACGAGCGAGGAGGACTACGACCGGCTGATGGACGTCAATGTCAAGGGGGTCTTCCTGTGCGCGCAGGCGGAAGTGCGCTGGATGAAGGGGCACGGCGGTGGCGCGATCATCAACACCTCCTCTATCGCGGGCATGGTCGGTGTTGACCGCCGATTTGCCTACAGCACGACCAAGGGCGCGGTGACAGCGATGACCAAACAACTCGCCGTGGATCATGTCAAAGACCGCATGCGCGTCATCTGCGTCTGCCCCGGCACGGTCGAGACGCCCTTCGTGGACGCCTACCTCGCGAAATTTCACGCAGGCGAGGAAGAAGCGACGCGCGTGCAACTGCGTGCCCGCCAGCCGCTCGGTCGCCTCGGCCAGCCGGACGAGATCGCCTACGCGATGCTCTATCTCGCCTCCGACGAAGCCGCCTTCGTCACCGGCTCCGCGCTGATCATTGATGGCGGCCTGACGGCGCGGTAGAACGCACGACAAGAAGCGGAGGCAATGATGAAGCTCGGTTATTTCACGATGCCACTCCATCCACCCGGCTCAGATATCGGGCAAACGATGGCCCACGATCTTGAGCAGCTGATCGCGCTCGACCGTCTCGGCTACAGCGAAGCCTGGATCGGCGAGCATTTCACATCGCGATGGGAGAACATCCCCTGCCCCGATCTCTTCATCGCGCAGGCATTAGCGCTCACGAAGCAGATCGTACTGGGCACGGGCGTCTCCTGCCTGCCGAACCATAACCCACTGATGCTGGCGCAGCGAATCGCGCAACTCGACCAGATGGCGCAGGGCCGCTTCCGCTGGGGGGTCGGATCGGGCGGCTTTTCCGGCGACTTCGAGCTATTCGACATTGATGTGCAGCAGATGGAACAGCGGCAGTTGACGCGCGACGTGCTCGACGCGGTGCTGGCGCTCTGGGACGACCCGCAGCCGGGGCTGGTGGAGCACCCGCGCTGGCGCTACCGGGTGCCGGAACCCCAGGATGACATCGGGCTCGCGCTCCACCTGCGCCCTTATCAGCGCCCCCACCCACCCATCGCTGTGGCGGGGATCGGGCCGCGCTCCGACATGCTGACGCTGGCCGGGGAGCGCGATTGGATACCGATGAGCATCAACATCGTTACACCGGCGACGCTGACGGCGCACTGGGAAACCTACGCCGCGAGTAGCGCGCGGGCCGGGCGCCCGGCGGACCGCGCGATCTGGCGCGTCGCGCGCGATGTCTACATCGGCGAGACGCCGGAGCAGGCACGGCGCGATGTGCTCGACGGCGTGCTGGGGCGCGATTGGCGCGACTACTTCCTGCCGCTGCTGAAGAAGAACAACATGCTGATCGGTCCGAAGCTCGACCCCGCGATGCCAGACGAGGCGGTGACGCTCGAATACTTGTGCGAGAACCTCTGGATCGTCGGCGACGTGGCGGAGGTGACGCGGAAGTTGCGCGACCTGTACACAGCCGTCGGTGGCTTCGGCACGCTGCTGGTGATGGGCCACGAGTGGCAACCGGAGGAGAAGTGGCGGCGCTCGATGGAGTTGCTGATGACCGAAGTCGTGCCACAAATGGCCGATCTGGAGGCGAGGATCGGTTTAAGGTGAGGGAGAGGGGCATCATGGCGATAGATGAGGGAGAAGCCACCGGATGGCAGGAGTCGAATTCGGCCACCTTCGTGGACAATGGCCGCATCTACACACCGGATCGCGACACGATCGCGCGCACGTTCGTTGATTGCATCCCCGCGCACCGCGACGGCGCATTCTGCGGCGTCGAGATCGGCCACGGCCAAGGGTGGCTGATGGATGCTATCCTCGGACAGTACCCGAATGCGCGATGCCGCGACCGCGCTGCTCGCATCGCACGCGGGGCGGTTCGACCTGCACTCGTTCCGGCTGGAGGATGACGCCTGGCTCGAGGAGCTCGTTCGTGAGAAATCAGGGAGTGTCGTAGGCTTCCGGTAGCGCAAGGCCGAAGCGCGCACAGAGCAGCCGCATGTCGTGGCGGTCATCGTCGTCCGGCTCGTAGGCGAGGTGGCAACGCAGTTGCAACTCCGGCGTCAGGCAGCGGAAGGATCGCCCGGCGATGGTCCCAGTGCCGGCGAGTTCTTCGGGCAGATAGCGGAAGGCGCTGCCGTCCGGTAGCTGCTGGAGACCGCCGCCGTCACGGTCGAACGTCACCGGGTGAATGTCAACGCGACGATCCGCCGCGTTGGCCAGTACACAACGCGTCGGCAACTCATCAATGGTCAGCACGTAGCCAAGCGCGCGGAAGGCGTGCCGCGCGGCATCCAGTTGCGCCATCGCCATCACGAGATCCAGATCATCATGCGGTCGTGTCTCTTCGCCGAGCAGCGCATCAACACCCCACCCACCATCGAGCCACATCGCGACACCGGCCACGTTCAGGCATTCCAAGACTTCGAGAACGTCTTCTGCGCGCATCATGAGATTTCTTCAGACAATCGTGCGTGGTCTCCGCACGCGACGTCGCGTCGGCTCATGGGGAGATGAGACGCAAGTCCTTGAAGACCACTTCCGCGCCGTTGCCACCTTTCGTCGCGGAGACGGTGATGCCGATATCCCCAGGCTGCGTGACCTTCGCCGGGACGGTGGTCAGCACCGTGCCGTTAACGGCAAGAGTGATTGTGTCCCCTTTGCATGTCACCGAGAGATGATTCGCGGCGCCTGTCCCGGCCTTGATCACCCCGGGCGGTCCTCGTTGGGACGACACCGTCGCCGCGACACCATCGATATTCTCAAGCAGAAGCCAGTACGTTCCCTGGCTATCAATCAGAAACGTGTATCGCGCACTTTGCTTGTCGCCCGCGTTCTGCGGTTGCACCCGGAATGAGAGGCCGTACAACGCGGTATCTGCCCCCGCGACCTGGCGTACATCCCCTTCCAGCGTGAAGTCCGCGATACTCTTGACACCTGCTGGGAAGAAGAGTTTCCCCGTATCAGACAAAAGGGTGACGTGATATTCGCCGGTTGCCGCATCGAACGTTTGGCGATATTGCCCGGCTACCTGGGTCGGTTCCCGTTTCGAGAAGTCAATGATGTACTCATTTGCCGGTCTCGTGAAGACAATGGACCCGATGATCGTCTCAACCTCCGCCCGGCGCGCTTTGATGTCCGCGGACTCGAAGTGGAATTGCTTACCGCCGCGATTGACGATCCAGACAAGCCCGTTGCGCGGCTTGTCGTTCGGGTCGCTTTTCGTCATGTATGTATAACTGAGCAACTTTCCCGGTTCGCCGCCGATTTTCGCATCGGCAACGGAGGCGTTGTTGAATGCATAGTTCGCGTTCTTGTCCTGGAAATCGCGGACGGTCTGGATCTCATCATCAATCGTCCCGTGCTGATCGGAGATGTCGACGACGAAGAAGACCGCCTCGGGGCTACTGATCGCGAGCGCCCTCCCTTTCTGCCGCTTGTCTTCCGGGAACTCGTACCAGTCCGCAGGGAATGCCAGCGTCAGCTGCTTCACCGCGTCGGCCACCTGTTTCGTCTGCCCCGGCGCCACCGTTGGCGCGGTCTGCTGCCGCGTGCAGCCGCTCTGCGGGCAGAATGCGAACGTCCTCGTCAATACGTCGAACCGCGGCTGCATCGCGTCCTTCTGCTCCATTGCGGTCGCATAGCCGATCGTCCAGGCGCGACCGTCATGCAGCGTGAGGATGTAGTAGTTGTAGATCGCAACGTCCTTCGGCGCCAGCGCGCTGCCCATGGTGTTGGGTTGAAGAAAATCAACGATGCGCGCGTCCTGCCCCGCGATCTGCGTGCTCTTCCTGCTGATCGGCCCGGGTTTCCAATCGGGGGCCTTGCGGAAGCGGCGCGCGAGATAGGCATCGGTGTAGGCATCCAGCGTCGTCGAGGGTAGCAGGTCTTCCTTGGCGATCGAGGCGTATGCGAAGGGAGTGGGGTTCGTGAATCCGATGATGATGTCGGCATCGGTATCGTTCGTCCCCCCCTTCGTCCAGTCCTGCGGGTACGCGTAGGTAATCAAGTTCAGCGCGTCCGCGACCACATAGGCGTTCGCGGGCACCGGACTGTCGGCAATCGTTGGGCGCGCCGTCGCGGGGGACGTGGCCGTGCTACTGCCGGGCGTGCTTGTGCGCGTCGGACTGTCGGCGATCGTTGCGGGTGCCGTCGTGGATGAAGCGACCGTGGCCCCGGGAGTCGTCGCGGCCGCTACAACCGTGCCGCCGGACGTACTCGCGGGCGTCGGCGTGTGGGCGCGATCCCCAAAGGCGTTGAACGCGACCAGTGCAATCAGTATCGCAGCAACCGCACCGCCGAGACCGACCCATACTCTCCGCGTAGATCTCTTCTCTTGTCTCTCGCGCGGCACGCCACCGTCGCCCTGACGTGGCGGCTGGACCGATTGCCCGGGCCAACGCTGCGTCTTCCCTCGCCCGTCCCCCGCTGCTACGCTAGCCGGTGCGCCCGCAGCCGACTCCTCGATCCGCGTTTCAGACGCTATCCCCTGATTCGTCCCGCTCTCGTCTCCCCTTAGGGTTCCTTGCTGCACTTCCGGCAGGCGCCCCAGCGCGGTCACCACCTCGCCCGCGCTCTGGTATCGCTCGGCGGGATCCTGCATCATCAGCCAATCCACGATAGCGATCAATCCCGGGGAAAGGTCCGGGCGAACTGCGGCGAGTGGCTGCCGCTTGCGCCCATGCGGCTCTCCTGCCAGCATCTCGTACAGAATCAGCCCCAGGCTGTACAGGTCCGAGCGCCCGTCAATGTACCCGGTGTTGCTGCGTTGCTCAGGGCTCATGTACAGCGGCGTGCCCGGATGTCGGGTGGACGTCTGCGTCCGTTGGCTCTCGCCCCCCACTTGCGCGACCCCGAAGTCCGCCAGTTTCGTCACGCCCCGGCTGGTGAGCATGATATTCGACGGCTTCAAGTCGCGATGCACGATGTCGTGCTCATGGACCGCATCGAGCGCCTTCGCCACCTCCAGGGCGATCTGCACCGCACGATCCGCAGGCAACGTACCTACTTGGCTGAGGAGACGACTGAGGCTCGTCCCGTGGACGTACTCCATGATGAGGTAATAGTTGCCGTCTACATCAATCGCCAATTCGTAGACGGCGACGATGTTCGGGTGCGGCACGATGCCGCCCGCTCGCGCCTCGCGCTCGAAGCGCTCGAGGTAGTCCCCGTACGAGACGCTGCCTTGTCGGCCGCGTGAGACAAGCAATTCCTTGACGGCAACATTTCGTTGCAGGCGCGTATCAAAAGCGAGATACACGCAGCCGGCGGCGCCCCGCCCGATCTCCCGCTCCACGCGATATCGTCCGCCCATGAAGCTCGTCGGGGCTGCCGCCGCTGCATCGTCCATGGGAATGCCGGGTGGCTGCCAACGATCCGTCATGATTTCCCCTCCTCAACCCGCCGATCGCTCGCGACGTGATGGCCGCGCATGTGACCGAGAATTATCAGTATAAACGCATCACGATGCAGCGATACGACTGCACGACAATGGCTAACAATAGAGACGGCAGCGATTCGGGGTGGTTCCCTGCCGATCACTCGGCCACGGCAACGCGCTGGCATATCGCTCATCATCCGGTACGTATCGGCTGGAACAATGATACAGGATAAAGGCGGGAACGGCCCGCAGGAGCCTTCGGTTTCTTGCCGCTCACGCTGATGCGCGCCTGGTCTGCCAGACGCGATTTACGGTATTCATTCCGGGCCGTCCCGGCTTCTCTCACGAAATTCCCAATCGCGGCACCGGCGACACCGCATGTCGCCAAAACAGAAGGCCGCCACCCGAAGGTGGCGGCGAAGGCAAAGCGAACCGGGAGGGATCGGTAGATCGTCTATCCGTCCCCGAGGCGCAGGATGTAGGCGGCACCGCCGCCCGCACCGGTGCGCGGAGGCGCTGCCGGCAAATTGACTCTCGCCGGCGCGGCGGGCGGCGGTGAAGATGCGGGGGCAGCCGCAGCCACTGGCGCGGCTGCCGGCGGCGCAGCAGGGGCTGGCGCTGCTGCGTCCGGTGGCGCCGTGGTCGTTGTCGCCTGCGTGGCCGGCGCTGCATCTGCTGGTACGATCGTGAATTCCGGCACGAAGTCCGGCGGCGGCGCTGCGGAACTGGTGCCAGAGTCGGACGATGGGGCGACACAGTCGGCGGCTAGGACCCTGAACTCGGCACTCAATGAGCACGGAGCGGGCGGAGGAACCGAGACAAAATCCGGCGCACCGGCGGCGACCGTGCCCGAGGCGGCGGTAACGATTACCGTACCCATCCCCTCAAGGACCCCTGTGCCGTTGTATACCGAGACGGGGAATGTTCCCGCCTTATTAAACGTCACTTTGACCGACTGCGCCGTTCCCGACAAAAACGGTTTCGTGCCGCCGCTGATAAAGAGTCTCGCCACCATCCCACTCGGGGCGCTCCAGGAGACGGTTGTGCCCTGCTTGATTGTCTGGGTGCCCAACGCTGCCGGAGCGGCACTGACAGCCTGCGCGACGGCGAAGGAGGAGAGCGCCACGATCAGGAGCGCCACGCTGAAGCCTCTCAGAAAACGCCGATGAACGATCGCTCGTGTCATGCCGTGCATATACTCGTCCCTCCTTCATAGACAGCGCATCGCTATCCCGTGCGCCCCACCATACTCCGCGAACCCTACGGACCCGTATCTGCGCTCCGCCACGGAACATGTGGCAAACACAAGTGCTGAACCCGAATCTCAATTCGCCCCGAGGCCGGACACAGCGACCAGAGCCAAACACTGTTTGGAACATCTGCTAGCAAGTATACAAGGACGCGGGAAGAAATACAAACGCGTGCCCGGCTCCGCAAAATGTTGACCGAGACTCCGGCAGGTCGTGGCTGAATCACGGGCCGGCGCGACATGTGCGGGCGTGCGGACTTTCCCCATCCGGGCCTGTGTTTGCGGCCCGCAACGGCATGGTACTCGGATTCCCGCCCGCTCCTGTTCCATCCGCCGCGAACGAGGTATACAAAGCCCGCCCCCATCACTGGGGGCGGGCCTCGTCGTCATTCCTGACTACTGACTACTGGCTACTGACTTCTCGTCTAGTAGTCCATGCCACCCTGCGGCATCGCCGGAGCCGCGTTCTTCTCCGGGATGTCGGTGATCAGGGCTTCGGTCGTCAGGATCATCCCCGCGATGGAGGCGGCATTCTCGACCGCCGAGCGGGTGACCTTGACCGGGTCCGTGATACCGAGCTTGATCATGTCACCATATTGACCGGTGATCACGTCGTAGCCGATATTCGAGCCGCCATCCTTGCTATGGCGGCGAACCGTCTCGATGACGACCGAGCCGTCGAGGCCGGCATTCTGCGCGATGCCGCGCATCGGCTCCTCGAGCGCGCGGCGGAGGATGTTGACACCGGTCATGATGTCGCCCTTCGCCTCGACGCTATCGAGCGCCTGGACCGCATTGACGAGCGAGACGCCGCCACCGGGGACGATGCCCTCCTCAACCGCCGCACGGGTGGCCGAGAGAGCGTCCTCGACGCGGTGCTTCTTCTCCTTCAGTTCGGTCTCCGTCGCCGCGCCGACCTTGATCACCGCGACGCCGCCGGAGAGCTTCGCCAGCCGCTCCTGCAGCTTCTCGCGGTCGAAGTCGCTGGTCGTCGTCTCGATCTGCGCGCGGATCTGCTCGATCCGGCCCTTGATCTCGTCGTCCGCGCCGGCGCCGTCCACGATCGTCGTGTCATCCTTGGTGGAAACGACGCGGCGAGCGCGACCGAAGTCCGCGACCGTGACGTTTTCGAGCTTGCGGCCCGTCTCCTCAGAGATCACTTCGCCACCGGTGAGGACGGCGATGTCGCGCAGCATTTCCTTGCGGCGATCACCGAAGCCGGGGGCCTTGACGGCGAGACCGTTGATCGTGCCGCGCAGTTTGTTGACAACGAGTGTCGCCAGCGCCTCACCATCAACATCTTCCGCGACAATGACGATGTTCTTCGACATCTGAAGAATCTTCTCCAGCGCCGGGAGCATGTCCGAGACGGCGGAGATTTTCTTGTCCGTGATCAGAATGTAGGGGTCCTCGATGACCGCTTCCTGCCGCTCGCTCTGCGAGGTGAGGAAGTAGGGGGAGATGTAGCCCCGGTCAATCTGCATGCCCTCGGTGTACTCGGTTTCGAACTCGAGGCCCTTGGACTCCTCGACCGTGATGACGCCGTCCTTGCCGACCTTGTCCATCACGTCCGCGATCAGATCGCCGATCTCCTTGTCCTGCGCGGAGATGGAGGCGACTTGCGCGATCTCGACCTTGCCGTTGATCTGCTTCGCCTGGCCCTTGAGATACTCGGCCACCGCAGCCGCGCCGAGGTCAATGCCCTGCTTGAGGAGCATCGCGTTCGCGCCCGCCGCGACGTTTTTCAGCCCCTCGTGGACGATGGCCTGCGCGAGGACCGTGGCGGTCGTCGTGCCGTCACCGGCGACATCGTTGGTCTTCGTGGCGGCTTCCTTGAGGAGTTGCGCGCCCATGTTCTCGTAGGGGTCTTCGAGTTCGATTTCCTTGGCAACCGTGACGCCGTCATGGGTGACGGTCGGGGCACCGAACTTCCGGTCGAGGGCGACGTTGCGACCCTTCGGGCCGAGCGTCGTGCGGACGGCGTTCGCCAGCGTGTCCACGCCGACCTTCAGGCGACGGCGCGCGTCCTCATTGAATGCAATCTGTTTTGCCATAGTGGAGAATCCTCCCGGAAGCAGGTTTCAGCCTGCGCGAACGAAAAATGCCACCCCAATGGGCGACGACGTTACGGGGCGACGACGGCGAGAATGTCTTTCTCGCTGATGACGAGGTACTCTTCTTCTTCGACCTTGAACTCGGTGCCCGCGTACTTGGCGAACAGCACTTCGTCGCCCTCGTTCAGGTCAATCTCGACCATCGTGCCATCGTCGAGCTTGCGGCCCTTGCCCTTGGCGACGACGATCCCACGCTGCGGCTTCTCCTGCGCGGTGTCCGGCAGGACGATACCACTCTTGGTCACTTCTTCCCGCTTAACGGGTTGAATGACGACGCGATCACCCAGCGGGCGAAGTTTGACGGCTGTTGCACTCATAGACGGCCTACCTCCTCTGCGATACACTACAAAACCGATCCACTCGATTCCAATTCGACGTTAGCACTCTCGTCGCGTGAGTGCCAACACTCGTATCCTACCACGGTGCGGTCAGCGTGCAAAGGTATGTAGCGGTGTTCACGTCGACCTACAACTCGATAGAGCGTTTTTTCTCTCGTTTCCTCGCTTTTTCTATTTAGCACTCGCCCTCATCGTTTGCTAATGGCGCCAAAATGCGCCGCGCCTACCCCGAGGGCGAGACGCGGCGCACAGATGAAATTGGGAACCCGAATCACCGCGATAGTGGCAGGGGATTGGGCGATCCGCTCGTCGGCGAACCGGTCGGGCGTGGGGATGGTGCTGAACCCGGATTGCCAGTAACAGGCGATCCGGTCGGTGGCCGGGGCGGGGCGATCGGATTCACCACCCCGTAGGTGTACGCCCCCGTCTTCGTCCCGCTCACCCCATTCACTGTCACCGTTACATCCACCGTTCCCACCCCGTGCGCGGGTGCGGTCACGCTGACCTGAGTCGGAGTGACATTCGTCACCGTTGCGGACGTGTTCCCGAACATCACGCTTGTATTGCCCGCTACGAAGCCGATGCCGGTGATGATTACTGATGACCCGCCCGTGTTCGATCCACTCGTCGCGCTCAGGCTCGTCACGACCGGCACGTAGGTAAGTGTCCCCGCTGCGACATGCCCGCCGGGGTTCGTCACCGCGAAGCCGACGTTGCCGGTGCTGTGAGCAGGAACGGTCACCGTGAACGTCGTGCCATCGTCGCTCACTCCACTGGCGGGCGCGGTGATAGATGTGCCACTGATGGTCAGTTGCGATCCGGTCTGGAAGCCAGTGCCGTGGAAGGTGACACCTCCGCCGCTTGCCGGGCCGGTGGCGTTGCTCACTGTTGGCGTGACGGGCTGGTATTCGTACGCGCCGATGTCGCAGGCGCCGATACGCGGCTGGCCGCTCTGGTCCTGCGTGATGCCGCTGTGGCACGTCCCACCCGTATCAATCGCCGGCGAATTCAGGCGGAGGGCATGCGTGGCGGTCGGGCCACCGTTGGCGGCGAGTGGGTTGAGCCGAGGATCAAGCGGTGCGCTCGCGGCACCGACGAGGTCGCCATTCGTGCCGTTCACGAGACCGGTGCTACCCATGCTGATGCCGACCAGGTTGTGCCCGCTGCTCGTGAATGTGTTAGCCAAGTCGGGGGCAGTCGCGCCGCCGGTGGCGATGTTCCCGGCGACGAGGGAAGCGGTGAGCGTCACCGTCCCGCCGGACGCATCGTTGATGCCACCGCCGGATGAGCCGCTGCCACTAACAGTGTTATTGCTCACAGTCGTGGCGATGAGCGTGGCGTTGGCCGCGTTGTAGGGTTCGTTGAAGAGGCCCCCGCCATTCCCGCCGGCATTGTTGCCGCTGAGGGTGGAATTAGTCAGGGTGAGGCTGAGATTGCTGTAGATCCCGCCACCCGTGCCGGTCGCCTGGTTGTCCCGCACGGTGCTGCCGGTGATCGTTACGTCGCTCCCCGTGGCCTTATTCCCATTGATACTGAAGCCATTGGCGATACCCCCGCCGCTCGTGGCGTGATTGCCCTGGATGGCGCTCGCTGTGATCGTAACCGTGCCGGCAAATTGTGTGAGAATGCCGCCACCTGCGCCGCCCGTCGCAGTGTTGCCGGTGATCGTGCTGCCGGTGATCGTCAACGACGTGGCGGTAAAGTCGCCGTTGCCAATGCCGCCGCCGCCGCCTGCTGAGTTGCCGCTGACGGTGCAGTCGGTAAGTGTCAGCGTTCCCGCGTTGTACACTCCGCCGCCGTGACTATTCGGGGCGCTGTTGTTCTGGATTGCGCTCTGTGCGACTGTCAGCGTCCCCGAATTGTTGATGCCACCGCCAACATTGTTGCCGGCATCGCCGTCCGCGATGGTCAGTCCGCTAATCGTCGCTGTCACGGCGCTGTTGACGGTGAAGACCGTCACCGCACCGCCGCCGCTGATCAACAGGTTGCTCGCCCCCGGCCCCTGGATCGTCACCGCATGGCCGACGATCAGCGGTCCGCGCGCCAGGTCGAGCGTATAGGTAATCGGCCACGGGGTACTGTGGGCGAACTGGATGGTGTCGCCGTCGGCTGCGGCGTGCAGGGCGTCGCGCAGGGTGCAACCGGTGTTGACGTCGCGGCAGTTGGTTAGCGCACCGGGGTTGTCGAGGTAGCTGAAGACGTACTGGATGTTCCCGGCGGCGTGGACGATCGCTGCGGGCAGCGCAGGTATCAGGAGCGCGACGAGCAGTAGTGCAAACCCGGCTCGGCGTAGGGATGCGATCATTTCTGGGGTCCTCCATTCACTACGGACCGCACGCGGCGTCTTCACCGCGTGGGCGGCAATGGGTTCGGGGTCGGCCCGGTCGGCACGACAGTCGCGCGGGGCGAAGGCATTGGGATCGGGCTCCCCGTCACCGGCGATCCGGTCGGTGGCCAGGGCGGGGCAATCGGGTTCACCATCCCATAGGTGTACGCTCCCAGCTTCGTCGCACTCACCCCGTTCACCATCACCGTTACATCCACCGCGCCCAGCCCGTGCGCGGGCCGCCGCGCTACCGACGTAGTAGGTGCCGTTCGCCGCCACCCGCCCAGCGGGCGCTACGGCAACGAGCGGCAGGAACAAGAGCGGGAGCAAACCGGTACGGCGAAGAAGCATCGTCATCATCTCGTTCCTCTCAGGCCATCGCCATCCGGCGTATCGGGGACGGACACACATGCAAAGCGGGACGGTGGTAGCGGGTTCGGCGACCCGCCGGGCGGGGATTGCGAAGAAGGTCGAGGGATCGCCGGGCAACCGGTCTTCCAGGTACAACGGACGCCCTCGGCCCTCGCTACCGGCCCCTCCGAGGGTAGCAGTCGTGCGGGCAGTCACAGAAGTGACAGCGCCGTGACAATACCGTGACACCATCGGTGAAATCTGGCGCGTGCTATGATTGAGGTTAGTCGGCCATCACCATGCAGAGGCACGGATCAGACGGCGGTGGGAAGGTAGCGCGGGCAGCGTGGGCACACCGGAGACGACATCGTTCGGAGATCTGTTGCGGCGGCACCGGCTGGCCGCCGCGCTGTCGCAGGAGGCGTTGGCCGAGCGCGCAGGGCTCAGCAGCGACGCCATCCGCGCGCTGGAACGGGGGCGGCGCACCGCCCCTCGACCGGAGACGATCGCGCTCCTCGCTGCGGCCCTGGAACTCTCCCTGGACGACCGTGCCGCTTTTGTTGCCGGCGCAGGCGTGCATTCTTCCCCGGCTGGGAGGGCGACCTCCCCCGCGATACTGCTCGTGCCCACGTTGCCCGCGCCACCGACCGTGCTGATTGGGCGCGAGCGGGAGGAGGCGTCCATCGTCCATCTGCTGCGGCGCGAGCGGGGGCGGCTGGTGACGCTCACTGGCCCCGGCGGCGTCGGCAAGACCCGGCTTGCCCTCCAGGTGGCCGCGACGCTCCGCGACGACTTCCACGATGGCGTGGCGTTCGTCGATCTCGCCCCGGTGCGCGATCCCGCCTTGATCCCCTCGTCCATCCTCCATGCCCTCGGCGTGCGCGAGGTCAGCGGGCGGAGCGCGCGCGATGTAGTGTTCGCCGCTCTTCAAGGCCGGCATGTACTCCTCGTGCTGGATAATTTCGAGCAAGTGCTGGACGCCGCCCCCATCGCGACGCTGCTGCTGGAACATTGCCCCCGGCTGACCATCCTCGCGACGAGCCGGACGGCGCTACGGGTGCGCGCCGAGCAGCGGTTCCCCGTCCCCCCGCTCGCCATACCCGCATCGAGGCGTCCACCGGTCGTCGAGGAAGTGGCGGGATATGCTGCGGTGCAATTATTTATGGCACGGGCGCAGGCGGTGCAGCCGTCGTTCGTGCTGAACGTGGGGAATGTGGCGGCGGTCGCGGCGGTGTGTCGCCGGCTGGACGGCTTGCCATTAGCCATCGAACTGGCCGCCTCACGTATCGCGCTCCTGCCGCCCCAGGCGCTACTCAACCGGCTCGGGCAGCGATTCGCCGTGCTCGCGGGTGGTGCACGGGATCTGCCGGATCGTCAGCGGACACTCCGTGCCACGCTCGACTGGAGCCACGAACTGCTGACTGCCGATGAGCGGACGCTCTTCGCACGCGCGGGGGTCTTCGTGGACGGCTGCACGTTGGAGGCAGCGGAAGCGGTATGCGCCGGGACTGGCGCTTCGACACTCGATGTCGTCGAGGGCATGGGCTCATTATTGGATCAAAGCCTGCTGCGCGCCGTGCAGGGGGAGGAGGGCGAACCGCGCTTCGGGATGTTGGAAACGATTCATACCTACGCATCGGAGCGGCTCGCGTCGACCGGCGAGTCGGACGCGCTGCGGCAGGCACACGCCGGCTACTATCTGACACTTGCGGAGGACGTCGAGTCGCATGTCCGGGGTCCGGACGAGGCCGCATGGATGGCGCAGCTCGCGACCGAACACGGCAATCTGCGCGCGGCACTTACCTGGTGCCGGGAGACGGACCCCGCCACGGGTCTGCGCCTAGCGGCGAGCCTGTGGCAGTTCTGGTGGGTGCGCGGCCACCTTGCAGAAGGCCGCGACTGGCTGGAACATCTCCTGGCGCGCGTGCTGGAGGCGACGCTGGCACGGGCGAAAGGGCTACTGGGGGCTGGTTTCCTTGCCATGCAGCAGGGTGATTGGCCCGCTGCGCGCGCTCACTTCGAGGCGGGTCTGGTGGTGAGCCGCGCGCTCGGCGCGCAGCGGCTTACCGCCTGGCTGCTGCGAGAACTAGGGTTCCTGCTGACCCATGCCTCGGAGTACGGGGCGGCGCGTCCGCTACTGGAGGAGGCGGTAAGCATGAGCCGGGCGCTGGCCGACACGTCCGACCTCGAAGCCTCGCTGCTGAATCTCGCGAGGCTCGTGCGACATCAGGGGGAGTATACCTACGCCGCGACGCTCCTGGATAAGGCGCTGGCGGATGCACGCGCCCGGCAGTCCGCCTGGTCCATCGCCGCCATCCGGGCCGTTCGCGGCGATATCGCCCGCTACCGGGGAGATCTGGCGAGCGCTGCGGCGGAATACGAGGCCGGGTTGAACGCGGCGCGGGAGGTGGGCCACATCACCTACGTGGCCTGGACGGTGGCGGGGCTCGGGCAGGTCGCCTTATGGCGAGGAGAAACCGCACGCGCGGTCGCGCTCCTGGAGGAGGGTTTGGGGCTGTATCGCGATCTGGGGAACATCCACAGCGTCGGCTTCGTGCTGCACATGCTGGGGGTGGCAGCATGGCGAGCGGGCGAGACCGAGCGGTCGGCCCGTCTGCTGCGGGAAGCGCTGGCGGTGCGCCGGCATCTCAGCGGCCGGGGTGTGATCGCCGATACCCTGGAAGGGCTGGCCCTCGTGGCGATCAGCTGCGGGAAGGCGGAACGGGGTGCGCGCCTGCTGGCAGCGGCGGCGGCAACGCGCGCTTCCGTGGGGGCGATGGCGCCACCCATCGAGCAGGTCAGCGTGATCGCGGCGACGCATGCGGCACGTTCGGCACTCGGCGAGTCCGCTTTTGCGGCAGCATGGACGGCGGGCACGGCGATGCCGCTGGCGGAGGCAATCGACGAGGCCGGCGGGGAGACGGGCGGGCACGGTGTCGCCGTCATGAGCGCCACACTTTCCGGGGGGTCGGCGGGCTGGGAAGGAGATGCGTGGCGCCATGACACGAAGCAGGGAGCGTGCTAGACTCCACGAAACACCGCAGCCACGAAAGGGTCTCGGCACATGGTAGACACGCCACTGCTCACCTATCCGCGACCGCTCGACGAGTTATCCGCCGCAACGGACCCGTATAGCGCGTATGCCGCCGTCTACGATCTGCAAGGGCAAAGCCGGTGGAGCGAACGGATGGTCGCCTTCGTGCATGACCTTTTGCCCCGGTACGATGCCGCGCCACGCCGCGTGCTCGATCTTGCCTGTGGCACCGGTGCCGCCGCCCTCCGTTTCGCCGCGCAGGGGTACGCGGTGATCGGCATTGACGGCTCCGCGCCGATGCTGGACGTTGCCCGCCAGAAAGCGACGGATGCGCGTGTCGCCGTTCGTTTCGTCCAGCAGGATATGCGCGCCTTTACCCTGCCAGAGCCGGTGGACCTCGTCACCTGCTTCTACGACAGTCTGAACTATCTCACCGCTCCCGCCGACCTGGTGCGGGCCTTTTGCTGCATCCGGCAGTCGCTCGCACCGGACGGCCTGGCGATCTTCGACATGAATACGCGCGCCGGACTCGCGGCAGACTGGAATGGCAACTGCTGGGTACGGGAAATCGGCGACACCACCTTCATCCAGCAGGCGGAGTGGGACGAGGCGACGGCGATTGCGACGATGACGCTCACCTGTTTCGCCCGCCTTGGCCACGACTATCGCCGCTTCGAGGAAGTCCACCGAGAACGCGGCTACACACTCGACGAGATCACCGCCGCGCTGTCTGCCGCCGGATTAACGCCACTGGACGCCTTCGCCTGCCTGCCGCGCATCGGCCCGACCCTGGAGCCACCCGGCGAATCCACCGGTCGCATCATCCTCGTCGCCCGTCCATGATTGGATTTTTAACGCAGAGCGCGCAGAGGCCGCAGAGAGGAGGAGAGAAAATGAAGGGCGAGGCTCCTTATTCTTCACTTTTCTCTGGGTTCTCTGCGGCCTCTGTGCGCTCTGCGTTCATTGGTTTCAATGGAGGTGTGTCGTGAGTGAGCGTGAGGCGACGGTGCGGGTGTCGGAGGGGATCGAGGCGTACGATGTGGCGGCGCTGCGGGATGCACTCGCGCGGCTGGCGGATTTTCCGGTGCTCGTGCCGCATAACGGGGACATCGTCATCAAGGTCAATCTCGTCAATGGGGCGCCGCCGGAGACCGCCTCGGTGACGCATCCGGCGGTCGTTGCCGCGCTCTGCGGGCTGCTGCGCGATTGCGGTGCGCGCCGGATCACGATTGCCGATGGCCCATCTTCCGCGATGAGCGCCGCCGCCGCCTTCGCGAATAGCGGCTACGTTGAGATGCTCGCACCCTACAATGTCGAATGGCTCGACTGCAACGAGGCGCGCCCTGTCTGGGTGGACGTGCCGGACCCACTCGTCGTCGGGCGCATCCCGGTACCGGAGCAGTTTCTGGCGGCGGATCGCGTCATCAACGTGCCGAAGATGAAGACGCACATCCTGACGGTCGTCACGCTGGCGTTGAAGAACTTCGTCGGCGCGATGCCCGCAACGATTGTGACGACACCGAACGGCGCGACGCGCAAATCCACCGCGATCCGCCTGCATGGCGCGGATATGTCCAACGCGATCAGCGACCTCAACCGTGCCATCCCCGCCCACCTGCACATCATTGATGGTATCGTCGGCATGGAGGGGCTGGGGCCAACGAACGGCACGCCGATCCCGACGGGCCACCTGATCGCGGGCGCGAACGCTGTCGCGGTGGATACCGTCGCGGCGACGATGATGGGCTTCGTGCCGGAGCGCATCCGTCACATCATCACCGCCTCCAACATCGGCATCGGCCCGATGCGCGGCTTCGCGATCCACGGCGACACGCCCGTCACCCCGTACGAACCCGCTTCCTGCGTCCACCGCGCCGCCCGCGCGGCATAGCGAGCAATGAGCAACGAGCAATGAGGGATCCCGTGAGAGAAGTTAGCAGGCTTACACGCAGAGGCGATAAGTCCATGCTCATTGCTCATTGCTGAGCGACCGAAGGGAGCGACGCTGTGTGGGTGATTGTGCGGGATACGGCGGAGGAACTGGTGTACCGCGAGATCGGGAAGATCGTCGCGATCTACCGGATGGAGGGGGGCGACCACTTCCTGAAGGTCGCGGACAAGGCGCCGCACGCGATTCTGGAAGATTTCTGCCTCGAACGTTTCGCGGATCGCGACCCCGCACAGGTCGAGGCGGTGCCAACCGTCACCTACGATGGCCGCGACTTCGCCTACGGCGATCTGGTCGAGATGACCTTTCAGTTGCGCAAGTTCCCGTGGGGCTGCGAAAAATGGCTCCTCGCGATGCAGAAACGGTATGGCGACTACTTTGAGGTTCTTGAAGAGCACATGAAGGCCGTCTCCGCCGAATATCGCTACCCGCTTTGATGAAGGACTAAGGACTGAGGAGCACCGCTTATTTTTTGGGTGTTTTGACCATGCTTGCCGCCGGACTATAGAGAGTTGTATAATGAAACGATGTTTAATATTACAGGAATTATACAGCATAGTTGGGCAGATGCAAGCAGGCAGGAGTGCCCTTGATTCTCCCCAAAGACCGCGACCCTCGCTTCATCACCATTCGGCGCGGCGGGACGCTCACGGATTCAGATCACCGGCTACTCGCTTTGTGGGCCGCGACGTGCGCGGAGCATGTTCTGCACCTCTATGAATCGGTTCAGCCGTCAGATGCGCGGCCGCGTCAGGCCATCGCGCTGACCCGGCAATGGGTGCGCGGCGAGATCAGCTGGTGGCAGGCACGCACAGCCGCCGGCCACGCCAATGCGGCGGCGAAGGATCTCCATGGTGCCGCTCGGCATGCTGCGTACGCTGCCGGTCAGGCGGCTGCAGTCGGGCATGTGGCCGCACACGAACTCGGTGCTGCTGCATACGCGATCAAGGCGGTACGTGCGGCTGCCCTTACGGGCGAGGCCGAGAGCGCTGGCAGGTTCGAGTGCCGGTGGCAACGTGAGCAGCTGCCCAATACAATTCGCGCGCTCGTTCTGGACGATCAGCGGTTGAGAAACGACCTCTGCTGGTCTGTGTTCGACTGCTGATTGCCGATCACTGCGGTCGGCACTGCCCAACAAGCGCATCGAGCCGATTTCGCAAGTCTTCGGCTAGCATGGAAGCCATCAGGCGCGGCTCATGCGCCTCAACGTTGGGCAGAAGGAGGATTAATGGAGTAAACAAGTTATTTTCAGCAAAATCCGAGACCCCGGATTTATTACCGTGCGTCGCGGCGGGACACTACAGGACGCGGATCATTACCTTCTCGCAATTTGGGCGGCTGATTGTGCGCAACATGTACGTTTGCACAGCGCTATTTTGCAAAATCAAGGCTAAGTTATTTTGCGTCGTTTATGCAAACTTACAGTAGTCATCAATACCGGGACGAGGATCAATCCCGATGACTTCAGCGAAGCCCTCGGACTGATGTTTACTGCGTTTCGCACGTTTCGCTAAACCACCGAGACGAAATGATCTATTCGAGCGCCGCCTTGTCCTGTCGAAAGAAGTCACGTATCTGGAGGACATCACAGGCCATCGCTTTAGCATGTATCCGTGGACTAGGCCCCCTTCCTTTTAGGGAAGGGGATTGGGGGTAAGTTTCCATGACGACGATAGTACCGCGCGATCTCGGCGATGGGTTGGTGCTGCGGCGCGCGACCGTGGACGACACGAGCCGGGTGGCGGCGTTCAATGCGACGATTCACGGAGCGGATGATGGCACGCCCGATGACTGGGTGCGTGTCTGGACCGAGGACATGATGCGCGGCGACCATCCGACAACGGGCGCGGGCGACTTCCTGATCGTCGAGGATACGCGCACGGGCGCGATTGCCTCGTCGCTCTGCTTAATTTCGCAACGATGGTCGTACGCAGGCATTCTATTCGGCGTCGGGCGGCCGGAAATGGTCGGCACGCACCCCGACTACCGGCGGCGCGGCCTGGTGCGCGCACAGTTCGATATCATCCATGCGTGGAGCGCCGACCGGGGAGAAATGGCTCAGGTGATCAGCGGCATCCCGTGGTACTACCGGCAGTTCGGCTACGAGATGGCACTGGAGATGGACGCGGGCCGGTTCGGCTATCCCGCCGATGTACCGGCACTCGCCGAGGGCGCGACCGAGCCGTATCGCATTCGCCCGGCGACCGAGACGGACATCCTGTTTATTGCGCGAGCATACGAGTACGGGATGCGGCGCGGGCGCGTCGCCTGCCTTCGCGACACGGACCAGTGGCGATACGACCTCGCGGGCCACAGCCCAACGAGCGATTTTCGGCTGGACATCCGCATGATCGAAACGGCGGACGGCACGCCCGTCGGCTTTTTCGGCCACCATCCCCGGCTCTGGGGCAAGGGTGTCTTCGTCGCGGTCTACGAACTGATCCCCGGCGTCTCGTGGTTGCCTATCACCCCGACCGTCCTCCGCTATCTCAAATCAGTCGGTGAGACGTATGCGACGGCGGGCGACAGCTCGTTCAACACGATTGGCCTCGAAATGGGTTCGGAGCATCCCTGCTATCGCGTGATCGCGAGCAAACTGCACCGCGTTCGTCGGCCGAATGCGTGGTACGTGCGCATCCCCGATCTCGCGGGCTTTCTGCGGCAGATCGCGCCCGTCCTCGAAGCGCGACTGGCCGATTCGATCCTCGTCGGGCACAGCGGCGAACTGAAACTGAACTTCTACCGCACCGGACTTCATCTGCAATTCACCGAGGGCCGTCTAGTCGGCATCGCCCCGTGGCAGCCCACACCAGACGAGCGCGGCCAGGTGGCCTTCCCCGACCTCACCTTCCTGCAGCTGCTCTTTGGCTACAAATCGCTCGATGAACTCAATGGCGCCTTCCCCGACTGCGTGATCCGCACCGATGCCGCCCGCGCGCTCCTCGACATCCTCTTCCCCAAGCAAGCCTCGAATGTCTGGGCGGTCGCATAACGAGTACTGAGTACTGAGTGCTGAGTACCGAGCATATGGAGCATGGATGCGTTGCAGTGTATGCTGATGCGTGCCGGGTGATATGCAATCCGGTGGAACGAACTGCATGGCCGGGGCGCCGTACGAGCATGCGGCGCCCGAATCACTCAGTACTCAGTACTCAGTACTCAGCACTGAAGCAAACGGAGTGAGCGCATGGCGACGACGCAGACCTACCATTTCGCCGAGCGGATGCGGGTGATGAAGCCCTCGCCGACACTCGTTGTTTCGGACACGGCGCGGCAACTGACGGCGGCGGGGCACGATGTCGTGGACCTCGGCGGCGGCGACCCGGACTTCGCGACGCCCGCGCACATCATCCAGGCGGCGGCGGAGGCGATGGAGGCGGGATTCACGCACTACGTCGCCAGCAGCGGCATCCCGCAGTTGCGGAAAGCCATCGCCGCCAAACTCCAGCGCGATAATGGCCTCACCTACGACCCGAACAGCGAGTTGATCGTCACGCCCGGCGGCAAGGCGGCCATCGCGGTCAGTCTGCTCGCGCTCGTCGGTAGCGGCGACGAAGTGCTGATCCTCGATCCCGGCTGGGTCTCCTATGCCCCCGCCACGCAACTAGCGGACGCGACACCGGTGCAGGTACCACTTTCGCCGGATGACAACTGGACGATCACCGCCGACCGCATTCGGCAATCTGTCACGCCGCGCAGCCGCGTCCTGATCTTCAACTCGCCGAACAACCCAACCGGGCGCGTCGCCACGCGGGCCGAACTGGAAGCCGTCGCCGCAGTGGCGCGGGAGCACGACCTAATCGTCATTTCTGACGAAATTTACGAGAAGCTGATCTACGACGGACACACGCACACGACCATCGCCTCCCTGCCCGGCATGCAGGAACGGACGATCATCGTCAACGGCTTCTCGAAGCCGTACGCGATGACGGGCTGGCGGCTGGGCTATGTCGCTGCGCCGCGCGACCTCGTCAAGCAGATCGCGACGATCCACAGCCACACGGCGACGTGCGCCACCTCATTCGCGCAGGTCGGCGGCGCGATGGCCTATGACGGCCCGCAGGAGTGCATCACGACGATGAATGCCGCCTACGACCGGCGGCGGCGGCTCGTCGCGGAGGGACTGTCCGCGCTGCCCGGCGTCATCTGCCCGCTGCCCGAGGGCGCGTTTTACGCCTTTGCCGATATTCGCGGCACGGGCCTCTCGTCCACCGAATTCGCGACCCGACTGCTGCAATCGCAGTACGTCGCCGTCACTCCCGGCGACGCCTTCGGCCCGGCCGGCGCGGGCTACATCCGCCTTTCCGTCGCCAACAGCGACGCCATGCTCGCCAAAGCCGTCGAGCGCATCGGCGCTTTCGTCAAGGGACTTTAAGCGCAGAGGGTACAGAGAAGAGAAATGAAGAAAGAAGGAGATGAGGAGCATCAATTTCATCTCCTTCTTTCTTCATTTCTCTTCTCTGTACCCTCTGTGTCCTCTGCGTCCTCTGTGCTCACTCCCCCTCGTCGCTGACTGACGCGATGAGGGCGGACATCGCTTCGGCTTCGAGGCGCTGGCGGACGACTTCGTAGATGAGGATCGAACCGGCGGTCGCGGCATTGAGCGAGCCGACTTTGCCGACGAGCGGGATGCGGACGGTCAGATCGCATGTCTCGCGCAGCAGGCGACCGACGCCCTGCCCCTCACTGCCAATGACGAGGACGACCGGCCCCGTCAGGTCCGCCGAAGAAGGCAGGGCCGCATCGGGCGTCGCCTCCGCCGCGACGACCCACGCGCCCGCTTCCTTCGCCTGCTCCACCGCCCGGACGAGGTTCGTGACGACCGCGACGGACAGATGCTCGACCGCGCCCGCGCTCGCGTTGACGACCGCCGGTGTCACCTGCACCGACCGATGTTCAGGGATGACGACGCCTGTCACACCCGCCGCCTCAGCGGTGCGCAGGAGCGTGCCAAAGTTCTGCGGGTCCTGCAACGAATCGAGGACGAGCAGGAGTGCATTCGGGTTGTCGCGCGTCGCGGCGAGCAGATCGTCGTAATCCGCGTACCGGTACGGCCCAACTTCGAGCACCGCGCCCTGATGGTTCACGCCAGGGGCGCGCCGTTCGAGTTCGGTGCGCGCGACAAACTCGACTTCGACCCCCCGCGCAGCCGCCAACTCGGCGAGGTCGCTGACCGTCTTCCGTTCGTCGGTGCCGTTGGCGAGCAGGAGCAGGCGGGCTTTGCGTCGCCCCGCGCGCAACGCTTCGGCAATCGCATTGCGCCCATAGAGTACATCGCGATCTACCGCGACTTCGCCCCCATAGCGGTAGGCGCGGCGGCGTTCGAGCGGCGTCGGGCCGGTCGGTGCGGGGGAACGCGGCAGACGCACCGGGGCGGACGAGGCAGCGCCACGCGAGGGACGCATCTCGCTCCGTTCGGTGCGGCGCGGCGCGAGCGGGCGGGCGGCGCGCTCGTCCTGCTCCCGGCGCTCGCCTTGCGCGGTACGTTCGGCGCGCCGATCCGCAGCGGGGCGGCTCGCCCACGGCTTGTTCGCCTTGCCCCCCTCGCGCGCCGGGCGCTCGGCGCGCTGCATCGGCCCCGGCTTGCCCGGCTGCGCCCGCCCGGCGCGGGCGAACCCATCGCCAGGCGACGATGGACGCGGGGGCCGAGTGGCATTGGTGGCAGACTTTCCCGCCTGCCCTTCCTCAGCCTGCACGCCCGCGCCGCCGCGATCCTTGCGCGGCGGGCGTGCGGTCACACTCTTCGTTTTGCGCGGTGAGAAAGGCTGCTGGCCCGTTTTCCCGCGCTGCGGCCCACCCTTCCACGGCCCCCCGGACCGTCCGCTCGTCCCTTTACCCTTTGCCATGATACACCTAACCCCCCGGCCCCCTTCCCGCGAGGAAGGGGGGGTCTCAATCGTATTGCTGTGGCCTTCCACCGTACGCCCCGATCTCTCGAAGGCTCGCTCCCCCTTCCTCGCGGGAAGGAGGTCGGGGGTTAGGTCCCGTCCATCCAACGCCAGATCGTGCCCTGCGAGCTATCTTCGAGCGCGACGCCGAGCGTGGTCATGCTATCACGGATCGTGTCCGCGAGTTGCCACTGCTTCGCGCCGCGCAGATCGCGCCGCACTTGCAGCAGCAATTCGATGAACGGTTCCGCCGCCTGCCCGCCATCATCGGCGCGCTCCGCATCCGGTCGCATGCCGAGAACCGTCATTAACCCGCGCAGTTTCGCCTGTGCTGCCGCGACATCCTGCGCCGCCGCACCCTGATCTTTCGCGCGGTTGATGGCGCGGGCGAAATCGAACAGGGCGGCGAGGGCATTGGGCGTGTTGAAATCGTCGTCCATCGCGGCGCGGAACTGCGCTTCCGCACCCGCCACGACGCCCCCGAGCGCCGAATCGGGTGCGACCGCCACTTCGTCTCCCGTCACGCCGTTACTGTCGCGGAGGGCGGTGCGGAGCCGGTCAAGCCCCTTCGTCGCCGCGTCGTAGATCTCCTCGGTATAGGTCAGCGGCGTGCGGTAGTTCGCGGAAAGAACCATAAAACGCAGAATATCCGCACCATTGCGCCGCTTCAGGAGATCGCCGATCGTGATCAGGTTGCCGAGCGACTTGGACATTTTGATGCTCTCGCCCGTCGTCGTATCCTTCATCTGCAAGCGGCCGTTGTGGATCCAGTAGCGCGCAAACGGCTGGACGCCGAGCGCGGCCTCGCTCTGGGCGATCTCGTTCTCGTGGTGGGGAAAAATGAGGTCCGCGCCGCCGCCGTGGATGTCAATCCGCTCGCCCAAATGCCCCTTGATCATCGCGGAGCATTCGATGTGCCAGCCGGGCCGCCCGCCGCCCCACGGCGAGTCCCACGCCGGCTCGCCGGGTTTGACGCCCTTCCAAAGGGCGAAGTCCATCGGGTCTTCCTTGCGCTCGTCCACCGCGACGCGCTCGCCCGCGCGCATATCTTCCAAGGAGCGGTGCGAGAGTTTGCCGTAGCCATCGAACGAGCGGACGCGGTAGTAGACATCGCCGTCCATCGGGTAGGCATTGCCCTTGTCTATCAGCGTCTGGATCATCGCGTGGATA